>DASYZD010000359.1:0-29031 GCA_035946655.1 Allostellaceae bacterium | reverse complement strand
TTCATATTTCGAAAAACTTCCAGAATATGTAAAAGGAAATATAACTATTGACATGTTCGGGGGTGGTCCATCAAAAGAAGCGTTGATCGAATTCGTCGATAACAACGGTCTTGGAATGATCGTTCGCGTCAATGACAGCTTACCGCAAGACAAATTATGGGAGGTCCTGCCGACATACGACGCCGGATTGGCCTGGGTGCCTCGCGAGATCTTCGATGCGGCGCCATCGCTCAAGATGCTCGAATACCTGGCTTCGGGACTTGTGGTCGTCGCCTCGGCGACGACCGGGCATAAGAGGAACATCGAGGAAGGCTTCCGCGCCGTTCTTTTCGAGGAAAACTTCGACTCGTTCTCCCGCGCGATCGAACAAGTGTACATGACCGGCTGCTCACGCGCCGACATCGAACGGAATTTGGCGCTGATAAAAAGACGGGATTGGGACAGTGTGGTGACAGGCCACCTGTTGCCCGCCTTCGACGAATTGCTCGATTCGAAGGCTCCAGAAACGGCAATAACCGCCGCGGTGCCGCCGACGGTCGCGCGGGCGCCAGGACCGCATACCTTACGGCGACAGGGCCCACGCCGGTTGAGAATACTTATGATTACGCCGCGCCCTTTCGGTTTACTGGGAACATCCGGGACTTATCATTTGGCAGAGGCATATGCGTGCCACGCCGATGTCTGCGTGATTGCCCACCCTCCTACGAAACGGGCTGCCGAAATTGTTCACGAAGCCAGTGACAATCTGGCGGTCCACGTTGTCGCGTTCGGGACCGATCGTTATTTGTCGGAGATTGGCGAAATAGCGCAAATGCATGATCCCGATATCGTATGGATGGGGAATTACGCGGGTTGGGGGAAAGTTGTAGTTCATTTGCGGAGGGTGGTCCCTAATGCCAAGCTGGTACTGGACGTACAATCTCCGTTGTTGACCGGAGACAACGTCGACCGTCGGCAAGAAATCCAGGAAGCCGGAATGAGCCGGGCGGAGTTATTGGATCTCGTCATTACATTAAGTGCCGATAGCACGCAAACCTGGATCCCAGGCTATGCCGGGCCACTCAAGGTATATCCGCTCGGTGTAACTCTCTCGGCGTTTTCTCCTCGCTTACCGACTGAAGCGATGGTGCGGTGCAAGCGATTCATCTATGTCGGATCCTATGCGCGAGGCCGGAAGCTCGACACGCTGATCGAATTCATCGACGCATTGCCCACGCCGCTGAAGGACGAAATCAGTCTGGACATGTACGGCAGCGGCCCGGAGAAGGATAACCTGAGGTACCTCACGGAAGTGCATCACTTGACCGGTATTGTGCGGGTCCACGATGCGCTCTCCCAGGACGAGCTGTTTCGGGTGATACCTGAATACGACGCCGGGATCGGTTGGGTCCCGACCGAGCTGTACGACGCCTCGCCGCCGTTAAAAACGTTGGAGTATATGGGCTCCGGGCTGGTACCGGTGGTGACGGACACCACCGCTCACCGCCTCTATGAGCGCGAAGGCTTCGCGCTTTTGAAATTCGCCGAAGACGCGGCCTCGTTCCGCGCCGTCATTTCCGAGGCGGTTGAGCGCGGGTTCCCCACCGAGCGCCTGCACGCCAACCTCGAGCTGCTGAAAAATCGCGATATGGATGTGATCGCGACCGAGCACCATATCGCCGCCTACCGGCAGATCCTGGGAGAAGAGGAGAGCGCTGTCGAGCCGGACGATGTGCCGGCGGCGGCCTGGGCCCGCCTCAATCGCAACGACATGGCCGGCACATTCGGTCGCATGTTGCTGTGGTCGCCCGATGTTCCACCGATGACCGTCGACACCAAACCGAGGTCGCGACTGCGGATCGCCTGCATCCTCGGCGAGCGGCTGTTCGACGGCCTCGTTCACGAGGCGGAACTCCTGCTGCTGACGCAGGCGACGTGGGAGCAGACCCTGCAGTTCGGCCGGGTCGACATGGTCCTCATCGAGTCGGCCTGGGCCACCTGTACCGGCGATTGGTATATGTCGCAGTTCGAACGCGGCGAGTACCGCGAACGCCTCAACGAGCTACTGGCGCGTGCGCGATCGTTGGCGATTCCGACGGTCTTCTGGATGACGCTCGACAGTGAGTACCTGCATCTCTATCAGGATTTTGCAAGGCGGTTCGACCGGGTTTTCTGCGCCGATAGAAAGGCGGTGTCCGAGCTGGCGCGAACGGGCGTGCGCGCTATGCCGCTGTTGCCGGCGATCCAGCCACGGCGGTTCAATCCGATCCGCTCCTATGACGATCGCTCGGCGTATCCTCCCAGCATCATTTACGATGGCTGGAGCGATCTCTACAAATACCCGGAGACTCGGGCGATCCTCGGGCGCCTGCCGACCGAAGCGCTGGCGATCATTGATACGGCCTGCATGATCGCCCAGGTGCAGATACAACGAATCCCGGAACCGGCGCTGCGGCAGGCGCTGAAGGGGTGGGTGCATCGCAAGCTGTTGCCGGAGGTCTACAAGCGGGCCGACGCCTATATCAGCTTTTCCCAATCGAGCGTTACGCCGACGCAGGCATCGTGGGCGCTCGTCGAGGCGGCTGCCTGCCGGGTGCCTCTGATCCACCTCGGCGCCCTGGAACCGGACGATTTCCGCGGCGGCTTCGTGCGCCAGCGGCTGTCGCCGGACGCGTTCGTCGGCGACATTCACGAAATCATGGGTGATCCGCTCGCACGTGAGGTCGCCGCCCACCCCGCCTGGCGCGAAGCACATTCCAACCACACCTTTGCCGATCGCCTCGCCGTTATATGCAAGGAGATCGGCATTGGGCACGACTGGCAGCCGTATCCGAAAGCGACCCTGGTCACCGGAACGATGCGCCCTCACTTGCTGGAAAAATCGGTCCGGCAATATCTCGACCAGACTTACCCCAACAAGGAGCTCGTCATTGTTTTCAACGGCGGCGCCTCCGAGCTCGCCGAGGTTCGCGCCAAATACGGCTCACGGACCGACATCATCTTTACCACGCTCCCGACCGACTGCCATGCCGGGTCGCTGCTCAATTTCGGCGCCCAGCAAGGAACCGGAGAATACTTCTTCCGGGTAGATGACGACGATCACTATGGGTCAAACTACGTTCATGATTGCATGCTGCATTTACGCGCCAGAGATGTCGACATCTTTGGAAAGAGCGCTTCTTTTTTCCATTTTGAGGAAGACGACTCATTATATTTGCTAAACACATCGGTATCACACATCGAACGCAAGAGGCTTCCCGATTTGATCGCACAATTCTCAGCGCGAGACCTCCAATCCAGTCAAAAAGCAAAAATAAGCGGCTGTAGTTTTGCCTGCAAATCTGCCTTATTGAAAGATATTTCTTATCCCGATGAAGTAAATTTCTCGGCTGACACTGAATTTATTAATCGAATACAGACAATGCGCCCGGATGTCCAATGCTTGATAGTTGACAGCCTGAACCTGGTTGTCGAACGCAGCGCCGATGTCGAAAACCACACCTGGAAGCAGCCGGCCTCCCGGCTCAAGCAGGGAGGTCAAGTTCTCGACAAGGCAATTTCGGACCTGATGGTGTAGGAGGCGCACGTGGCCGCGTTGTCGACAGGCCCGGAGAACCGCAGCCTTGCTGCCGCCCCGGATGGCTCCCCAGTTGAAAAGGCGCCCGCGGCCCGCCGCCCCTCCCGGCAGGACAAGGGAGCGCGGCCGCCGGTATGCGTCGTCGTGCTCGGGTCGGGGCGCAGCGGCACCTCGCTCACAGCACGCATTCTGGGCGAACTCGGCGTCCGCATGAATTACAACCCGGCGCAAATAAGCGATCAGAACTTGGACGGAGCGTTCGAGGACGAGGTTATCTATAAAGCGCACAGTACATTTTTCGACGTCGGCGGCTTTGCCCGTATTCCACCGCTACCCGCCGGATGGATGGCCTCGGAGGCTGCGGCGGCGACAGCTGCCCAATTGGAGAAGTATGTCCGGCAGGAGTTCGGATCGGACGCCCTGTGGGGCTTCAAGGACCCTCGCACCTCGGTATTGTTGCCGTTGTGGAAGCCCATTTTCAACCGGGCGCGGATCGTCCCCCGGTACATCGTCTGCGCCCGCAGCCCGGCGGCGTTCGTGCAGTCGATGGCAAACAATTATCGCATCGATCAGAGCGATGCCGAGTTGGTATGGCTCACTCGGACCGTGGGCGCGTTGCGCGACACCGGTCTTAATTGCTTCATCCTGCACTACGAACGGCTGCTCGCCGATCCGCTGCGGACGATCCGCATGCTGGCCAAATACGTCTTGGGGGCAGTGCCCGACCCAGCCCAGCTCAAGGCGATTACCGCCGAATGTATCAATCCAAAATTTGATCGCGCAAAGATCAACAGCGTCGTTTTGACCAATCCGATTATTCAGACGCTCGCGGCAGCGCTTGAGAAGTGCGAAGGAGCCGATTTCGCGCGTCAGGAGCTGACCGAAGCGCTGCAGAATTGCGACCGCATCCTGACGGCCTTCGCACCGCACCTCGGCCGCCGGCGCACCGAAACATCTGCGCGTGGCGCAAGGGGAGCGGCAGGTGCTTCGGAACCTCAACCGGAGGGGGAACTTGCCAAGCAATGGGCCGAGTGGCGACGGCAAGCCGAGGCATCGACCAAAAGGCACATGCAGCGTGTGGAGCTGCTGCAGGAGCAGCTGACCGGACAGCGGGTGCAATGGCAGCAGCAGGCAGCGGCGCATGGCGAAGAGACGGCGCGCCTCAATCAACGGATCGGCGAATTGGAGGCGCTGAGCGCGGCACGCGGAGAGGAAGCGGCGCGGCTGGGCGCAGACCTCGCCCCGGCGGTCGCGCTGGCCGCAGAGCGCGCCGAAGAGATCGCGCGGCTCGGCAATCGGCTCACGCAGCAGCAGGCGCACCTGGCGGATTCGGAAGCCCAACTGACGGAGATGACGCTACAGCTCGAACAGCTTGTCGAACAACACCGGCTGCAAAGCATCGAGCTGAAATGGGCCGGCACCGACCGGGAGAACCTCAACGTAAAGCTGGCCGCCCTGGTCGCTGCGCAGACGGTCAGCCGGCGCGCCCCCTCGCCCGCCGGTCAGCCCCTCGCCGCCTCCAATGGGGGCCCGGCCCCGGCGCCACGAAGCGAGGCGGCCGCCACCGGTGAAAAACCGCCCAAACCGCTGCCGAATGGGGCCTCTTCGACATGGACCGTGCGAGCGCTGCTGCGCGCCCCGCGCTCCTATTTGCAAACCTGGCGGGCGGCGAATTGAAGCGGCGGCGACCGGGATCCGGCTGGTGGCCGACCCGGCGAGCATCGGCGATCGCCGGCATGACCGGGCGCGGCCGCGACTCTAAGGTGCCAAGCATCAACTCCACGGGCCTCCTATGCGTGCGGTAGATATCGGAGAGAAAACCGACCCGGTTCCTGATATCGACGCACAAATTGTCGAGATGAGGACAAAGATCTCGAAAGCTTACACGTCGTATCGTGCCGAATATAGTGCCATCCAGAATGAAATAGAGCGGTGGGACCGAAAGTATCGAACGCTTTTAAAGGGAAGTTTCTGGGTTTTGCAGCTTATGTCACGCGCATGTGCTTTTGCCGGCAAGTGTCAGGCGCTGGCTGATCGGCTCGGCTGTTCCGTTTTCATCTGTCAGGATGTGGAAGCGGTGCTGGCTGCCCAGCTGCTCCGATCGGATAACGCGATCATCGTGTTGGACCTCGTCGAGCCGCCCTCCTACCGCATGAGGGGAGAGCGCCTCGATGGGCCGCTTGATCCGCTTGTCCATGCCCTCGACCGGGCCAGGTCAGGGTTGCTGTCGCTCGCCGATATCGTGGTCGTGGCCAGCGCGGCCCTCGCGGCCGAGTTGCTGAAGGCGGGGCTGACGACGACCGTGATGCCCGACTACGAGGCGGCGCTGCCGACGCATCTGCGCGGGGCCGGCAGGATCGCCATGCTGCGCACCGAGCGGCCCGCGAATGGGCAGCGGTCACGCCAGATCGCAGCGACGCTGCTCGCTCATGGCGTCGATCTGACGATCGTCACCGCGCAGCCGCGCGCGGGCCGCGACGACAGCGGCGCACCACCCGTTCCAATTATCGGCGCGACATGCATCGAGATACCGGTTGATGTTTAAGCGCTCCTTGCGAACAGAGCGGCCCTCCGCCCGCTGCGACGGCGCTTGGTCATGAGCGGCGCTTCGACACTTTTTGACTTCATAACCCGAAGGTTTGCGCCGGGCCGGGCACCGGCGAGCCGAACCGCGGAGATCCTCGCGCACTTTGTCGAGCGGCTTCAGGGCTTCGGATACGCAATAAAAGCTTTGGACGACACCTACCCGTCATTCGACCGGCGCCATGTCTATCTACGGTACGATATTCTGCCGACGACGATGGATGTCGAGATCGGGCTGCGGCTGGCTGCGGGGCACCAGCGGCTCGGCGTCCCCGCCGCATTCCACCTGGCGTGGGACGCGATCGAGGACCATCCGCGGCTACGCGACGCTGCGCTGCGGTTGCGCGATTTCGACCCGGGGTGCGTTCACCTGGGGCTGCATTGCGACCCGATATCGCGCTGGCTGGCCAGGACGCAGTTTGGTGGCGATCTAGGCAAGCTGAGCCGGTTTGTCCAATCGCCGCAGTTTTTGTCGTACCTCGATGAGATACTGGCGGCGTGGCGGTCGGCGGGCCGCGAGGCCGCGCCCTTGCGTGCGCTGCGCGACGGCGCCTGGGCAGGCCTCGAGGAGCTTGATCGATCCTTTCGCCGGGCGCTCGGCAGATCCTCGTCGATTTCCGGCCGCCGATCGCCGCTGGCGGTCGGTTTTTCCAACGCCCGGCAAACCCGCCCTGAGCTGGCCGAGATCGGCGCGTGGTTTCATGCGATCGACTACCTGAGGGATGTCGAATTGGCGCGGCTCGGCTACCGGTTCGAGGCGACTCGCTTTGCCGGCGATCTCGGGCCGGGTCCGACGGTGCTGTTCGGCGGTGGCGAGGTGACGCGTCTGCAAGGCCTGCTGGAGGCACGCATCGCCGGCGGCGGGGGTTTCGTCGCGATTTTTCCCGCGCGACATTGGGGAGGCGAGCATTACGCCGACTTGCTGCGGCCCGCCGAGGGGCGGCGAAGCGCGGCGGTGTTGCGGCCGGCCATCGACCCGGTTCCGACCGGCCCCGCGGCGCCGCTACCGGAGCGGCCGATCCTCACCAATTTTACCGATCTCATCCAGTTCGGTCCACGCTGCGAGAGGGCTGACACCCAGCAACTCGCGGCAGCCGCTCGCGAGAAAATCGGCAGTGGCGTCGACCGCTCCTTTCCGCGCTTCATCGCCTGGCTGCGCTCGGAGGGCTACTCGTTCGGAGGGTTTGAGGACGGGCCTCCCCGGTTCGGCGAACGGTGGGCCTATCTGCGGCATGACACCCATATCCAGGATCTGCTCGCCGCGTACGTTTTGGCCGACCTCCACGAACGCCTTGCAGTTGTCGGCTCGTTCCAGATCGTCTGGAAATTCTCGCGCTACGAGGAATCGGTTGAGCCGTATTTCGTCAAGCTCCTGGAGTTCGATAACCGGTTTGTGCAGTTCGGCTTGCACGTGGCCCCGACGGCGACCTGGTATCTGACGGAGAAGCTCGGCGGCGATTACACCAAGCAAAATGAGGCAATCGAGAGCGAGGAGTTTGTGGCCTGGCTGCTCGAGTTGCGCGCCGCCTATTCCCGCGACCGAGATGCCGCGCCCGAGCTCCAAAGGCTGCGTGCGGGCACCGACGACACGCTGTCCCGCATCGCCGCGTCGTTCCGCGAAACCTTCGGCAATTGGAGGAGCATTTCCGGGCACGGCAATTTTCTCGCCCGCGGATTTGCCAAGGCCGCCGAACAGCATCCCGAACTCAGAGTGCTGCGGACCTACTTTGAGCCGGTTCCCTATATGGCCAAATACGGTGTCGCACGGTTCGGCTTTGACTACGAAGCGACGAAATTCGGCGCCGACAAGGTGCCGTTCCCGCAGATGATGTGGGAGACCGCTCCTGCCGAAACGCGACGGCGCTGGTACCATGGACGGGTCGAACACGGCGCCGGCTTTGTCGCTCTCTTACATCCGGCAAGTTGGACCTGCAGCCACAACGCAACGTTTTTTCTCCCCGAAGGGAGCACGGACGAAGATGCGGCACCCTCCACGCCCGCCGATGGGCGCGGTTAAAGGAGGGCGCGTGGAGGACACCAGATGAATTCTCGCAAGTCCCCGACGATCGAGGCCGCGGGCACCCCGCCGGCGCGACCTGGCGCCGCGGCAACGCCCGACAATCCGCAGTCATCGGAACGGGTGCAGTTGGAGCGGCTGAAAAGGGAAGTCATGGAGCTCCGCTACAAGGCGCGGCGCTTCGACGAGATCAAGGCTGAATTTCCCGTTTGGCGGGCGAAAGCCCACCGCTACGACACGCTGGTCGGCGCGCTGGTCCCGCCGGCGCTCCGCGTCCTCGTACGCAAGGCGCAGCCGATGATCGAGCGGGCCGCACGGCGCCGCCCGCCGACGCCGACGTCCTGATCGCCGTCGGTTTTCGGCTCGCCGATGAGCAATCGCAGCCAGCGTTGGGTGATGAAGCGCCGCATCTATGGCGACCTGTTCGAACAATATTTGTCGATTTCAAGCGAGCTGAACGACCGACTGATCGTTCACAGGCGCCCGCTGAACGACCTGCGGGAACGGGTCGCCGCGTGCGATCAGATCCATCGCTCGCTCTACCCGCCGCTCAGCTACGCGCTGCGCCTCGCCTGGGGCTGCGCCAGGGAGGCAGCCTTGCTCAAGGCAGATGCCTATATCGCGCATGACGACGTCGCCCTGATCGCGGCCGATTATATGACGGCCAAGCATGGCGGCATCCTGATCTACGACGCGATCGAGCCGTTCGAAGCGGATCACAAGACTTGGGGATACGACGCCGTGATACCGAGCGAGGCCTCGGCCTATTACGAGCTGGTCAGCCGTCCGGCGCTGCTCGGGGCGCAAACGAGGTTCGCGACGAGCCAGCCTCTCGCCGATTTTATGCAGGAGCGCTACGGCGTCCCCTTTGTGACGCTGCCGAATTACTTCTCCGCGCCGGCCCGGCCGCCGTCCGCTTCCCGGATCAGGGAAGAATGCGGCTGTTCCGAACGGGACTTCCTGATTCTGTACATAAACTCGATTTACCCGGCTTCCCGTTTTGACGAGGTGCTGACGGCGCTGTCACGCTGCGAGGAGGCATACCACCTCGTCAATCTGGGCGACATCCGGCCGGAAAGTCTGAAAAACGAGATCGACGGCTTGGTATCGGAGCTTGGCCTGACCTCGCGTGTGCATTTTTTCCCCGCAGTGCCGTACGAGGATTTCATCGGCGATATCGCGGCCTGCGATGCCGCGCTCGTTTGGCTGGACGACGAAAACGTCAATTGCATCACCAATCTGCACAATCGGTACATCGACGCGATCGCGGCGGGATTACCGCTGCTGTCGTCGCGAAATGCGGCGTTCGTGCAACTCATCGAACAATACGATTTGGGGTTCATCGTGCCGGATCGCGACCCGGAAACGCTGGCCCACGATATCGCGGCAATCTGCGAGCGGCGGGACGCCTTCCTGCCGGGTCTGGACCGCGCCCGATCCGCGCTGCGCTGGAATACCGTAGAGGGCAGGTTCACCGGGGCGGTCTCCGGGTGTCGCTCGGCAACGTTTATCACGACCAAGAACCCGATGCGAAATCAGCGGATACAGCGGCAGATCCGCACCCTGCAAGGGCAGGGGATCGAGGTATCCGGGATCGGCTCGCTTGCCGCCACTATGCCGGGCGGCGGCGACATCGGGACCTGGGTAGACATTCCCGACGATTTCGCATCCGCCGACACCGATCGGACCTCCGCTCTGGCGGAGGGAGCGGCGCCGGATTAGAAAGGCGACTGCGGCGTCGGAGGTTCGGCCGCAGCATGCACCACGCAGAAACGAGAATGGATGCTAGCGCGAAGCGGTGGTTTATCACCGGCGGATGCGGCTTTATCGGGGTCAACCTCATCCGCGTTCTGCGGCAGCGGGGTCTCGCCGCCGGGATTCGGATCCTCGACGATCTGAGCGCCGGGCGCGTCGAGACCGTCGGGAATTTCGTGCCGGTCGAGCCGCTGCGTGACCCGAGGCCCATCGCGGACGGCAGCGTCGAACTGGTCGAAGCCTCGATCACCGGGGATGTCGCGCGTTGGGTCGAGGGCGCCGATATCATCGTCCACCTCGCCGCCAATACCGGGGTCCAGCCGTCGATCCGCGCGCCGCGCATGGATCTGGAAACCAACGTCATCGGCACGTTCAATATGCTGGAAGCGGCACGCCGTACCGGGACCCCGCGTTTCGTGTTCGCCTCGTCGGGAGCGCCGACCGGGAATGTGACGCCGCCGATCCATGAAGACGTGCCGTGCCGGCCGCTCTCGCCCTACGGCGCAAGCAAGCTCGCGGGCGAAGGGTATTGCTCGGCCTATTTCTGGGCTTACGGGCTGCGCACGGTGTCGCTGCGCTTTTCCAACGTCTACGGTCCGTGGTCGACCCACAAGGGCAGCGTCGTCGCGCTGTTGATCCGGCAGGCGTTTGCCGGCGAACCCTGGATCCTCAATGGCGACGGCGCCCAGACCCGCGACTTCATCTTTATCGACGACCTCGTCGAGGCGATCATCGCCACGGCGGGGTTCGACGGCGGCGGCGAGATCTTCCAGGTGGCAACCGGGCGAGAGACCTCGGTGCGGCAGCTCGCCGAACTCTTGGCGTGCCAGTTGGAGGCGGATTTCGGGATTGTGCCGCGGGTCGCGTTCGGGCCGCCGCTGCAGGGCGACATGGCGCAGAACTTCGCCAGCATCGCCAAGGCGCGCCGGCTTCTGGGCTGGGCGCCAAAATGGGCGATTGAGGACGGAATCGCGGCGACCGTGCGGTGGTTTGGCCAACACCGGCAGCAGTTTGTCGAAGGTTCCAGCTGACGCGCCTCGGCCTATCCAGAGCTCACATCGAGCGTCCGCGGAAGTGCTTGTAGAAATCGATGACGTCAGGCGTCTGCTGAAACCCGAGGAGGATGCTCAGATCGCCGGGCGTGCGGCCGGCGAGCGGGATCGTTTCCTCGATATGGTCGGTGACCCCGGCCCGCTTGGCGCCGGCGGGGATCGCGATCCGGACCGCAAACGAACGTTTGTTGAGGATCGTCTGGTCGGATCCGGTCACCGCCACGAAATATTGCAGGTCGACGATGTCACCCTTCCCGATCGCCGGTCCGCGCTCGCCGATCACGATGACATCGAGCGCGACATGCATCGCACCCGCCGCCTGGTCGCATTTCGCGTTGACCTCGCTCAAAATGCCGTAGAACGCCACACCCACCGGCTCGTGCGACCCACCCGGCGGAAACACCGCGGTTTGCGATAGCGAATGCAGGATGGCCGCACTCGGGCACGCCGCCGCCGCGCTCGGCGCGGCGGACGAGGAGAACGGCATCCAGGATGAGACCGTGCTGCACCCGCACAAGAGGGTGAGGCCGCACAGCATCAGTGCGGCGCACGCGCGCGTCACCGCGCGATGCCGCCGCCTGCGGCTCGATCCTGAACCCAACGCCGGAAACCAGCGATCAGAGGGTCTTATGCGTGCCGTCGCAGAACGGCTTGCCGCTCGTCGCCTTGCAGCCGCACAGATAGACCGTGCCGCTCTTCTCAGCGACGAAGGCGAGAGGCGCGAGGCCGACCGCCTTGTGCGACCCGTCGCAGAACGGCTGCTTGGCGCTGCGCCCGCAAGCGCACCAGACATATCTCTGGCCGGCTTCGACGGTGGTTGGATAGGGCGCCTTCTGCGCCGGGATCGGATCGGACATCTATACTCCCTGCCATCGCCCTTGCTGGTGTCCCGCACGGCCCGACGAGCGAAGGTGGGGCCAGCCCCGACTTTAGGCGAGCCTCGCTCGCCGCACAAGCGAACTTGGCGGCGGAGTTGTCGTCATTGCGGGGATGGAGCGACGCGGCTATCTCGCTCCGCGGGTGCTCGCCCTATCGGGATTGCTTCACTTCGCCCGCAATGACAGCGTAGCCTCAGGGCATGGCGGTCTACACCGAAATCGGCGACGACGAACTGCGCGCCTTCACCCGGCTCTACGACATCGGCGAAGTGCTGTCGTGCAAGGGCATCGCCGAGGGCGTCGAGAACTCGAACTTCCTCCTCACCACCGAGCGCGCCAACTTCATCCTGACGCTCTATGAAAAGCGGGTGGCGCGCGCCGATCTGCCGTTCTTCATCGCGCTGATGGACCATCTGGCGCATCAGGGCGTCGCCTGTCCGACGCCGGTGCGGGGAAAGGACGGCGAGGCGCTGCGCGAATTGTGCGGCCGCCCGGCGGCGATCGTCACCTTTCTCAACGGGATGTGGCCGCGCCGCATCGAGCCGTTCCACTGCGCCCAGCTGGGCGGCGCCCTGGCGCGGCTGCATCGCGCCGGCGAGGGGTTTGCGCTGGTGCGTCCCAATGACCTCAGCGTCGCCGGGTGGCGCCGGCTTTACGAGGCGTGTCGCGCGCGCGCCGGCGAACTGCAGCCCGGCCTCGCAGCCGAACTGGGCGACGAACTCGCGTTTCTCGAACTGGCGTGGCCGCGCGAGCTGGTGCCCGGCATCATCCACGCCGATCTGTTTCCCGACAACGTCTTCTTCCGCGATCGCGCGCTGTCCGGCCTCATCGACTTTTATTTCGCGTGCACCGATTTCCTCGCCTACGACCTCGCGATCTGTCTCAACGCCTGGTGCTTTGAAGGGGATCTCAGCTTCAACGTCACCAAGGCGCGCCTGTTCGTCGCCAGCTACCGCGCGGTCCGGCCGCTCGGCCCGGCGGAACTGGCGGCGTTGCCGCTATTGGCGCGCGGCAGTGCGCTGCGTTTCCTGTTGACCCGGCTCTACGACTGGCTGAACCAGACCGAGGGCGCCTTGGTGCGCCCGAAGGACCCGCTCGAATATCTCAAAAAGCTGCGCTTTCACCGCGACGTCACCGGGCCGGCCGCCTATGGCATCGATGTCTGAGGGCCGACAGCGGGCGCGCCCCGGAGTCGACATCTTCACCGACGGCGCGTGCAGCGGCAATCCCGGTCCCGGCGGATGGGGCGCGATCCTGCGCTACGGCGCGGTCGAGAAGGAGCTGGCCGGGGGCGACAACCCGACCACCAACAACCGCATGGAGCTGATGGCTGCGATCGCCGGGCTCGAGGCGCTGACCCGGCCGTGCCGGGTGCGGCTCTACAGCGACAGCCGCTATCTGCGCGACGGCATCACTCTATGGCTGCCGGGCTGGAAGGCCCGCGGTTGGCGCACCGCCGATAAGAAGCCGGTCAAGAACATCGATCTGTGGCAACGCCTGGAGCAGGCCGCCGCGCCGCACGAAATTGAATGGCATTGGGTGAAGGGTCATGCCGGGCACCCGGAAAACGAGCGCGCCGATGCGCTCGCCCGGGCCGCCATCCCCTCGAATCCTCCCCCTCCCCCTCAATAGGGAGAGGGCTTTCTCGGGCTTACCGCCCGACCGCGTAGGTCTGCATCCCGCGCGGGTTGGCGCCGGCCTTGAGGACCGTGCCTTCCGGCGTCGCTTCGCGGGCGCAGGCGGTGAGCCGACCGCCCGACCAGGTCTCGCCGAAATGCACGCGGTGCCCGCGTTCGGCCAACGCCCGCAAGGTCTTTTCCGGGAAGCGGCCTTCAAGCACCAGGGCACCCGGATCGGCGGCGCGCGGGTAGAATGACGAGGGCGCATGCGCGTTGTTGAATTCTGGGCAGTCGATCGCCTCCTGCAAATTCATCGCGTGGTGCAGATGATGCAAGAGGAACTGCGCCGACCACTGGTCCTGTCCGTCGCCGCCGGGTGTGCCGAAGGCGAGCGCGGGTTCGCCATCCTTGAGCGCGAGTGTCGGCGACAAGGTGCTGCGCGGGCGCTTCCCCGGAGCGAGGCTCGATGCCGATTTGTCGTCGAGCCATGCGATCTGCAGCCTCGTGCCGAGGCAGAAGCCGAGGTCGGGAATCGCCGGCGAACTTTGCAGCCAGCCGCCGCTTGGGGTCGCCGAGACCATGTTGCCCCAGCGGTCGATGATGTCGAGATGGCAGGTGTCGCCGGCGACGGTGCCCAGTTCGCTCGTCGTCGGCTCGCCGATACCGTCATACATGCCGGTGATCGGCCCTACTGTCGGCTCGCCGGTGCCGGCGCCTGCCGCGACCTCCGTGCCGCCGACGAGGACATAAGGCTCCCGCCCATCCGGGCTGCCCGGGCGCAATTCCAATGAGGCGCGCTCGCCGACAAGCCTGCGCCGCGCGTCGTTATAGGCGGGGCTGAGCAGCGTCGCCATCGGCACATCGACGAAATCCGGGTCGCCGTACCACGCCTCGCGGTCGGCATAAGCGAGCTTGGCGCATTCGGTGACGAGATGGACAAACTCGGGCCCGACCGGGTCGAGGCCGTCGAGGTCGAACCCCGCGAGCAACGCGAGTTGTTGCAAGAGGACCGGACCCTGGCTCCACGGCCCGCCCTTGATGACGGTGTAGCCGCGATAATCGTAGCTGAGCGGCACCTCGACCGGAGCTTGCCACCGCGCCATGTCGTCGGCGCTGAGGAGCCCGTGATGGCGCCGCCCCGAGGCGTCGAACACGCGCTCGGTGCGGCAGAAGCGGTCGATCGCCTCGGCGACGAAGCCACGGTACCAGGCCTCGCGGGCGCGCTCGATCTGGCGCTCGCGGTTTCCCCCGCCGGCTTCCGCCTCGGCAAGCACTCGGCGATAAGTCGCCGCCAGTGCCTTGTTGGAGAACAGCCGCCCGGGAACCGGCGGATTGCCGCCCGGCAGATAGATCGCGGCGGAACTCGTCCACTCGCGGCGGAAGAGATCGGCGACGGTCATGATCGTGTCGCGGATGCGACCGACCAGCGGGTAGCCCGCTTCCGCGTAGCCAAGCGCCGGCGCGATCAACTCGGCGAGCGGCAGCGTCCCATAATCGCGCAACAGCCGCATCCAGCCGTCGAAGGCGCCGGGCACCGTAGCGGCGAGCAGGCCGGTGCCCGGTATCAGGTCGAGCCCAAGGCTCTTGAAGCGGGCGATCGTTGCCGCCCGCGGCGCGACGCCCTGGCCGCAGACCATCTCGCAGCGGCGGTTTTTCGCGCTGTAGACGAGGATCGGCGCTTCGCCCAGCGGGCCGTTCAAATGCGGTTCGACAACCTGCAAGGTGAAGCCGGCCGCCACCGCCGCGTCAAAGGCGTTGCCGCCCTTCTCGAGGACCCCCATCGCGACCGATGAGGCCAGCCAATGGGTGGTCGCGACGACCCCGAAGGTGCCGCGGATCTCGGGCCGCGTGGTAAAGCCGGGCATGTGCCTCTCCGGATGTTTCAGCCGATTGCGGGCAGGTTAGACGAGGGCAGAGGGCAATGGAACGGTGGCGCTAGCGCCGCTTCGGTGGCCAGCGTTGAGCCGAGTGGAGCAAACGCAGCACCACGATCTGGTCCTCGCCGTCGTCGAGTTGATAGATCGCGACATAAGGGGTCCGAGGGATCACGAGTTCACGAGTGCCTTCGAGCCGACCCATCCGGCCGATTCGAGGCACCGTTTCCAGTATTGTGAGACGATGATCGATTGCATTGGCAATCCGAACCGCAGCCGCTCGGTTCCGGTCGCGAAGCCATTCGACGATGTTGCGATAGTCGCGGCGCGCCGAATGCGTCCAGCGGACAACCGTCACCGCGTCGATTCAAGAAGTTGACGGATCTCGCGCAAGACCTCGTCGTGATCAACGAGCCGGCCCGCGCGGGCATCCGCTCGTCCTTCCTCGACAGCTGTCTCAAATTCCTGTTCGCTTTTGACATAGGCGGCGAGCGCCTCGCGCAGGAGCGTTGATTTGCGCTTTCTGCGGGCCGAGGCGAGCCGCGTTAGGGCCCGGTCGAGTTCGGAGGGGATGCGTGCTTCGATAGCGACCTCACTGGGCATTGCTCGTTCTCATCCTTGACCCTGGCGCTCCTTGGCTTTCCTCCGATGCGCTGCCGCGAACTATAGCGGCTTTAGCGGTCCCGATCCAAAATCTCCACCACCCCTCTGCCGGGATCGACGCGCAGCCGGTCGCCGGTGCGGATGAGGTCGGTGACGTCGCCAAGAAAGCGGTCGACCAGCGCCATCCCGGCGAAGGCGGCGCCTTGGGCGAGGATCGGGTTGACCCGGTTGAAGATGAACGCCAGCGGTACGATCCCGCGTTCCTTCATGTCGCGCAGCATCCAGGCGGTGGCAACCCCGCCTTTGGCCTCATTGAGCACGAGAATGCGGCCGGCATAGCTCTGCCCGGCGAGTTGGTGGGTCGGCCGCGAAAAGGTCCCGGCTTTACGGTCGAGATCGTAGCGCGCGCTGAAATTGTCGCGGGCGACGAGTGCGGTTCCGGTCACCGCCGGACCGATGCCCTTGTGGCAATGCAAAACGATCGGCATCAGACGACCCGTCCGGCAACCGCCGACGCGATGCAGCGCTCCAAGCTCGCCAGGGTCGGGCGGTAACCATAGCCGCCGATGATGTTGACGAGCTTCGCCGAATTGGTCATCAGCCGCTTCCAGCCATTGGCTTCGGCCAATTCTCCGGCATAGCTCTGGTAGAAGCAGATGCCGGCGGCAACGATGGCGCCGGTTTCTTCGATGCGTCGGGTCAGCCCCATGCGATCCGCGGCATGCTTCACTTCGGGCGAAGTTGTGACGAGGAGCGTCGTCTCCTGATGGACGTGCCGGCCGTCGAGCGCATCGGCGAGCGCCGCCATCTCGACGAGCGAGAGCTGCGGCGCGGCGAAGACCACGATATCGACCTTGTCGCCGGTGGCGCCATAGGCCGCGACAAACGCCTCGATCTCGTCGCGGCCGATCGTGTGCGAAGGTTGCGGCCGCCCCTCTGCCGGCTCCGGGGTGATCCCCGGCATATGGAACAGCGCCACCGAACCAAAGCTCGCCATCGCCGCACCGAAATGCTTCAGCGCGTCCGAGCCGGGGGCCTCCGCGATGCCCTCGATCAGCGGCACTTCCCAATAGGAGCCGCAGGCCTGGCCGATAATGCCGCCGAGCGCGCCCCATTCGCTGAGGTCGCGCGGTCGAGCGTCGAGGCGGAAGCGCCGGGTCGGACGGCGGCATTCGTCGAGGTGATAGCCGTAGCGCGGGGTGCGGCCGGTCAGCGCCGCGGCCAGCGCCGATGGCCCGCCCTCGAAATTGCTGCGCGCGCCGAAAACGCTATTCGAGTAGATGACGACGCCGGTGTCGCCCATCGCCAGGTGTTCGCCGCGAGTGGGCGGCATGATCGTCTGGTAATTGATGCAGGTGTCGGTCATCAGGACGCCGAAAGCGCGCAGCGCCGCGATCGCCCGGGCTTCGAGCGCCCGCATCGCCTCGCTTTGTCCGAGCCGCTTATAGACCGCGACATCGAGCCCGCGCGGATCGGTCAGGGTCGGGACCCGCACCCGCCGCTCGGCCTCGGACCTCGCCGCGAGGCTTTCGAGGAAGCCGATTCCGGCCGGCCCGAGCGACTCGGTGTCGGCCATGATATGGGCCTGCGACACTGGCACGAGATCGGTCGCATCGAAGAACTCGCCGACCGCGATTTGATGCTCGATCGCCCAGCGCCGCGGCTCGCCAAACGCGCCGCCGCGCATCGCCATTTCCTCGTCGGTGAGGCGGATCGTCATGACACCTGAAATTTTCCAATCGTCGCGACGGTGCGTCCTTCGAGACGGCCGCTTCGCGGCCTCCTCAGGATGACGTTTTTGCGTAATGCATTCAACAACATACGTCATCCTGAGGAACGACCGAAGGGAGTGTCTCGAAGGACGCGTAAACGCCGATGCAGCGCGTTCAAGAATTCGTCGGTTAGCTGCGCGGCGCCTCGACAAACCCGTGCGGCCCCAACGGCGGCGCATAAAGGACGAGGCATTCGAGAGCCTCCTCGCCGGCCGTTACGACCTCGTGCGCCAGTCCCTTCGGGATGCGGATCACCGTACCGGGGCCGCACCGCCGGGGCGCCTCATCGCCGAGCGCAACATCGGCCACGCCCTTGAGGATATAAATGATCTGCGCCTCCTCGACGTGATAATGCCGGCTCGCTTCGCCGCCCGGCGCAACCCGCCCGAGGACCAGTTCGAAGCCGGCGCCGAACTCGCGCCCGACGAGCCGGCGATTGACCGTCCCGGAATGCGCCGGCGGCGAATAGGCCGGCAGGTCGGAGATGTGCTGGATCAGGGAGTCGGTTTTGCTAGGGACCGCCATCAACATTTCTCCATTGCAGGACCCGCGTTCACGTCAGTGCGTCGAGCAGCGCCTTGGCATCTTTCAGGTCGGCGGTGTCAAAGCCCTCGGTGAACCAGCCGTAGACCGGTGCGAGCAGCTCTCGCGCCTCTTGTCGCCGGCCCTGCTCGCCCCATAGCCGCGCCAAGTCGAGTCGGCGCAGCCACTCCTCGATATCCACGGCGCCTCCCCGGATTTAAATTCGCTGTGGCGCACCATAATGGTGGGCGTCGACGCTCAGCCCGATTTGGCTGGCGGCGCCGCGGTTGCCGCACCGGCGAGCCCGCCGCGCGAGGGGGCCGGCGTCGGCTTCGCGCCGTCGAACTCGATGTTGATCTCCAACAGCGAAGTTTCGCCCGATTTGCCGAGATTGACGCGGATCATGTCCTCGCGGATCTCGACGTAGCGGCACACGACGTCGATCAGCTCTTTTTGCAGCTTTGGCAGGAAATCCGGCGCGTGCCTTCCGGCCCGCTCGTGTGCCAATACGATCTTGAGGCGTTCCTTGGCGATCGCGGCGCTGTGACGGTGCGGCGAGAAAAAAAGGTTTAAGAGACCCATCACGCCCTACCGAACAAGACGCGAAGAAAGTTGCGGCGCTCGGGCTTGACGAAGCGCATCTCGCGCTGCTCGCCGAGAAACCGCGCGACCGCGTCGAGATAGGCGCGGCCGGCCAGGCTGTCGTTGTCGAAGGCGACCGGGGTCCCGGTGTTGGAGGCGCGCAACACCGATTCCGATTCGGGGATCACACCCAGGAGCGGGATCGACAGGATCTCCTTGACGTCCTCGACCGTCAGCATTTCGCCCTTGACGACCCGCCCCGGGTCATAACGGGTCAATAGGAGATTAAGTTCGACCGGCGGCTCGTTGCGCTCGGCGCGGCGCGAGCGCGAGGCGAGAATGCCGATGATGCGGTCGCTGTCGCGTACCGAGGAGACTTCCGGGTTGGTTACGATGATCGCGCTGTCGGCGAAATAGAGCGCGGTGATCGCGCCATGCTCGATCCCGGCCGGGCTGTCGCAAATGATGTAATCGAACTGCTGCTTCAACTCCTCGAGCACGCGGTCGACCCCGTCGCGCCGGAGCGCATCCTTGTCGCGGGTTTGCGAGGTCGGGAAGATGTAGAGGTTGTCGTTGCGCTTGTCCTTGATCAGCGCTTGGTTGAGGTTGGCATCGCCGTTGATGACATTGATGAAATCGAACACGACGCGGCGCTCGCACCCCATGATCAGGTCGAGGTTGCGCAAGCCCACATCGAAATCGATGACCACGGTCTTGTGCCCGCGCAGCGCCAGCCCCGCGGCAAAGGCGGCCGCGGTCGTCGTTTTGCCGACCCCTCCCTTGCCTGATGTGATGACCACGACCTTGGCCAAAATTCTCCCCTCGCCTCGCTTTCGTCCAACCGGCGCCCCCTGCCCGGCCCGGTCATTTTCCGGCGCGAGGAGACCGGCGCGCAACCTTAATCGCAGCGATCTTAATCGCAAATGATCTGGCGTTAATTTCGGGTGACGGTCAACCGATCATCGACAAGCGCGATCTGCACCGGAAAACCCCGCTGCTCGGGCGGCAGTTGATCGCTGACGAGATAATTCCCGGCAATGCTGACGAGCTCGGCTTCGAGGCGCGAACAGAAGATTCGCGCCGACGTATCGCCGCTCGCCCCGGCCAGTGCGCGGCCGCGCAGCGGGCCGTAGACGTGGATGTTGCCGTCGGCGACCAGTTCCGCCCCTGGGCTCACCGACGCGGTGACGATGAGATCGGTGCCGCGGGCATAGATCTGCGTCCCCGAACGCACCGGGGTGGTGACGAGGCGCGCCGCGGGCCGCGCTGACGGCGCCGCCGGTGCCGGTGCCGCCACAGCCGCAGCGGCGGGCCGTGCGGGGCGGCGGCCCGATTGGCCGGGGCTGGGGGCAAAGCTCGCCAGCCCGGCCGCGGCGGCGGCGGCCGCCTGCGCCGGCTCCGCATTCTGGACGCCGACCAGCGCCAGGGTGTGCTCGCGCAACTCTGCTGCGGCCCGGGTAAAATCCGCGGCGGCAGCAAAACCCTCGGCGCCGCTCAAATCGAGCACCACCGGCGCATTAAGAAAAAACCGCGGGCTGCGCTCGATCTGCTGCGCCAGCTCGTAAGCGAACGCGGGGTCGCGCAGCATGTCGGCGCGGACCACCATCACCGTAAACAGAGCGCCCTGAACGAGGTTGCCCGCCATCCAACCAACCGACGCCGCCAAAATTGCCCTGCCGCGAACGGGGTAGCGCCAAATCGCTCCTGCCGCAACGGCTTTCCGGGCCGGCGCGGCTGGCGCCCTTCCCGACCGCCCTGGCTTTGGCTATCGTGGCCAGTGCAGGCAAACCACCGCAGATCAGAGGCGCACCGTGACAGAAGCAGCAGAAACATTCGACTTCATCGTCACCGGCGCCGGCTCGGCGGGGTGCCCGGTCGCGGCGCGGCTAAGCGAATCCGGGAAATACCGTGTGCTGCTGCTCGAAGCCGGCGGACCCGACAAGAACCCGTGGATCCATATCCCGCTCGGCTATACGAAGACCTACACCGACCCCAGGGTCAACTGGATGTTCGAGAGCGAGCCCGAGGCGCAGCTCAACGGGCGCACCCTCTACCAGCCGCGCGGCAAGGTATTGGGTGGCACCAGCTCGATCAACGGCATGGTCTACATGCGCGGGACCCCTCGCGACTATGACGGCTGGCGCCAGCGCGGCTGCGAAGGCTGGGACTATGATTCGGTCCTGCCGTTTTTCAAGAAGGCGGAGAACCAGGAGCGCGGCCCCGACGAGTTCCACGGGGTCGGCGGGCCGCTCAAGGTGTCGAACCCGGTGAAGACGCCCCTAGGCGACGCAATGGTTCAGGCGGCGGTCGAGGCCGGCATCCCGGCCAACCCCGATTTCAACGGCGCCCGCCAGGAAGGCGTCGGCTATTACCAGACGACGACCGGCAACCGCCGGCGCTGGAGCGCGGCCAAGGCCTATCTGCGCCCGGCGAAAAACCGCGCCAATCTGACGATCGCCACCAACGCCCACGCGACCCGGGTGCTGATCGAGGAGGGCCGCGCGGTCGGCGTCGAATACCGCACGCCGGCGGGCCTCGTCACGGCGCGCTGCCGCCGTGAGATCGTCGTCTCGGGCGGGGTTTACGGGTCGCCGCAGCTGCTGCAATTGTCGGGGCTGGGCCCGGCCGCCCTCCTCCAGGAGCTCGGCATCCCGGTGGTGCGCGATATGCCCGGGGTCGGCGCCGATCTGCACGACCATTTCAACACTTATCTGGTATGGCGCTGCGCGCAGCCGGTGACGATCAACGATCTGGCGATGAGCGCGATGCGCAAGCTGAAGGCCGGCGTGCAATACGCGGTCAACCGCTCCGGCCATCTGTCGAATGCCGGGATCTATGCCGGCGCCCTCATCAAGAGCGACCCGCGGCTCGAGCAGCCCGACTTGCAAATCAACATGTTCGGGTGGAGCGCCTACGAGCGGCTGCGCACCGGGATCAAGCCGCACCCGTTTTCCGCCTTTACGATGAGCCCGGTGCATCTGCGCCCGGAAGGCCGCGGCACGGTCAGGATCAAGAGCCCGGACCCGCTCGCCCCGCCGGCGATCCAGTTCAACTTTCTGGCCAGCGACTATGATTTCCAGGCGCTGATCTACGGCACCCGGATCAGCCGCAGGATCGCCGAACAGCCGGCCCTCAAGCCCTTTGTCGTCGAAGAGATCATTCCCGGCCCCGCGGTGCAGAGCGACGACCAGCTGATCGAGGAGATCCGGCTGCGCGGCGTCTCCAACCTGCACCCGGTCGGCACCTGCCGGATGGGCCGCGAAGTCAACGCCGTCGTCGATCCGCGCCTCAGGGTCTACGGGATCTCCGGCCTGCGCGTTGCCGATGCCTCGATCATGCCGCAGGTCCCTAGCGGCAACACCAACGCGCCCTCGATCATGATCGGCGAGAAATGCGCCGCGATGATCCTGGAGGACGCGCGCGGCGCATAGCTCGGACCTCCTGCATGCGACCTTAACGGGTGTCGCTCCGGGCTAAACCGCGTACTGTGTCGGCGGAACTCGGGAGCGGAGGGACGCCATGCAGTACCGCAGGATTTCGGCCGACTGCCATCTCGACCTGCCGTGGCTGCCGCCCGAGCTGTTCACCTCGGGGGCCTCGCACGATTTGCGCGACCGCATGCCCTACGTCGAGGACGGCCCCGAGGGCCTGCGCTGGGTCACCAAGGCCGGGGTCCAGATGGGGATTCCGGGCGCGGTCGGCTCGGTCGGGGCGCCGTTCGTCCCGGGCCAGAACTACCGGGTCGACAAGATGGCTGAAACCGGGCTCTACGACGCCGGCAAGCGCGGCGAGCGCCGTCCGGGCGACCCGCATCTCAGGATCAAGGAGATGGAAAAGGACGGCGTCGACGCCGAGATCATCTTCGGCATTTTGGGTGTCGCGTCGCGGGTCCAGGATCACGAGGCGGCCAACGAGATGCTGCGCATCTACAACGACTGGCTGAAGGATTTCTGCAGCCACTATCCCGACCGCCAGATCGGCCTTGCGTGCCTGCCCTATGGCGACATCGGCGCGGCGGTAAAGGAGATCCACCGGGTCGCCAAGCTCGGCCTCCGGGGCCTCGAACTGTCGTGCTCGTGGGACATGGAGCCGATGTGGCATCCGGTCTGGGAGCCCTTATGGCAGGCGGTCAGCGACGTTCAGCTGCCGCTGCATTTCCACACCTTCCCCTCGACCCCGCGCAGCGTGCGCGAGCAGGCCCCGCAATCCTCGCGCCGCGCCGCGCAGTTCACCGGGGTCGCCGGGTTCCAGATGAACCTCATCAACATCATCGCCGCGATCATCGGCGCCGGCGTCCTGGAGCGCTATCCGAACCTCCGGGTCGGCTTTGGCGAGAGCGGCATCGGCTGGATCCCCTACGCGCTCGACCGCATGGATTTCGAGTTCGAGGACCGCTTCCGCGACCTGATGAAGCTCAAACCTAGCGAATATTGGCGGCGCCAGTGCCGGGCGACCTTCCAGTTCGACCGCATCGGCCCGAAGCTGATCGACGAGATGGGGGTCGAGACCCTGATGTGGGGCTCGGATTACCCGCATCCCGATGGTGTGTGGCCCGAATCCTCGAAATACATCGAAGAACAATTCGCCGGGTTGCCGACTGACACCGTGCACAAGATCACCTGCGAGAACGCCGGCAAGTTCTACGGGCTGATCAACTGACCTGTGATCGGCATAGCCGATCACAGGTCATCCCGGCGCCGGCCGGGATCCATGCCAGCCAACACACGCGTGGATGCCGAATGGATCCCGGCCTTCGCCGGGAACACCCCAAGGAGAACCAGATGGCCTATGACCTCTTGATCAAGAACGGGCGCGTTGTCGACGGCTCGGGCGGGCCTTCCTTCCGCGCCGACATTGCGGTCAAGGCTGGCCGGATCGTCGAGATCGGCAAATTGTCGGGGCCGGCGGGGCGCACGATCGATGCCCAGGGCCTCGTCGTCGCGCCCGGCTTTATCGACAATCATTGCCATTACGACGCGCAGGTCACCTGGGACCCGCTGTGCTCCTATTCGTGCGACCACGGCGCCACCTCGGTCATCTTCGGCAACTGCTCCCTGTCGCTGGCGCCGGTCAAGAAGGGCACCGCTCGGCGGCTCTCGGAATTCCTCTCCTATGTCGAGGCGATCCCGATGGAGGTGCTCGACACGCTCGAAATCACCTGGGAGACGGTGCCCGAATATCTCGACCAGATGGACCGCAATCTCGGGGTCAATGTCGGCAACTTTATCGGCCACACCGCGGTGCGCTATTACGTCATGGGCGACGAGTGCCAGAAGCGCACAGCAACCGACGACGAGATCCGCCAGATGCAGGATCTCGTGCGCGACGGCATGAAGGCGGGCGCGCTCGGCCTCTCGGTGTCGCGCAACCAGGGCCATTTCGATCCCCAAGGCGTCCACATCCCGGCGGTCTGGGCGGACGAGAAGGAGATTTTCGCGCTTGGCGACGTGCTCCGCGAGCTCGGCACCGGCCTCATCCAGTCCGGTGGCGGCGCGGCGGCCGAGATGAAGGATGCGCTGATGAGCCGGCTCTCGGAGGCGACCGGGCGCACCGTCGTCTACAACAACCTCGGCCAGACGATGCGCCGGCCCGGCCAGTGGCAGCAGCACATGGCGCAGGTCGATCGGACGACCGCGAAGGGCATCCGCGCCTACCCGATGTGCACGCCCAACCGCATCACCGACTTCTTCACGATGCGCAACACCCAGACCTTCCGCGGGCTGCCGGTGTGGCACCCGATCTGCCTCTCCTCGCCCGAGGAGATGCTGAAGGCCTATGCCGACCCCGAAGTACGCCGCAAGCTCCACGACGAGGCGGTCGAGTTCAAGAGTGGCCCCGCGATCGGCATCTGTTCGACCTGGTGGGATTACATGGTGCTGCAGGTCGCGATGCTGCCAAAGAACAAAGCGTACGAGGGCAAGACCCTCGGCGAAATCGCCAAGCTGCAGGGCAAGGGGATCATCGACTGCTTCCTCGATCTCGCAGTCGAGGAAAACCTGGATACCGAATGGCTGCACGGCGAAAACAATGTCGATGACGCCGCGGTCGCCCAGATCCTCAACTATCCGAACGCCATCATCGGCCTCTCGGATGGTGGAGCGCATGTCCAGTTCCAGAGCGGTTTTGGCTTCTCGACCCGCCTCCTCTCGGAATGGGTGCGCGACAAAGGGATCATGTCGCTGGAAACGGCGGTGCGCCGGCTGACGTTCGAATCGGCCTCGACCTTCGGCCTCTACGACCGCGGCCTGTTGCGCCCCGGCATGGTCGCCGACATCACGATCTTCGATCCCGACACCGTAAAGCCCTTGCCGCTCGAGGTCGTGCACGATTTCCCGACCGGCGCCAAGCGCATCAAGGAGCCGGCCCAGGGCATCCACATGACGATCGTCAATGGGCAAGTGCTGCTCGAAGACGGCAAGCACACCGGCGCCCTACCCGGCCGGGTCCTGCGCAACAGCTATTACAAGGCCAATCGCGCCTAGCGCCGGAAACCCCCACCCTCCGGCGCCTAGGGCGTGGGCCGTTCCCTCCCCCGCTTGCGGGGGAGGGTTCGTTTTGGCGCCCCGCCCGAGGCTCGGACCGGGGGCGCTCGACGCCGCGTCGCGCTCGCCTTTGGCTCAGCCTTCACATCGGCGCGCGCCGCGATCATCCCGGCAGATGGCGTCTTGGCGCCGTAGCGGCAGAGATCGGCGACGACGCAGGCCGCACAATCGGGCTTCCTCGCCTTGCAGACATGGCGGCCGTGCAGGATCAGCCAGTGGTGGGCACCGTGCTTGTAGCGCGCCGGGGTGACGGCTTCGAGGCCCAGTTCGACGGCGAGCGGGGTCTTGCCCGGGGCGAGGCCGGTGCGGTTACCCACCCGGAAGATATGCGTATCGACCGCGATCGTCGGTTCGCCAAAGGCGACGTTGAGCACGACATTGGCGGTCTTGCGCCCGACCCCGGGCAGCGTTTCGAGCGCCTCGCGGTTGCGCGGCACGACGCCGCCATACTCGGCGATCAGGATCCGCGACAGGGCGATGATATTCTTCGCCTTGGTGCGGAAGAGCCCGATCGTGCGCACCAGTTGGGCGACCCGCTCCTCGCCGAGCGCCAGCATTTTCATCGGGGCATCGGCGAGTGCAAAGAGCGCCGGGGTCGCCCGGTTGACCCCGGCATCGGTCGCCTGCGCCGACAGCACCACCGCGACCAGCAGAGTAAACGGGTTGATGAACTCGAGCTCCGTTCGCGGGATCGGCCGGCTCGCCGCGAGGCGCCGGTAAAACTCCTCGACCTCGCGTTTGGAAAAGCGGCGCATCCGTCGCGCGGGGGGCGCGCCGCCGCCCTACTACCTGAGGCGGACCGGTTTGGCGATCCCGGTCGTCCCCGAGAGGGCGGCCTCGATCATCGCCTGATCTTCCGCGGAGAGCCCTTCGCCGGCGGCCGCTTCGCCGGGACGTTCGTCGCGCGACGCCAGCCCCTCGACGGTCTCCCCCTCGACGATCGCGTTGAGCGCCAGATCACGCGCCTTCTTGATCATCGCCAACGACCGCAGAAACCGCTCCTTGCAGGATTTCTCGGCCTGGCCGACCGACAGGTTCTCGGCGAATGCCAGGAAACTCTCTTTCACTTTTTCCGCATACGCGGCGGTTATGAACTCAGCCTCCTCGGGCGTGCGGCTGTCGTCTGACATCGGCTTCCTCTTGGATCAGGATAAAGAGCGCCGCCGCCGCTTCAGCCATGGCGAACCCGGCGACAACGACATCGGGGCCACGCCACGGCATGACGGCGTCGATCATTACGCGGCCATGCCGCGCTTCTGTCAAGGCACCGTCCCCCGATCCTCTCGCCACGATCTGTCTTTGCGCCGCAATTGTTTTCCGTGATCAATTTCCGCGATAATATCGCGCCATGCTGCTCGCCTCCGCGCTCGCCCGTCTGATCGGCATCGGCCGGCTCAGCGTCATCGACGCCGCCGGCCAGCGGCATGTCTTCGAGGGGTCACCCGGCCCCACGGCCACCATCCGGCTGCACGAGCGAAGCCTCCACTGGAAGCTGCTGCTGAAACCCCGGCTGTTCGTCGGGGAAGCCTACATGGACGGCACGCTGACCGTCGAGGAAGGCAGCCTTTACGATTTTATCGAAATCCTGGTGTCGAACGATGCGGCGCTGGCCCCAACGCTGCCGCTCCGGCTCAGCCAGGCCGCCGGCCGCCTCGTGCGTTATCTGCACCAGTACAATCCGGTTCCCCGCGCACGCCGCAACGTCGCCCATCATTACGATCTCTCCGACCAGCTCTACGAGCTGTTCCTCGACCGCGACCGGCAATATTCCTGCGCGTATTTCCGCACGCCGGCGGACGATCTCGACACCGCGCAGGAAAGCAAGAAACGGCATATCGCCGCGAAGCTCTTGCTGCGCCCGGGACAGAAGGTGCTCGACATCGGCTCGGGCTGGGGCGGGCTCGCGCTTTACCTCGCTGCCGAATGCGGCGTCGATGTCACCGGGCTTACGCTCTCCGAGGAACAGCACAAGGTGGCGACCCGCCGCGCCGCCGCGGCCGGCCTCAGCGACCGGGTGCGGTTCCATCTGCGCGATTACCGCGAGGAGAGGGATCGCTACGACCGCATCGTCTCGGTCGGCATGTTCGAGCATGTCGGGGTCATCCAGTACCCGGCCTTTTTCCGCGGGCTGAGCGACATGCTCGAGCCGGACGGGGTGGCGCTCCTGCATTCGATCGGCCGCATGGACGGGCCGGGGACGACCAACCCCTGGCTGCGCAAGTACATTTTTCCGGGCGGCTATTCGCCGGCCTTGTCCGAGGTCGTGCCCGAAGTTGAGCGGGCGCGGCTGTGGATCACCGACATCGAGATCCTGCGCCTGCATTACGCCGATACGCTGCGCCTCTGGCGGCGGCGGTTCGAGCAGAACCGCGACCGCATCCGCGCGCTCTATGACGAGCGCTTCTGCCGGATGTGGGAGATGTATCTGGTCGGCGCCGAACTCGCCTTTCGCCGCGACACCTGCCTCGTATTCCAGATGCAGCTGGCGAAAGCGGTGGATACGGTCCCGGTGACCCGCGACTACATGATCGACTGGGAGCGCACCCGCAGCCCAGCGGCCCGACAACCGGCCGGACGCGCCGCCTGATACAATTGTGGTCATTCGGGGCTCGCCTCAGGGCGAGGCCCGGAACCCATGAACGCGGGCACGATTCGCGCGCGCGGCGTTCGTCCCCGGGTTCCACAGGCTGGGGATTGAATAGCCGCGCCGGCCGCCGGCGCCGTGGTGGTATTCTCCGCAGACATGGAAAGCACACCAGCTTCGCGGGTCACGCCGCTGCGCGAGCCCGATCCCGCCATAGAGCCGGGGCGGGTGCCGCAACCGCCGGCGAACACCGAGGCCGAGCAGGCGCTCTTGGGCGCAATCCTGATCAACAACGCCGCCTATAGCCGGGTCGCCGAGTTTCTCCTCCCCGAGCATTTCGGCAATGCGGTGCACGGCCGGATCTACGCGGCGATCGGCAAGCTGTTGGATCGCGGTCAGATCGCCAACCCGATCACGCTGAAAAACCTGTTTGACCAGGACGGCGCTCTGGCCGAGATCGGCGGGGCGCAATATCTCGCCCGGCTGGCCGAGGCGGCGGTGACGATCATCAATGCCGAGCATTATGGCCGCACGATCCACGACCTCCATCTGCGGCGCGAGCTGATCACGGTCGGCCAGGACGTCGTCACCGATGCGTTCCGCCACGACCTCGACGACCCCGCGATCGAGCAGATCGAACGCGCCGAGGCGAAATTGTTCGAGTTGGCGACGGCCGGCCAGGCAGAAGGCGGGTTTCAAGCGTTCACGACGGCGCTGACCAGCGCGATAACACTGGCCCAGGCCGCTTTCAAGCGCGACGGCAAGACGGTCGGCGTGGCGACCGGGTTCGTCGATCTCGACAAGAAGCTCGGCGGGCTCCACCCCTCCGACCTGATCATCCTCGCCGGGCGGCCGTCGATGGGGAAGACCGCACTCGCCACCAACATCGCATTCAGCGCGGCCAAGGCCTATCGCCCGGCACATGGCGCCGATGGCCGGATCGATCTCAGCCGGGGGGCGGAGGACGGCGCGGTGGTCGGGTTCTTCTCGCTCGAAATGTCGGCCGAGCAACTCGCCACCCGCATTCTCGCCGAGGAATCCGGCACTTCCTCCGACCGCATCCGCCGCGGCGAGGTGCGGCGCGAAGATTTC
>DASYZD010000358.1:0-8549 GCA_035946655.1 Allostellaceae bacterium | reverse complement strand
AAGATGCCGCCGAGCTTGGCCGCCTCGACGCGGCGGCGATCGAGCGGGTGCACGGCGAAGCCTGGCCCGAGGCCACCAACCGCGACGAATTGCACGACGCTCTGGCCTGGCTCGGCTTCCTCACCCCGCAGGAAGCCGCCGCCGGGCCGAACTGGAGCGAACTTCTTGCCGAACTGGCGCAAGAGAACCGCGCGACGCGACTCTACGCGACGCGACTCTATTTTATAAAGTTCCCGGCGAAGGCCGGGACCCATCATTCGGCCGCTGAATTTACCGCGGGGATGGATCCCGGCCGGCGCCGGGATCGGGAGTTTTCCGAAGGGGCAGCGATATGGGTCGCGGCCGAGCGGTTGCCGCAATTCGCCGCGCTGTGGCCGCAGGCCCGGCGTGATCCACCAATCACCGCCCCGGCGCGCCATGCCGAGCGCACTTGGACGCCCGAGGAGGCGCTCGTCGAGATCCTGCGCGGCCGGCTCGAGGGTTTGGGTCCGGTGAGCGAAGCCGCGCTTGCCGCCCCGCTCGGCCTCTCGCCGGAGGGCATCTCCGGCGCGCTGACCGCATTGCAGGGCGAGGGCTTTGCCTTGCGCGGCCGCTTCACCCCCGGCGCCGCTACCGATGAATGGTGCGAGCGCCGGCTGCTCGCGCGCATCCACCGCTATACGCTCGGCCGCCTGCGCGCCGAGATTGAGCCGGTGGCGGCGAGGGACTTCCTGCGCTTTCTCGCCGAGTGGCAGCGCACGACCGATAAGACCCGCATGGAGGGCCCGGACGCGCTCGCCGCCGTCCTCGGCCAGCTCGAAGGGTTCGAGGCGCCGGCCGGCGCCTGGGAAACCGAGATCCTGCCCGCCCGGGTCAGCGAATACGACCCCGCCTGGCTCGACGACCATTGCCTCGCCGGCCGCATCGCCTGGACCCGCCTGCGCCCGCGCCCGCTGCGGCCGGAACCGGGCGAGCGCGCCGAGCGTCCCGAGCGTGCCGTCAGCCCGGTGCGCTCGACCCCGATCACCTTGCTGGCGCGCCGCCATGCGTCGCTGTGGGCCGCGCTCTCGCCGATGCCCGATCTCGCCCAGGCGAGCCCGCGTGCCCAGGCGATCGCCGGGTTTATCGCCGACAATGGCGCCTCGTTCTTCGACGAGATCGTCGATGCGACCAGGCTGTTGCGCCCGCAGGCCGAGGAGGGGCTGGCCGAACTGGTGGCGCTGGGCCTGATAAATTCCGACAGCTTCGCCGGCTTGCGCGCGCTGTTGCTGCCGGCCGACCGCCGTCGCGGCGAGGGGCGAGGGGGGCGGACCCGCGGGCGCCGCGCGCTCTTCGGCATGGGGGAATCCGGGCGCTGGGCCTTGGCGCGCCGCGCCCGGCCGCCCCAGAATGGCACGCAGGATGGTGGCGCGAAGGAAGCCGGCGAGGCGGCGGAGCACCTGGCGCGCACCTTGTTGCGCCGCTACGGCATCGTCTTCTGGCGCATGCTCGAGCGCGAAGCCCCTTGGCTGCCGCCGTGGCGCGACCTCTTGCGCGTCTATCGCCGGCTCGAAGCGAGAGGCGAAATCCGCGGCGGCCGCTTTGTCGCGGGATTTTCCGGCGAGCAATTCGCGCTTCCCGACGCGGTCGGTCTGTTGCGCGAGGTTCGCCGCAAGCCACTCTCGGGCGAGTTTGTGTCGCTGTCCGGGGCCGACCCGCTCAACCTCGTCGGCATCCTCACCCCCGGCGCCAGGCTCGCGGCGCTGACCCCCAACCGCGTCTTGTACCGGGACGGCCTGCCGGTCGCGCTCCTCGCCGGGGGCGAAGTGCACTTCCTCGAAGAATTCGACGCCGCGACCCAATGGCAGGCGAAAAAGGCGCTCCTGCGTGGCGCGGTCCCTGCCTCGCTCTCCGCGCTCGCCTGAGCCATGCCTTCCCGCGTCGCGCCGCAACCGTTAAGATCGCTCGGTCGCGACATGCCATCAGCCGAATAAGGGAGAATTTCTCATGGCCGTCTCACTCTACACCGCCTCGGTTCCGGTATTTCTGCAGCTGCTCGGAGGCCTGAAGACCGTACTGAAGAAGGCCGAGGAGCACGCCACTGCGCAGAAATGGGACACCGCCGTCGTGCTCAATCTGCGCTTCTATCCCGACATGTTCACGATGGAGCGTCAGGTGCGGCAGGTCTGCAACCATTCGCTAGGCGCCGGCCGGGTCGCCGGGGTCGATCTGCCGAGCCTGCCGGACCAGGATAACAGCTTCGCCGAGATGCAGGCGCGCATCGACAAGACCGTCGACTTCCTGAAGGGGTTGCGCCCCAACCAGCTCGACGGCAAGGACGATACCGACGTCACCGTCACGATCGGCGGTCAGCCGCGCACGATGAAGGCGCAGAACTACCTGTTGCATTTTGCGATGCTGCAGGTCGGCTTCCACTCGACGACCGCCTACGACATCCTGCGCGGCGTCGGCGTCAACATCGGCAAGCGCGACTATCTGGGCCAGATGCCGTCGTAATCCACGTGCGTTTCTTCCGTCATCCCCGGGCGTGTCGATAGGCGTGTCCCGGGGATCCACGCGATCGGTTTCGTGGATGGCCGGGCCCGGCCCGGCCATGACGGTTTTGCGGCTGCGGCGATGGCGCGATCGCCACGCCACGCCTACATAAGCGCCATGAGCGTCGTCGTCCGTTTTGCCCCCTCGCCAACCGGCTTCCTCCATATCGGCGGCGCCCGCACCGCGCTTTTCAACTGGCTGTTCGCCCGCCACCACCAGCTGCATGGCGATGGCGGAATCTTCCGGCTGCGCATCGAGGACACCGACCGCGTGCGCTCGACCGAAGAGGCGGTCGCCGCGATCATCGACGGGCTGTCCTGGCTCGGCCTCACGTGGGACGGCGAGATCGTCCATCAGGCAGCACGCGCGGCGCGCCACGCCGAGGCTGCCCGCCAGTTGGTTGCCGACGGTCGCGCGTACTATTGCTATTGCACGCCGGCCGAACTTGAGGCGATGCGCGAGCAGGCGCGCGCCGAGAAACGCTCGGTGCGCATCGACAGCCCGTGGCGCGACCGCGATCCCAAGGAGGCGCCGCCCGGCATTGCACCGGTCATCCGCCTGAAGGCGCCGCAGGAGGGCGCGACCGTGATCCACGACCTGGTTCACGGCGAGGTCAGCGTCGGCAACCAGGAACTCGACGATTTGATCATCCTGCGCTCCGACGGCACCCCGACCTACAATCTGTCGGTCGTCGTCGACGATCACGACATGGGTATCACCCATGTGATCCGCGGCGGCGAGCATTTCCGCAACGCGTTCCGCCAGACACAGATCTACCGCGCGCTCGATTGGACGGTGCCCCAATTCGCCCACGTCCCGCTGATTCACGGGTCGGACGGAAGCAAATTGTCAAAGCGCCACGGGGCGCTCGGGATCGAGGCCTATCGCGAGATGGGCTATCTGCCCGAAGCGCTGCGCAACTATCTGATGCGGCTCGGCTGGAGCCATGGCGACGACGAGATCATCACGACCGAGGAGGCCATCCTGTGGTTCGATCTGGCGGGCATCGGGCGGGCTCCGGCGCAGTTCGATTTCGCCAAGCTCGACAGCATCAATGCCCACTACATTCGGATCGCCGAGGATGCGCGCCTGGTCGGGCTGGCGGCCGAACGGCTGGAGGGCGAATTCGCGCGGCCGCTCGGCGAGACCGAGCGTGCGCGCCTGCTGGCGGCGATGCCGGGTCTCAAGCCGCGCGCCAAGACCATTGTCGAGCTCGCCGAGAAGGCCCGTTTTTATGTCGCGCCGAGGCCGATCCTGCCGGCCGCTGACGCTGCCAGGGCGCTGACCGGAGAAGCGCGTCAAACCCTTGGCGCGCTCGCCGGCGATCTCACCCAGGTCGAGTGGCAGAGCGCGGCTCTGGAAGAGCGGCTGCGCGATTTCGTGGGCGCGCACGGCATGAAGCTCGGGGCTGTGGCTCAGCCGTTGCGCGCCGCGCTGACCGGCTCTCTCGCCTCGCCCGGCATCTTCGAGGTGATGGAGGTATTGGGGCGCGAAGAGAGCCTCGGGCGGATCGCCGATGCGGCGAATGGGGCGCCCTGACCGGCTTTTCCTCTCGCACTTGCGATATTGCATTGCAAAATTTGAACGACGTTTGATAATTGCACCTCAGCGACTATTCTGAGACAGATCGGCCAACCGCCTGCGGGCGTCACATCGAGGTGATCCATGGACGGCAACAACACCAATGTCGGGGCGGTAACCGGATCGATGACGTTGACCGACAATTCCACCGGCAAATCGATCGAGCTGCCGGTGATCGAGGGATCGATCGGGCCCAAGGTCATCGACGTGCGCAAGCTCTACGCGCAGACCGGATATTTCACCTATGACCCGGGCTTCATGGCGACCGCGGCCTGCCGTTCCAGCATCACCTACATCGACGGCGACGAAGGCATCCTCTTATACCGCGGGTATCCGATCGAGGAGTTGGCCGCCAAGAGCGACTTCATGGAGGTCTCCTACCTGATCCTCTTTGGTGAGTTGCCGACCGCCGAGCAGAAGGCGCAGTTCGTCCACGACATCACCCATCACACGATGGTGCACGAACAGATCAGCAGCTTCTTCCACGGGTTCCGACGCGACGCCCACCCGATGGCGATCATGTGCGGCGTCGTCGGCGCGCTGTCGGCCTTCTATCACGATTCGACCGACATCCATGACCCCTACCAGCGGATGGTCGCCTCCTACCGCCTCGTCGCCAAGATGCCGACGATCGCCGCGATGGCGTACAAGTATTCCCAAGGCCAGCCCTTCATGTATCCGCAGAACAAGCTGGGCTACGCCGAAAACTTCCTCCATATGTCGTTTGCCGTGCCGTGCGAGGAATACAAGGTCAGCCCCACTCTGGCGCGGGCGATGGATCGCCTCTTCATCCTCCATGCCGACCACGAACAGAACGCCTCGGCCGCGACCGTGCGCAACGCCGGGTCGTCGGGCGCCAACCCGTTTGCCTGTATCGCCGCCGGCATTGCCTCGTTGTGGGGGCCGGCGCATGGCGGCGCCAACGAGGCGGTCCTGAAGATGCTCGCCAAGATCGGCAAAAAGGAGAACATCCCGGACTTCATCAAGCACGTCAAAAACAAGAACGAACACGAGATCCAGTTCGGCTTCGGTCATCGTGTCTACAAGAATTACGATCCCCGCGCTCGCGTCCTGCGCGAGAGCTGCCACGAAGTGCTCGACGAGCTCGGCATCAAGGATGAGCCGCTGCTCGATCTGGCGATGGAGCTGGAGAAGATCTCGCTCAACGACGATTATTTCATCACCCGGAAACTGTACCCGAACGTCGATTTCTATTCGGGGATCATTTACAAGGCGATGGGCTTCCCGACCTCGATGTTCACTGCATTGTTCGCAATCGCACGCACCGTCGGCTGGATCGCGCAGTGGACCGAGATGATCGAGGACCCCGACATGAAGATCGGCCGGCCGCGCCAGCTGTTTACCGGCCCCACCGAACGCCACTACGTGCCGGTCGCGCAGCGGCGGTGACAACACCGCAGACCGTTATCGCGCGCCGCCGGCCATGATCCCCGGAGAGCTGTTTCCCGCGGCCGGCGAGATCGAGCTCAATGCCGGCCGCAGGACGGTCACCCTGATGGTTGCCAATACTGGCGACCGGCCGATCCAGGTCGGGTCGCACTATCATTTCTTCGAGACCAACCGGGCGCTGCAGTTCGACCGCGACAAGGCGCGCGGCTTCCGCCTCGATATCCCGGCCGGGACCGCGACCCGCTTCGAGCCGGGCCAGACCCGCGACGTCCGGCTGGTGGCTTACGGCGGCGCGCGCCGCGTCGTCGGCTTCACCGGCCGCGTCAACGGCGCGCTGGATTAGGCCAATGGCAACGTCGTTATCGCGCCGGGCCTACGCCCAGATGTTCGGGCCGACCACCGGCGACCGGCTGCGCCTCGCCGATACTGAGCTCGTCATCGAGATCGAGGACGACCGCACGGTCTATGGCGAGGAAGTAAAGTTCGGCGGCGGCAAGGTGATCCGCGACGGCATGGGGCAGTCGCAGCGCGCCCGCGCCGAAGGAGCGGTCGACACCGTCATCACCAACGCCGTGATCCTCGACCACACCGGCATCATCAAAGCCGATATCGGCATCCGTGGCGGCCGGATCTGCGGGATCGGCAAGGCCGGCAACCCCGACATCCAGCCTGGGGTCGACATCATCATCGGCCCGGGCACCGAGGCGATCGCCGGCGAAGGGAAAATAATCACCGCCGGCGGCATCGACAGCCACATCCATTTCATCTGCCCGCAGCTATGCGAGGAGGCGCTCTATAGCGGCGTCACGACGATGCTCGGCGGCGGCACCGGCCCCGCTGCCGGGACCGCAGCGACGACCTGCACGCCGGGCCCCTGGCATCTCGCCCGCATGCTGCAGGCGGCCGAGGGGATCCCGGTCAATCTCGGGTTTTTCGGCAAGGGCAACGCCTCGGAGCCGCAGGCACTCGTCGAGATGGTCGAGGCTGGCGCCTGCGGCCTGAAATTGCACGAGGATTGGGGAACGACCCCGGCGGCGATCGATTGCTGCCTCAGCGTTGCCGAACAACTCGACATCCAGGTCGCGATCCATAGCGATACGCTGAACGAATCGGGGTTTGTCGAGGACACGATCGCCGCCTTCAAGGGCCGCAACATCCACGCCTTCCACACCGAAGGCGCCGGCGGCGGCCACGCCCCCGACATCATCAAATTATGCGGCCTTTCCAACGTCCTCCCGTCTTCGACCAACCCGACCCGGCCCTATACGGTCAACACCATCGACGAGCATCTGGACATGCTGATGGTGTGCCACCATTTGGACCCGCGCATCCCGGAGGATGTCGCCTTCGCCGAATCGCGCATCCGCCGCGAGACCATCGCCGCCGAGGATATTCTCCACGATCTGGGCGCCTTCAGCATGATGTCGTCGGACAGTCAGGCGATGGGCCGGGTCGGTGAAGTCATCATCCGCACCTGGCAGACCGCCGACAAGATGAAGCGCCAGCGCGGGCCGCTCCCCGAAGACAGCGAGCACAACGACAATTTCCGCGTCAGGCGCTACATCGCCAAATACACGATCAACCCGGCACTGACGCACGGCCTCGCCGAGCATGTCGGCTCGGTCGCGGTCGGCCGGCTCGCCGATCTGGTGCTGTGGTCGCCGGCGTTTTTCGGGGTGAAGCCCGATCTCGTCTTGAAGGCGGGCACCATCGCGGCGGCCCTGATGGGCGACCCAAACGCCTCGATCCCAACCCCGCAGCCGGTGCATTACCGTCCGATGTTCGGCGCCTTCGGCCGCGCGCTCCAGGCCTCCGCCGTGAGTTTTCTGCCGGCGGTCGCGATTGCCGGCGGGGTGCCGGAACGGCTCGGCCTCGGGCGCATGATCCTGCCGGCGCGCGGCATCCGTCGGGTCGACAAGAGCCAGATGGTGCATAATTCGGCGACCCCCACGATCGAGGTCGATCCGGAGACCTACGAGGTGCGCGCCGACGGAGTCCATCTGACCTGCGAGCCGGCGGCCGTATTGCCCTTGGCCCAGCGCTATTTCCTGTATTGAACGATAAATTCACAATGAGACAGCGAGGTAGTGGGGGCGAGATCGTGGGCCGAAGGCCCGCCAGATTTGTTGCCTTCTCGCTGCCTCGCCGCCTCATTGTGAATTCTTGTTCCGGGCAAAGCTGATGCGCCGGGCGATCAGCGTTCACACCCGCGGCCACTGGCCCGATGAGGCGGCGCTTGACAGCGTGACCTTGCCGTTTCTCGATCGCCATCGCCGCCGCATCCGGCTGGTCGCCGATTCGGGAACGCCGTTCCTGCTCGATCTGGCACGCGCCCAGCATTTGACCGAGGGCGACGGGCTCGAACTCGACAACGGCGGCTATATCCGGGTGCGTGCGGCACCTGAGCCGGTCGTCGAGATCGCCGCCGACAGCCCGACCGCGCTGTTGCGCATCGCCTGGCACATCGGCAACCGGCATCTGCCGCTGCAGGCCGTGGACGGGCGGCTGCGCATCCGCGCCGATCATGTCATCGCCGCGATGGTCGAGGGACTGGGCGGCCAGATCACCCGGCTCGACGCACCGTTCGACCCGGAAATCGGCGCCTATGCCGGCGCCGCGCAGGGTCATGATCATGACGGCTGAACCGCGCACTAGCCCCGGCCTCTACCGTCTCCTGGCGTGGCTGTCGCCGAATTTTCCGATTGGCGCGTTCAGCTATTCGCACGGCCTCGAAGCGACGGTGGCCGGCGGCGGTGTGCGCGACCGCGCCAGCCTCGAAGGATGGATCGCAGCGGTTATTGCCCACGGCACCGGCAGGATCGACGCCGACATCCTGCGTGACGCCTACCGAGCCGCACGGTGCGGAGATTTCGTTGCGCTGGATGCCGCCAACCGCCGCGGCCTCGCCTTCCGGGCCACCGCTGAATTGGCGCTCGAATCGGGGCAGCAGGGCACCGCCTTCCTCGCCACCTGCCGCGCCGCCTGGCCCGATGCTTTTATGGACGAGTGGGCTGCCCCTCACCCCAGCCCTCTCCCCGCAAGCG
>DASYZD010000357.1:0-7436 GCA_035946655.1 Allostellaceae bacterium | reverse complement strand
GCCTCTTGGGCCGGCGTCGCGCGAAATGTCGCACGGCGCTCCTTGACGATTCGCGCGGGCGGCGTCGGTGCGGCGGGGAGACCGAAGGCAACCGTCACGTCGCGCCACAGCCTCTCGCGCAGTTCGTCGGCCGGGCAGGCGACGATCCGGTCGGCCGCGCTGATCGTCACCGACACCACCTCGCGCTTTCTGAAAATCCACTCCGCGGTACCGCCGACGATTCCGGCGAACAATGGCGCCCCGGGCGGCAAGCGACAGCGGAAATGGGCATTGACAATCGGCGCATAGTCATCCGGCACAGTGAGGCCGGGAACGATGCGCGCCGCGATTGCCGCCGGAACGGCAAGGATCACGCTGTCCTCGGGCCGCAGCACCAGCGCGTTCTCGTCGAACAGCAGCTCACTGACACGGCCATCCTCAAAGCCGAGCGCCCTGAGCCGACTGCCGAAGCGAATTTCCGCGCCACGTCCGGACAACAACGAGAGAGCGGGATCAACGAGGCTCTCAGAGAGCCCGTCCTTCGCCAGCATCGGCCGGCAGGCATCCGCTCCCCGTCCGATCGTCTCCGCCAGCACCCGCCAGAACATAGGGGCCGACGCCTCTGCCACCCCGGTATTGAGCGCCGCCACCGCGAGCGGCTGCCACAAGCGCCGAAACAGCACGCTACCGGGCGCCAGCACCGCCGCGACGGTGTCCCCGGGCGCCGCGCGCCAAAGCCGCAGCGCCTCGAGGTAATCGCGCGCCCGCGTCCCCGGGACCCGCCGCGCCGCGTCCAACACCCACCACGGCATCGCGCCCCTTCCCGGCCGCAATGTCCAGTGTTCACCGGTCTTGATGTCGATGAACGGGATCGCCGCCTCGGCCGGCCGCACGAAGGTGTCGATGGAGCCAATGCGTTCAATATAGCCGCAGGACGCGCTGTTGCCGGAGAGCAAGAGGTGGTTGCCGTTGTCGATGCGGACGCCCAGTTCGGGATCGACAAACGAGCGGCAGCGCCCGCCAGCCTGCGACCCCGATTCGTAAAGGATGACGTCGTGCGCCTCGTCGGCGAGCGCGACGGATGCCGCCAGACCGGCGAGCCCCGCCCCGACGATATGCACCCGGCCCGGCGGCGCCGTGGCGCTCATAGGAGCCCATGGCGCAGCACCAGCCATAGCTTTTGCCCCTTCGACAGGCTGATTCGCCGAGCCGGATCGCGCCATCCCGAACGCAACAGCGCCTCGAGCGTCGCGCGGTAGAATGCGCCCATGACCGCAGCCGGCCGCATCGCCCGGCGCGAGCAAGCCGCCATCGCCTCAGCGGCCTCGGCAAAATGCCGCTCGGCGATTTCGGCGAGGTCGCGACAGGCCGCCGGCAACGCCGGATGCCGCAGTACCAGGGTCGGCTCGCTGCCGCGAATGCCGTGCCGATCGAGGATTTCGCGCGGCAGATAGAGCCGGCCGCGCTGCGCATCCTCGTCGAGGTCGCGCAGGATGTTGGTCAGCTGCAGGGCGCGGCCGAGGGCGTCGGCGACCGCGTGCGCCGCTGCGCTCGGATCGCCGAAGACATGCACCGACAAATGCCCGACCGCGCTCGCCACCCGGGCGCAATAGAGGTCGAGGGTCGCCAGATCGGGGGCGCGAATGTCGGCTGCGGCGTCCATCTCCATACCGTCGATAACAGCGTGGAAGTCCTCGCGTCTCAGGCGATAATGCGTCACCGGGTCGCGCAGCGCGCAGGCCACGAGGTGGCTCGGGTGTCCCGCATAGAGCGCTTCGATCTCCGCGCGCCAGGCGGCGAGCGCCGTCTTCTTGTGCATGGGCGAGGTGGTGTCGTCGGCAATGTCGTCGACCTCGCGGCAGAACGCGTAGACCGCATACATCCCGTTGCGCCGCGCTTTCGGCAACAGCCGCATTGCCCAATAGAACGACGTGCCGGCCGACTCGACCCGCTGGCGAATGGTCTCGCGCAGCGCGGCGTCATCGGGGATGGCCCCGACGCCTTCGAAGAGCGTCTGCGTCATCGCCGAGGGCGCGCCAGGATGGCGGTGAAGAAGGCTGCCGCGACATCGCGCGGGGCGAGCTTGACGCGGGTTGCCAGCGGGTCGCCCCGGCGCAGTCGGCGCGCGAGGCGCGCGGCGAGCCCGACGATGACGGCCGACTCCCGGCGCAGCCCGCGGGCGGCGACGCTGGGCGGCAGGTCGCAGGCAATCTTTATCAGGCCCCCGGTGCGGTCGAGCAGGGTATCCAACGCCACCCGCAATGCCGGGCTGGCCGTCGGCGCCGCCAGCATTTCGACCCCGGCCCCGGCCGCCTCGAGATCGGCCAGCGGCAGGTAGACCCGGTCAAGCGCCCGGTAATCGGCGGCGCAATCCTGCAGGTGGTTGAGCACCTGCAAGGCGGCGCACAGCGCGTCGGAGGCCGCCCAGGTGTCGCGGCTTTCGCCGTGCAAATCCAACAGCTGGCGCCCGACCGGGGCGGCCGAATAGCGGCAATACTCCATCAGATCGTCCCAGTCGCGGTAGCGCAGTTTGACGGCGTCCTGACGAAACGCCTGGAGCACGTCATGGCAATGCTGGGCCGTCAGGCCGGTGGCGATGAGGCTGTCGCGCATCGCCGACGCGGCCGGCGACTCGCTCCCGCAATCCCCATCGAGGACCGCCGCCATGCGGTCGAGGCGGCGCAGCTTGTCCGCGGCGGCCAGCACCGGGCTGTCGGCGATATCGTCGGCGTTGCGGGCAAACCGGTAGAAGGCGTGGACATGGACGCGCAAGTCGCGGCGGATCAGCCACGAGCCGACCGGGAAATTCTCGTCGCCCCGCCCCTTGCCCGAGGGCGTCTCGACGACGGCGGTGTCGTGGACGGCATCAGGTGGGGTACCGGCGGCGAGCGCGGTCATCTGACATAACCCTTTGCCGCGTACCAGGCGACCGCGTCGGCGATCGCTTGCCGCGCCGGGCGCGCAGCATACTCCAGCTCGGCGACGGCGCGGGCTGAACTGAAGAACATCTTCTTCTTCGCCAGCCGCAGCCCGTCCACCGTGGCAAACGGCTCGCCCCCGGTCCGCCGCGCGATGGCCTCGGCGACGGCCGCGATCGGCAGAAGCGCCGCGTGAGGGATCTTGACCTTAGGCGGGCGCCGGCCGGTGAGCCGGGCGATCTCGGCGAGGATCTCGCCAAGGCTCAGATTCTCGCCGCCCAGAATATAGCGCCGGCCGATTTCCCCGACTTTGGCCGCGAGCAAGTGACCGACCGCGACGTCGTCGACATGGACGATATTGAGCCCGGTATCGACAAAGACCGGCATCCGGCCGCGCGCCGCCTCGACGATCAGCCTTCCGGTCGGCGTCGGCTTGATGTCGCCGGGACCGATCGGGGTCGACGGGTTGACAATGACCGCCGGCAGACCGCGCTCCGCAATCAATTCAAGGACCACGGCTTCGGCGTCGAATTTCGAGCGTTTGTAAGGGCCGATCATCTCTTCGGCGCGGCTCGCCGTGTCCTCGTCGGCGACCCCGCCCGGTACGATCCCCAAGGTCGCGACGCTGCTGGTATAAACGATGCGCTCGACCCCGGCAGCGAGCGCGGCGAGCATCAATTCCCTCGTGCCGGCGACATTGACGCGGAACATCGGCGCGGGATCGGGCACCCACAGCCGGTAATCCGCCGCAACGTGGAACAGGTAGCGGCACCCCTTGACTGCCTCGGCAAGCGAGGCGGGGTCTTCAAGCGAGCCCTGCACGACTTCGACGGCTAGCCCGTCGAGATTGCCGCGGTCGCTGTTGAGACGTGCCAGCACCCGTACCGGGTGGCCGGCCTTGAGGAGCGCCCGCGCGACCGCCGAGCCGACAAACCCGGTGGCGCCGGTGACCAGGCACAAGCCCGAGGGAAGCAGCATCAAATGGTCAGTCCCAATTCACTCGCAGCCAATCTTCGCGATTGTCGCAAAACCTTGTGATGGCCACACCCCTTTGCCCGCGGCTCATCAAAACGCGGCGCACGAGTCGCGGGTGATGAGGCCGACTGATTGCTGGCGGAAGCGCGCCTTGTAGGCGTCGATCACCGCCGATAGCCGTTGGCCGAGATCGGGGGCGCGTTTGACGGCGATCAGCACGATCTTGACCCGCGGCGAACGGCCGATTACTCCGCTCGCCGGGTTGCGCCACTGACCGTAGCCGTCAAAGACCGTGAGCCCATCGGGGAAGCTCGGGGTCACGACCGAGGCGAGAAAATCCGACCATTCGGCGTCGGAGACGTTCTGCCGTCCGTCCTTGTCGCGGCCGAAGAACAATTCGGCGACCACCATCTGCTGTTCCGACGGCAGCACGCAGGAATACGGCGCCGGCGAGGGCGTTGGCGACCCCGCTGGTTCGGCGCACGCGGCCAGTGCCGTCAGCAGCAGGGCCAAAAGCGTTTTGCGCAAGGCGGTCGGAAAAATGGCCGCTACTCCGCCGCCGCCTGGGGCACCGTGGCCGGCTCGACCTTGGCGGCGCAGAATTTGTATTCCGGGATCTTGCCGAATGGGTCGAGCTGCGGGTTGGTCAGCACATTGGCGGCGGCTTCGGCGTAACAGAACGGGATGAACACCATGCCGGGTGCGATCGCGCTGTCGCTGCGCGCCTTCAATTCGATCGTGCCGCGCCGCGTCGTGACGCGAATGGGGTCGCCGGCGGCGATGCCGAGACGGCGCAGTTCGGCCGGCGCCAGGCTCGCCGCCGCCTCGGGCTCGAGTTCGTCGAGCACGCTGGCGCGCCGGGTCATCGCGCCGGTATGCCAATGCTCGAGCTGGCGTCCGGTGGTCAGCACCATCGGATATTCGGCGTCGGGCTCCTCGGCCGGCGGGATGATCGACGCCGGCACCAACCGGCCGCGGCCGGAAGCGGTCGGGAACCCCGCGCCGAAGACGATGTCGTTGCCCGGCCGGTCTTCGGCGTCGCACGGGTAGGTCACCGAGTCTTCCCGCAACAGGCGCTCCCAGCTGATGTTGTCGAGCGACGGCATCGCCAGTTTCATCTCGGCGAACACATCGCGCGGATGGGTGTAGGTCCATTCGAGGCCGATGCGCCGCGCGATCTCCTGGATGATCCACCAATCGAGCCTGGCATTGCCGGGGAGCGGCAGGGCAGCCCGACCCATCTGCACCTGCCGGTTGGTGTTGCTGACGGTGCCGTCCTTCTCCGGCCAGGCCGAGGCGGGCAGCACCACGTCGGCGTATTTCGCGGTCTCGGTCAGGAAGAGGTCCTGCACGACGAGATGTTCGAGCTCGGCGAGCGCCTCGCGGGCGTGCTGGACATCGGGGTCGGACATCGCCGGGTTCTCGCCCATGATGTACATGCCGCGGATGTCGCCGGCATGGACCGCATCCATGATCTCGACGACGGTGAGGCCGCGCTTGTCGTCGAGCGAGGTCTGCCACAGCGCCTCGAATTTCTCGCGGACCGCCGGGTTCTCGACCGATTGATAGTCGGGATAGAACATCGGAATGAGGGCGACGTCGGACGCGCCCTGCACGTTGTTCTGCCCGCGTAATGGATGCAGCCCGGTGCCCGGCCGGCCGATCTGCCCGGTGACCAGCGCCAGCGCAATCAGGCAGCGCGCGTTGTCGGTGCCATGGACATGCTGCGAAATCCCCATGCCCCAGAAGATGATCGCCGCTTTGGCGCGGGCATAGGTCCGCGCCACCTCGCGCAGGGTCGCCGCATCGACGCCGCAGATCTCGGCCATCTTCTCCGGCGCGTAGTCGCGGACATGCTCGCGCAGCGCTTCGAAATCCTGGGTGTGTGCCTGGACGTACTGGCGGTCGTAGAGGCCCTCCTCGACGATCGTGTGTAAGATCGCGTTGAGCATCGCCACATCGCGCGCCGGCTTGAAGCGCAGCATCTTGGTGGCATAGCGCGCCATCACCTGGCCGCGCGGGTCCATCACGAAGAGCTTGGCGCCGCGCTTTGTCGCCTGCTTGAAAAATGTCGCGGCCACGGGGTGGTTCTCGGTCGGCCGCGCCCCGATGATGATGATGACTTCGGCGTCGGCCGCGGCGGTGAAAGGCGCCGTCACCGCCCCCGAGCCGATCCCCTCCATCAAGGCGGCGACCGAGGAGGCGTGGCAGAGGCGCGTGCAGTGGTCGACGTTGTTGCTGCCGAACCCGGTACGCACCAGCTTCTGGAACAGATAGGCCTCCTCGTTCGACCCCTTGGCCGAGCCGAACCCGGCGAGCGCACGCTTCCCGTCCCGGTCGCGGATGCGCTTCAGCCCCGCGGCGGCGCGATCGAGCGCCTCCGCCCAGGTGGCCTTCCTGAAATGGGTGTACGGGTTGGCCGGGTCGATCGCAACGTCGCCCTTCGCCACCCCGTCCTTGCGAATGAGCGGCTCGGTCAGTCGGTCGGGATGGTGCACGTAATCGAAGCCGAAACGGCCTTTGACGCAGAGCCGGTTGTGGTTGGCCGGCCCATCCTTGCCCTCGACCGCGACGATGCGGTCGTCCTTCATCTTGAAGATCAGCTGGCAACCGACGCCGCAATAGGGGCACACGCTCTCGACTTCGCGGTCCGGCGCGTTGGTGTAGACGCCGTTGTCGTCAACGAGGCTCGCCGGCATCAAGGCGCCGGTGGGACAGGCCTGGACGCATTCGCCGCAGGCGACGCAGGTCGAATTTCCCATCGGGTCGTCGAAATCGAAGACGATCTTCTCGTGCCAGCCGCGCCCGGCCATGCCGATGACGTCGTTGACCTGGACTTCGCGGCAGGCGCGCACGCAGAGATTACACTGGATGCAGGCGTCGAGCTGCACCGCCATCGCCGGATGGCTGCGGTCGGGCGCCGTCGGCGCGCGCTGCGGGAAGCGGCTGTCGCTGATGTCGAGCCGGTCGGCCCATTGCCAGAGGCGCGAATTTGGATCGTGCGCCGCGGCGCGGTCCGGCTGGTCGCCCACCAGCAGCTCGAAGACGAGGCTTCGCGAGGCCTTCGCCCGCTCGCTCGCGCTGTGCACCTTCATCCCGGGCGCCGGCGGGCGGATGCACGAAGCGGCAAGCACCCGCTCGCCCTCGATTTCGACCATGCAGGCGCGGCAATTGCCATCGGCGCGGTAGCCGGGCCTGGGCAGCCAGCACAGATGCGGGATCTCGACGCCCTGCCGGTTCGCCACCTGCCAGATCGTCTCGCCCGGCTGGGCCTCGACCTCGGCACCGTCGAGCGTAAAGCGGATCGGATCGGTCATGTCGGAAACCTCGGTCTCAAAGCCGTCATTCCGGGATGACCCAAAGGGGCAGACCCGGAATCCATGAACACCAACCAGTATGCATGGATTCCGGGTTCGCCGCTGCGCGACGCCCCGGAATGACGAAGGGGGACAACCGATTCGCAGCTAATCATCTCGGTTCTTTTTGCCCTGGTTACAGGCAAAACATGCTGTTTGAAGGTTACTCATCTCGGATGAGCCGCCTCGGGATACCGGGATGATGTGG
>DASYZD010000356.1:0-13867 GCA_035946655.1 Allostellaceae bacterium | reverse complement strand
CGTGGCGACCGCTATGCCGGTTCGCCGCTACAGGCGTGTCCACGCAACCCCGGCTTCAAGCCGCCACCGCCTGTCGCGGCTCACTCGGCCGGCCTGATATTCTGGTTGCCGGTCAGGAAATTGGACGGGTCGTAGCGTTGCTTCAGCGCGGCCAGCCGTTGGTAATTCGGACCATACGCGTCGCGCACCGATTGCTCGCTGTTGCCGCCGGGATCCTCCATCGCGTTCACATAGACCGCGCGGTCGATAAAGGGCCGCATGGCGTCCCAGCATTCCCGGCCCCAATGAATGATCTTGGCGGCGTCGGCGGGATCGTCTGTCGCCGGCTCTATGTACATGCTGTAGTGATCGTAACGGTGCGGAAACGCCGTGGCGTCAGATCGCACCCGACTGGCGGCGCCATGCAGTTGCTGGAAGGCAATAGCAGTCCGCGGCGTCGGCATCTTCCGACCCCATTCCACTAACTGGTCGATTGCAGGCTCTTCCAGACGACGAACGACATTCGATTTCAAGTAGTAGAGCCGTCCTGGTGGCCACTGGGCATCGAGTTGCGCCTGCACCTTTACATAGGGCTGGACTGCGATCCCGTTCGCCAATGGCGCCCCAAGCGCGGTCAGCGGGTGCAACAGCTTCTCACCCTGATCGAGGGGACCGCAATAGCAGAAACCAACCGCAACCACCGGATCGCCGGTCGGCGCGGTAAGCAAGGCGCTCAGCGTGGTGACCTCGTCGGGACAATGGCGCGAAAACTCGTCGAAAAACCGCAGCACCTCTCTTCCCCGGGACAGCGGGTAGACGAGAATGCCGCCGAGCACCGGTCCCACCGTGTGCAGCTGGTATTCGAAAGAGGTGACGATCCCTAAATTCGCTCCCGCACCGCGCAGGCCCCAGAACAGATCCTCATTCTCGGTGGCGCTCGCGACCACCAGACGGCCATCGGCCGTCACCACATCAGCGGACAGAAGATTGTCGCAGGCGAGCCCGAATTTGCCTCCCAACCACCCGTAGCCGCCGCCGAGGGTAAGACCGGCTATCCCGGTATCGGTGTTGACACCGAGCGTCGTCGCCAAGCCAAATGCTTGCGTTTCACGGTCGAACTCGCCGAGGCGAAGGCCAGGCTGCGCCCGCGCGGTCCGTGCCGCGGGATCGAGCCTGATGCCCTTCATCAGCGACAGGTCGATCATCAGGCCGCCCTCGCACACCGATTTGCCGGCGTAGTTGTGTCCACCGCCGCGTACCGACACGAGGAGGTTGTGTTCACGGGCAAACCGCACGCAGCTGACGACATCTGCCGCGCCGGCGCAGCGTGCGATCAACGCCGGCCGCTTGTCGATCATCCCGTTCCAGACGCTGCGAACCTCATCGTAGTCCGGGTCGTCGCCGCCCAGCAGCCTGCCCCGTAACGTGGCTGCGAGCTTGTCAATCGCGGCGCCGTTTACGCTGCGCTCGCCGCCGTCGGTCGTGATGACCCGTCGCTCGCTCATAGATCGTCTCCTGCGGCCGGGGGCGCTGGCCGTGGGCGCTGGCTCGGGCGATGCCAAGATCGCGCCCAGCCGGCGGCAAGAGCAAATGCGAAAATTTCAGTCGGTAGATGAAATTGATTCAGCTATCGTTTGGTCGTGAGAAAACTTCCGCCCTTGACTGCATTGCGCGCATTCGAGGCAGCCGCACGCCACCAGAGCTTCAAAACGGCGGCTCACGAGCTGGCGGTGACCCCGACGGCGATCAGCCACCAGGTTCGGCTGCTGGAAGAGATGCTTGAACGTCCGCTGTTTCGCCGCCGGCCCCGTCCGCTGCTGCTGACCGAAGCGGGTGCGGCCCTCTTTCCGGTCGCTCGTGACAGCCTCGATGCTCTTGCCGGGGCGGTGGAGGTGGTGCGCGGCGAGGTCGCCCGGCCAAAGCTGCGGGTGACGACGACAAATGCCTTTGCCGGGCGCTGGCTGGTGCCGCGGCTGACGCTGTGGAGGGCGGCTCATCCGGAAATAATGCTGGAGGTCATCGGAACCGACGCTGTGATAGAGCTGGCGACCGGGCCCGCCGACATCGCCATCCGCTATGCCTTTGCGCCGCCGCCGGGGCTGATCAGCACAGAGCTGCTGCGCGATCGGTTCTGGCCGGTTGCCAGCCCGCAGCTGCTCGCGACCGGGATCCCGATCAAGCGCCCGTCCGACTTGGCGCAATACCCGTTTGTCGACGCGTTCTGGGCGGAGAGGAACGTGCACGCGCCGACCTGGCAGCGCTGGGTCGCTATGGCGCAAGGGGTCGACGACAAGGTTTCGTCGGCGATGGCGGCGGACGCCTTGGCCTTCAGCGAAGAACTGCACGCAATCGACGCGGTCATCGCCGGCCAGGGCATCGGACTGTTCAGCGATGTGCTCATCGCTCCGGAGCTGACCAGCGGCAAACTGGTCAAGCTTCTCGACCTCGCCCTCCCCGGACTCGGTTTCTATCTTGCTTACGCGCGCGATCACCCGCGGAAAGCGATCAACGACGCATTCTGTCAATGGATCTGCTCGGTGCGTTGAACATTGGTAACACGGGTTTCGAATTGGGTTGTATGGCGAGAGGAAGCTCGCCCGCAGTCTAGGGCTTGGCCGCCGCGCCGCCGGGGCGTCTTGCGGCGGAGGCGTGCGCCCCACATATCTCGCGGTAGTCCCCGCCACCACGCCCATGCCGCATCATGACTGAGCAAACCGCACCCGAAACCAGAACCTTCCAAGCGGAAGTCAGCCGCCTTCTCGAGATCGTCGCGCACTCGCTCTATAGCGACAAGGAGATATTCCTGCGCGAGCTGATCTCGAACGCGTCGGATGCTTGCGACCGGCTGCGCTATGCCGCACTGACCGAGCCTGGCCTGAGCGAGGGCGAGGCAAATTACCGGGTGGTGCTGACCCCGGTCAAATCATCCCGGACCCTGACGGTCGCCGATAACGGGGTCGGCATGAACCACGACGAGCTTGTGGAAAACCTCGGCACGATCGCGCGCTCCGGCACCGCCGCCTTTATGAAGGAGCTGGCGGGGGGCGAGACAAAGCCGGACATGAGCCTCATCGGCCAGTTCGGCGTCGGCTTTTATTCGGCCTTTATGGTCGCCGACCGGGTCGAGGTGCTGAGCCGCAAGGCCGGCGAGGTTGAGGGCTGGCGCTGGGTGTCGGACGGCCAGGGCAGCTTCACGATCGAGCCGGCCGCGAACGTGCCGCGCGGCGCCCGCATCACGCTCCACATGCGCGAGGGCGACGACGAGTTTCTCGAACCGCATCGCATCCGCCAGATCGTCAAGCGCTATTCCGACCATATCGGCCTGCCGATCGTCCTCTCCGAGGGCAACAAGGAGGAGACGATCAATACCGCCTCGGCCTTATGGACCCGGCCGCGCGCCGAGATCACCGCCGAGCAGTACAAGGAGTTCTATCATCATGTCGGCCATGGCTTCGACGAGCCGTGGCTGACCGTGCACGCCCGCGCCGAGGGCGTCCTCGAATTCACCTACCTCCTCTTCGTGCCCTCGCAAAAACCGTTCGACCTGTTCGATCCCGAGAGGAAGCCGCGGGTCAAGCTTTATGTCCGCCGCGTCTTCATCACCGATGAGGGGACCGAGCTGTTGCCGCCCTATCTGCGGTTCGTCAAGGGCATCGTCGACAGCGAGGATCTGCCGCTCAACGTCAGCCGCGAGATGCTGCAGTCGAACCCGATGGTGGCGCGCATGCGCCAGCAGCTGACCCGCCGGGTGCTCGGCGAATTATCGAAGAAGGCGAGCGAGGCGCCCGAGGAATACGCGAAGTTCTGGGACGCTTTCGGCGCGGTTCTGAAGGAGGGCCTTTACGAAGACCGCGACCACCGCGACAGCTTGCTGCCGCTCGCCCGCTTCCGCTCGACGATGCGCGAGGGCCTCGTCTCGCTCGACGAGTACGTCGCCCAGATGCGGCCCGGGCAGGAGGCGATCTATACGATCACCGGCGACACGCTCGATCTCCTGAAGAAAAGCCCGCAACTCGAGGGGTTCCGCGCCCGCGGGGTCGAGGTTCTGCTGCTGACCGACCCGATCGACGAATTCTGGGTCCAGGCGATCGGCACCTATAGCGAAAAACCGTTCAAATCGGCGACCCGCGGCGGGGTCGATCTCGACAAGATCACCGCAGCCGATGGCGACAAAACGGCCGCCGACAAGCCCGAGCCGCCGCCCAAGCTCGCCAGTCTCATCGCCATCTTCAAGCTGGCGCTGGGCGAGGCGGTGAAAGACGTGCGCGGCTCCGAGCGGCTGACCGACAGCGCGGTGTGCCTCGTTGCCGAAGAGGGCGACATCGACATGCATCTCGAGCGCCTCTTGAAGGCGCACCGCCAGCTCGACACCACGGCGAAGCGCATCCTCGAACTCAACCCCCGCCACCCGTTGATCGCGCGCCTTTCGGCCTCGGTCGGCGAGACCGGCGCCTCCGAGCAGCTCAGCGAATTCGCCTGGCTCCTTTTGGACCAGGCCCGCATCGTCGAAGGCGAGCAGCTCCCCGACCCCCCCGCCTTCGCCCGCCGCCTCGCGAGCCTATTGGAACGCGGCCTGCCGGCGGCGTGAGCCCCGGCCGGCGGGCGTCGCCGAACCAGGGGTCGCGACATTGACCGTGGTTGGCCGGAGCCCCATTATGGCCGGGGCGACGGCGCCCTTTAGCAACAAAGACGAAGCAAATAGGATTTGGGTGGGCGTCATGGACCCGGCCGTCTTGGCTAACGGCACCACCAAACCCGATCGGGTCGCCGGCGATCACCGCCGCGCAGACCGGCCAGGGCGAACGCGGTAGGAGCGGGCCATGATCACGGTCAGCTTCGGTCAAACGCTCGATATCTCCGCCGGCCAGACGAGCAGCGGGATCATCGTCGAGCGCGGCGGCACCCTCGATGTCCTCTCCGGCGGTATTGCCAGCGGCACGGGTCTCATCGGCGATTTCTTCCGGAACGCCACTCTCGACGTTGAGTCCGGCGGCGTTACCCGCGACACGGTGATCATCGACCAGGGCGATGAGTTCGTTTCTTCCGGCGGCGTTGCCGATGGGACAGTGGTCAACGCGAGCGGTTTTATCTTGGCCAGCACCCTCGAGGTCCTCTCCGGCGGTGTTGCCAGTGGCACCGTGCTCAGCGGCGCTCACGATCAGAGTGCCGCCCTCGAAGTCTGGTCCGGTGGCGTCGCCAGTGACACGGAGGTCAGCGACGGTGGCTACCTCCTCGTTTTGGATGGCGGCATCGCCAACGGGGCGGTGGTCGGCAGCGGCGGCATTATCAATGCCGGTGGCGTTGTCAGTCGCACGGTGGTCGGCAGCGGCGGCACCGAAGAGGTCACCCTCGGCGGGATCGCCAGCGGAACACTGATCACCAGCGGCGGCAGCCAGACCATAGGCATAGGAGGGGTGGCCAGCGGCGCCACGGTGATGGCCGGAGGCAAGCAGCACGTCTTCGCGGGCGGAACGGCGCGCAGAACGATCGTGAGCGGTGGCAGCGAGAACATCTCGGCAAGCGGCAGGGCGAGCGGAGGCATGATCGGGAGCGGCGGTGTCGAGCGTGTCTACGGGAGTGCGACTTGGGGTTTGGTCGCCAGCGGCGGACGGCAGATCGTCGAATCCGGCGGGGTGGCGCACGGTGCAGCGGTCAAACACGGCGCTCATCAGATTGTTTATTCGGGTGGGGTGACGCGCGGGACCGTGCTCGAAGGCGGGAGCGAAATCGTCTACGGAACGGCGAGCGGCGGCAGGGTCAACCTCCGTGGGCTCGAGACCGTCCGCGGGACAGCCAGCGGCGGCACGATCCGCCGCGGGATAATCGAGGTCGCGAGTGGCGGCACCGCCAGCGGCACCGTCACCTTTATCAGCGGCGGGACGCTGCGGCTCGATGCCGGAGCCAGCTTCACCGGTGACATCTCGGGTTTCGCCATCCCTGATCGGATCGATCTGCGGGGTGTCGCTTTCGGATCAGGGACGACCTCAAGTTTCGTGGAGGCGCTGGACAACACCAGCGGCATGCTCACCGTCAGCGACGGTACGCATAGCGTCCAGCTGACGCTGCTCGGGTCGTATACGACGGCGAACTTCACGCTCGCCACCGACAATCATGGCGGGACATTGGTCACCGATCCGCCGGCGGCGACCGGTCTGTCGCTCACCTATAAGGGTTTCAACTACGTCGATTATTACAATCAGGAATATAGCGACCACAATACCCTGCCGGCCGTTGCGGGAACGGGGGCCAATGCGGTCGCGCTGACGCCCGATTGGGGGATCGATGTCGCCCAATCGTCGATCTATGCCGGGGGCGAGACCACCGATACGACCAATCTCGGGACCGCGATCCGCGAGGCGAACCAGAACGGGATGACCGCGTTTGTGCGGCCGCTCGTCGATTTTCTCTATAACCAGAAGTCCGTGCACGGCCCGATCAACTTCAACCCCGGCGACTATTACGTGCCGCCCGGCCCGGTCGACACCCGGAACCTGCCAAGCGGCGAGCCCGACGCCAACGGCGGCACGATCCCGGCCACTCTGAACGGCACTGTGCCCGCCGGCGCCGGTACCGATAACTATCGGGGATTTCTGAACCCGGCCGACATCGACGTGCCGGTTTTTTTCGGCAGCCCGACGACGCCCGGCAGCTACGACTACATGATCGTCTCGGAGGCCAAGAAAGCGGCGGCCGCCGGCGCCACCCTGTTTTCGGTCGGCACCGAACTCGATTCGCTGGCCGACAACCCGGCCTACACGACCTATTGGACTAATCTGATCGCCGACGTGCGCGCCGCTGCGCCGAGCCTCAAACTGACCTTTTCCGCCAATTGGGCCACGGCAAGCCAGGTCACCTTCTGGAACAAGCTCGATTATGTCGGCATCGACGGCTATGTGCCGCTGTCGAACACGATCCCGGCGACCGCCGCGCAAAATCCCAGCCTCGCATCGCTGATCACCGGGTGGAACAAGCCTTCCAACGTCACGATCGCCTTTTCCGGCGGCACCACGGTGAGCCAGACGCTCGGTGGCCTGTCGGCGATCGATGCGTTCGATAAACTGGCCCAGAAGTCGATCAACAAGCAGTTCATCTTCACCGAATTCGGCTACCAGAACGACACCGGGGCGGCCACCGACCCGACCGGCGGCAGCAACCAGCGCGTCACCGACCCCTCGCTTCAGGCGGAACTCTATACCGCCTTCTTCGATGCCTGGGGCGCGGCGCAGCAGAGCGCCAACACCCATGGCGGCCTCTTCGACGGCATCCGCTTCGCGCTTGTCGGCGCTTATGTTTGGGACTGGACCCCCGACCGGAGCAATGACGACTGGTCGCCGGGCAACCCCAACAATTCAGCGGCGTTAACCCCTATCGAGGCGGGCTTCGCGACGCCCTCGCCGCCGATCGTCATCAGTTCCGGTCAGACGAAAAGCGGGGTCACGCTGGCGCGGGGCGCGACGATGACGGTGCTGTCGGGCGGCACGGCGCGCAGCACAATCATCCTCGGCGGCGGCAAGGAGACAGTCAACGCCGGCGGCCGGGATTTCAACGCGAGCATCAGCGGCAAGCAAATCGTCTCCGGCACGGCGACCGCTGCCACGGTAAAGACCGGCGGGAACCAGCATGTCGAGGCGGGCGCCGTGGCGAGCGCGACGATCGTCCACAGTGGCGGCGGCGAGTTCGTCGCCGGCAAGGCGGGCGGCGCCACGATTGACGGCGGGGGTGTCGAGATCGCGAGCGGCGGCACCGCCAGCGGCACCATCGCCTTTACCAACGGCGGCACGCTGCGGCTCGATGCCGGAGGCTTCTTCACCGGCGCCATCAAAGATTTTGGCAAGCCCGATCTATCGGACCGGATCGATCTGCGGGGTATCGACTTCGCCGCGGGGCCAACGCGAAGCTTCAAGGCGGCGGCAAGCGGCACCAGCGGCGTGCTGACCGTCACCGATGGAACGCACACCGTCAAACTCACGCTGCTCGGATCCTACTCGACGAGCAGCTTCAAGCTCGCCGGCGACAATCACGGCGGAACGCTGGTCACCGACCCACCGGCGGCGGCTGACTCGCCACCGCTGACCTTCGGCGACATCGCCGTGGCCCGGCTGCACGCGGGCGCGCCGGCTCCGGGCACCCCCTCCGATTATTCACCCGGTGCTCGCGCCAACGGCGATCCGGCCTACGCTGGCGGCCCCACCCTGCTCACGGCCGGCGCGTCTTGCGTGCCGGGCGGCACCGGCCACAATCCCTTGCTGGCGGCACTGCGCTGACGCGGCGCCCCGGGTCAATTCCGCGGGGCGTGCTTCGACAGGATGCGCTGCAGCGTGCGGCGGTGCATCTTGAGCCGCCGCGCGGTTTCCGAGACGTTGCGCTCGCACAGTTCGAAGATGCGCTGGATATGCTCCCAGCGCACCCGGTCGGCCGACATCGGGTCTTCGGGCGGCTCGGGGCTCTCGCCCTCCCTGGCGAGAAGTGCGCGCTCCACCGCATCGGCATCGGCCGGTTTGGGCAGGTAATCGAGCGCTCCGGCTTTGACCGCGGCGACTGCGGTCGCGATGTTGCCATAGCCGGTGAGGACGACGATGCGCGCACCCGGCCGCGCTCCGCGCAGCGCGCTGACGATGTCGAGGCCGCTGCCATCGCTGAGGCGCAGATCGACGACCGCGAAAGCCGGCGGATGCGCGGTCGCCGCGGCGACCCCTGCGGCCACCCCGTCGGCGGTGGTGACGAGGAACCCGCGCCGCTCCATCGCACGCGCCAGGCGCTGGCACAACGGTGCATCATCATCGACGATCAACAGCGAGCGCTCCGAATCGGGCAGCCCTTGCAACGTCGCCATCTCGGCTTCCAGGCCTGTGCTCCGCTGGGCTCGCTCGCTCGCATTCATGCCGGTTGCCTTTCATTCCCGTGTGGGGCCGCTCCCGATCCGATCGGCGCCACTGCGGCATCTGGTCGCGCCTGCGCCTCCAAATTGGCACGTTTCCAGGAAATGACAACATGGGCGCCGCCTTCGCCGAGGTTGTCGAAGGTGAGCCCCGCGCCGCTGCGCTCGAGGAGGCTCTGCGCGATGAAGATGCCCAGCCCCATGTGGTTCTCGGCGCCGGCGCGGGTCGAGAGATAAGGTTCGCCGAGCCGGCTCAAGAGATGGGCCGGGAAACCGGGGCCATCATCGGCGATCTCGACGGTGACGTTGGTGCGGTCCCAGTGGATCGTGACGCTTACCTCGTGGCGGGCGAACTGCACGGCGTTCTGCATCAGGTTGTTGATCCCGTGCATGATCTCCGGGCTGCGGCGAACCAGCGGCTCGGCGTCGGCCGGCTCGCCGGTGGTGGCAAAGATCAGCCGGATGCGCGGGTCATGGTAGAGCGCGCCGCCGGCCTCGACCAAGGCCGAGATCGGCAGCGTCGTGTAGGGCGAGGCGCCTTCCTCGTCGGGATGATGGGCGAGCTGCGCGAGGATCTGGCGGCACCGCTCGGACTGGCTGAGCAAGAGCTCGGCATCCTCGCCATGCGGCGAATCGGCGGGCAGGTCGCGCGCCAGTTCGCGGGCGATGACGGCGATTGTCGCGAGCGGGCTGCCGAGCTCGTGCGCCGCAGCCGCCGCCAGCGCGCCGACCGCGGACACCCGCTGCTCGCGCGCGAGAGCCAGCTGCGTCGCGGCCACCGCATCGCGCAATCGCCGCGCCTCCGCGGCAACGCTCCAGGTGTAGCCACCAATAAACACCGTGGCGAGCACCAGCGCCGTCCATAGCCCGAGCACCAGCTCAGGTGGAAACACCAGTGCCACGCCGCGCCACGGCAGGGGGACGTGCCACAGCGCCAACAGCGTGATGACCGCGATCGCGAACAGCGCCAGCGCAATCACCGGGCGCAGCGACAGGATCGTCGCCGCTACCGTCACCGGCGCCAGAATGAGGATCGCGAACGGGTTCTGCAATCCGCCTGTCAGATAGAGCAGGAACCCGAGCTGCAGGAGGTCATACCCCAGGAACAGCGCCGCCTGCCGCTCGTCGAGCCGGACGGCGACGCGGCGGAAGAGGGTGATGAAGACATTGAGCGCCACCGAACAGCCGACGACGGCAAAGCAGCGCAAGAGCGGCACCCGGAAATCGAATGCGTAATGCACGATGAGGAGCGTCACCGCCTGCCCGGCGATCGCCACCCAGCGGATCATCACCAGCGGGCGCAGGCTGATCCGGTCGAAGGTGACCCGAGGCTCGGGCAGTGCGGTCAGGTTGGCGATGCTCACCGGGTCGTCTCCACGAGCGGCGTGTCCCGCCTCGGATTCCGCTTCCGCGCGGGGCGGTACGGCAGGACCCGTGGGCGATCATTCGTAAAGTCTATAACGAATTGGCCTCACAAAGCTTCCCGCTCGCCGGGCCGGTCCCGGTCAAGGCATATCTATAGTTGTAGAGAGCGGCCTATTGCAACCGACCTGTCCTCCCCGCCCCGCGCTCCGGCGGGCCCGACCACTCGCCGGCGCTCCTGGCCGTTTGCCCGGCGATGCGCCATATAGGGGCGATGCCCGATCCCGTCATCCTCGTCGAACGCCTCGTCAAGCGCTATGGCCGCACGGTCGCGGTGGATGGGGTCACCTTCAGCGTCGAGCGCGGCGTCACCGCGGCCCTCCTCGGGGGCAACGGCGCCGGCAAGACGACCACGCTCTCGATCCTATTGGGGCTCCTGCTGCCGAGCTCGGGCGCGGTGCATGTCTTCGGCGAGGACGTCTTGCGGCATCGCTATAGGGTGCTGCCGCGGATCAACTTTTCTTCGCCCTATGTCGACCTGCCGCATCGCCTCACGGTCCGGCAAAACCTGTCGATCTATGCCCGCCTCTACGGCCTCGACCGTCGCGCCGAACGCATCGAGGGACTGGCGCGCGACCTGCAGATCGTCCCGCTGCTCGATCGCCCTTCCGGAAAATTGTCGTCCGGCCAGAAGACCCGGGTCGCCCTCGCCAAGGCGCTTTTGAACGAGCCCGAGCTTCTGCTGCTCGACGAGCCCACCGCCTCGCTCGATCCCGATAGCGGCGACTGGGTGCGCGGCTATCTCGAGGCCTATCGCGCCCGCACCGGCGCGACGATCCTCCTCGCCTCGCACAACATGGCCGAGGTCGAGCGGCTGTGCACCACGGTGATGATGATGAAGGAGGGCAGAATCGTCGACCGCGGCAGCCCCGACGAGCTGATCCTTCGCTACGGCCGCACCAATCTGGAAGAAGTGTTCCTGCACATCGCGCGCGGCGAGCGGGCCCTGGAGCCGGTGTCGTGACCGACCGGGCGATGCGGCGCCTCGGCGAACGGTCGTTCTCGCCGGCGCGGGTATGGGCGATGCTGTTGCGCTATCTCTATATCCTCAAGAGCTCGTGGCCGCGCACGATCGAGCTCTTGTACTGGCCGACCCTGCAGATGCTGATCTGGGGGTTTATGAGCCAGTTCCTGCGCTCCAACAGCACCTATGTCGCGCAGGCCTTTGGCGTCCTCCTCGGCGCGGTGATGCTGTGGGATCTGTTGTTCCGCAGCCAGCTTGGCCTCTCGATCTCGTTTCTGGAGGAGATGTGGGCGCGCAACCTCGGTCAGCTCTTCGTGACGCCGCTTCGGCCCTATGAGTGGCTCCTCTCGCTCCTGGCGATGAGCATCATCCGGGTGACGATCGGCGTCGTCCCGGCGGCGCTCCTGGCGATCCCGCTCTACCACTACTCGATTTTTGACATGGGCCTGCCGCTCGTCGCCTTCCTCGTCGTGCTGATGGCGATGGGCTGGTCCCTGGGCCTGGCGATCTGTGGCGGCATCATGCGTCACGGCATGGGCGCGGAAAGCCTGGCGTGGACCGTCATCTTCGCGCTCGCCCCCCTCTCGTGCATCTACTACCCGGTGACGACGCTGCCCTATTGGCTGCAGCCCTTCGCCTGGGCATTGCCCTCGACCTACGTCTTCGAGGGCATGCGCGCGGTCATGTTCGGGCACGCCTTCCGCACCGATTATTTAATGAGCGCGGTCGGCCTCGACCTCGTCTATCTGGCATTGGGCGCGACCATCTTCTTTATCGCCTTCCGCGACGCCCGCCACCGCGGTGCCCTCATGCAGATGGGGGAATAGCTGCCTACGCCGGTCCGCTGACCCCGGCCTGGCCAAAGGTCGCCATCCCGGAATGGCACGACGCGGCCGCTTTCAGTATCGCTAGCGCGAGCGTCGCGCCCGAGGCTTCGCCCAATCGCATGCCGAGATCGAGGAGCGGCGGCTTGTCGATCCGTTCGAGGAGGCGGCGGTGCCCGGGCTCGGCCGAGACGTGGCCGGCGACGCAATGGTCGAGCGCCCGCTTGTCGGCGGCGTAGAGAACCGCGGCGGCGGCGCCCGAGCAGAACCCGTCGAGGACGACCGGGACCCGCCCCATCCGCGCGGCCAGGATCGCCCCCGTCATCGCGGCGAATTCGAGCCCGCCCAAGCGCCGCAGCAGTTCGAACGGGTCGGTCGCGGCCCGGTGGCGGGCGACGGCGGCGGCGACGACCGTGCGTTTCCTCTCGAGCGCGGCGCCGGCGACCCCGGTGCCGGGGCCGGTCCACTCGCCCGCCTCGCCGCCGAAGAGCGCGAGGCACAGCGCCGCGGCGACCGTTGTGTTGGCGATCCCCATCTCGCCGACCGCAAGCGCGTCGACCCCCGGCTCGACCGCCATCATGCCGTAGGCGATGGCGCGTGCGCACTCCTCCTCGGTCATCGCCGGCTCCACGACGATGTCGCCGGTTGGCTGATCGAGGTTCATCTCATAGACCCTGAGATCGGCGTCGACGGTTCGGCACAGCTGGTTGACCGCCGCCCCGCCGGCGGTGAAATTCTGCACCATCTGCGCGGTCACCGCGGCGGGATAGGCCGAAACGCCGCGCGCCGCGACGCCGTGATTGCCGGCAAAGACGACCGTGCGCGGATGATCGAGGGTCGGTGGGTGGCGGCCCTGCCAGGTGGCGAGCCAGCCCGCCAGCTCTTCGAGCCGGCCCAACGCCCCGGCGGGTTTCGTCAGTTGCGCATCGCGGCTCGCCGCCGCGCTGCCGGCGTCGAGATCGGGTCCTGGCAGATGGGCGAGGAGCGCGCGGATCTCATCGAGGCTGGCGAGCGGATCGGGCATCACGGTGCCCGGGTGTGATGGTCGGCCAACACCTGGGCAATCACCTGGGTGATCCGCCGCGCCGTCGGCAGGTGCAGGAATTCGTTCGGCCCATGCGCGTTCGAATGCGGCCCCAAGACGCCGGTCACGACGAATTGCGCCTGGGGAAAGCGCTCGCCCAGCATCGCCATGAACGGGATCGAGCCGCCCTCGCCCATATAGGCGGGGGGCGCACCGAACGCCGCCTCCGAGGCGCGCGCGAGCGAAGCCTCGAGCCAGGGCGCCAAGGCCGGCGCGTTCCACCCGGCCGAGGCGGCTTGCGGGGTGAAGGACACACGCGCGCCCGCCGGCGGGTCTGCCTCGAAGAGCTGTTGCAGCGCGGTTCCGGCGGCGTCGGCATCGAGCGTCGGCGGCAGGCGCAGGCTGAGCTTGGCGTTCGTATAGGGCAGCAGAACGTTGCCGGCATCGCCGGGCTTAGGCAGCCCGTCGACGCCGATCACGGCGAGCTGCGGGCGCCAGGTGCGGTTGAGCACGAGTTCGGTCAGATCGTCCGACATCGGCCGCGTCCCGCCGGCGAATGGGAATTTGGTGTAGACCGTGTCGCCGAGCGCGGCCGCGGCGCGCTTCGCCTGAAGGAGGCGCTCGGCCGGGACCTGGGCATAGAGCGCATTGGGGATGACCGCGCCGGTCGCCTCGTCTTCAAGTCGTGAGAGCAGCTGGCGCAGGATGCGAAAGCTCGACGGTACGACCCCCGACGCATCGCCCGAATGTACGCCCTCGTCGAGCACTTCGACGCT
>DASYZD010000355.1:0-10144 GCA_035946655.1 Allostellaceae bacterium | reverse complement strand
AGACGCTTGTCCATCGCATCTGCAGCGAGATCTTTCGCACCCAGCGCCTTTCGGACGACAGCTTCAACGAGGCGGTTACCGCGCTCGGGGAAAAGGGGCTGGTCGAGGTGATCGGCATCATCGGCTACTACACGCTGATCGCCAACACGCTCAACGTGTTCGAGGTTGGTCTGCCCGCGGGTAACGTGCCGCCATTCCCGGAATAGCGCTCGAATCGCGCCGGGGTCCCACCCTGCTCCGCCGATCGCCAGTGCCGTGTATCGGCGCTGGCCCCTCGCCCCAATCGATTGATCGGATGCGGTTTTTGCGCCCGACTGCTGCCCCTCCGACGGATCGGTTTCTCCGGGGGCGGCTTTGGCGTAACAGCCGGGCCCGATATTCGGGGGAAGCGGTCGAGCATGCGGCATCCGGGCTGGTTCGTGATGCTTGGCGGCGCCATTCTGCTGCTCGCCGGCTGCGGCGGAACCTCCGGCCCTTCGAGTCTCAGCGGCCGCGCCTGCCTTGCCCGGCTGAGCGCGCAGGAGGTTCTTTACCGCTCCGTCGACTCGGTCAGAGCCGTGGATTCGCGCTGCCAAGTCGATACCGCTGTGCGGGTCAGTCGGGTCGATGCGGGGCTGAACCACCCGGCACTGATGAGCTGCGGCCTGGCCAGCCGCCTCGACGATTTCGCGCGCGAGGTGATGGAGCCCCTCGCTCGAGAGGAGCTTGGCCGGCGGGTCGTCCGCATCAACCACCTCGGCAGCTATTCCTGCCGCGGGATCAACGGCGGCAGCCACCTGAGCCAGCATGCCCTCGGCCGGGCGATCGACATCGCCGGGTTTCGCCTGTCCGACGGCAGCACGGTCAGCGTCGAGCACGACTGGAACGAGCCCGGCCCAAAACGGCTGTTTCTGCGTCATCTGGCGCGCCGGGCCTGCGGTTATTTTGCTGTCGTCCTGACGCCCGACAGCAACGCCGAGCACTACAACCACATCCATCTCGATATCGGTCCAGATCGGCTGTGCTCGGTGTAGGGGTCGCTACGGCGCCACGCCGTCGGGCCTCGACCGACAGGGCGGCAGCGTTCGTGGTGACAATCGCCTGTTTGTATGCGTTAATGCGGTCTTAAGTAAAATCAGTGAAAATAACGATTAGGGTCCCCGCCAGCAGGAGATGGCCCATGCGTCCCTCGGCTAGCCACGTTTTCGCCGCGATAATCCTGACCGGTTCCGCGCTCCCCGGTTTCGCGGGACAAGAGACGGTGGGCGTCGCCGGCGCGGTCAACCCGCAAGCCGTCGCTCAAGCCCCCAGCGGTCCCGTCCAACAGCTTGCCATCGGCCAGAACGTTGTCCGCAACGAGAAGATTTCCACCTTCAACAAGGGTCAGGTACAGCTGATCTTTAACGATCAATCCACTCTGACGCTCGCGGAGAATTCGGAAATCGTCATCGATGAGTTTGTCTACGATCCCGCAAAACAAGCCGGTACCATGACCGCGACGGTAACGACCGGCGTCTTGCGCTATGTCGGCGGGAAAATAAGCAAAAAGAATGACGTCTCGTTTCTGACGCCCTCGGGCGTCGTCACGGTTCGCGGCGGGATCGCCCTGATCAAGGTTACCGCAAAACCCGGGGCCGCGCCGGCGACTGGCGCTGCCGCCGTCGATAAACGCCAAGGATCCGTCGCCGGCCACTAAAGCCCGCTCGGCTGACATGGCCCCGCGCCCGCGGGGTGGTGGACGCTGCTTCGATCTAAAGCGATGATGGTCCAACCGCGCTGGGCCTTTTGCGGTACGGCTCACCGGACGACGTTTAGCGTCATTTACTTGGTCAGCGCGGCGAACACTCCGTCCCAGGCAGGAGGTGGCGGCGAGGCTTGCAAATTAGCGATCCGTTCCTCGTAGAGCAGGTAGAAACCCCGCAAGATGTCGGGCGCCTGGTTGCGGCAGATTTCGAGCTGCGCCAACGCCTCGCCCCACTCCCTGGCGCGATACGCCGCCATCATCGTCGCATGTGCGGAGGCGAGCGAGGCGAAGGCTTCAGTCGCGGCCACAGACTCGTCGCCGAACAGAAAGAAGATGCGCACGGGCTTGGTTTTGCCGACGACCTGGATCAGGTCGAGTTCGAGGAGAGCGAATTGCGGCACCTGTTCGGCGGTGGGCTCGCCGACGATGATGTCGACGAGATAGGTCTTGGTCTGACCCTCGAGCCGCGAGGCGACGTTGGCGTCGTCCCCGAGCACCGAATAGTCGAAGCGCTGGTCCGAACCGAGATTTCCGACAACGCATTCGCCGGTATTGAGCCCGATCCCGGCGCGCACCTCGCGGAACGGGCGGCCTTCCGCGGCGGCCTCGGCCCGCCACCCGTCGTTGAGACGCGCCAGCTGAGCGCGCATCGCCAGCGCGGTGCGGCAGGCGTGCTCGGCATGCGCCGGGTCGTCCAAGGGGGCATTCCAGAACGCCACGATGCCGTCGGCCATGTATTTGTCGACCGTACCGCGGTGCGACATGATGGCGTCGGTCATCGGCGTCAGATAGTGGTTGAGGAAACTCGTCAACCCGTGCGCATCGAGCCCCTCGGCAATCGTGGTGAAGCTGCGGATGTCGCTGAACATCAACGTCATCTCGCGCAGTTCACCGCCGAGCGTCAGTCGCTCGGGATGTTCGGCAAGCTGCTCGATGACCGCGGGCGCCAGATAGCGGCCGAAGGCATGGCGCACCTGTCGGCGTTCAGCTTCGGTGCGCACGAACATGACGGTCGACGACGAGAGATAGACGAGCACCCCGACCAGCGAGGGGAAGACCGGGTCGATCAACCAGTTATATTCGGCATAGGCATACCACGAGCCGCCGATCGCCGGCGTGATCGCAGCCAGGCCGAGCAACGCCGTCCATCGCGGGCCGACGCGGGGCAGGAGGATGAGCAGGACCAACCCGATCGCCAGCATGAACGCGGCCTCTGCGCCGCGCGCCCAATCGGGCCGCTGGACGTTGTCGCCGAGGAGCATCTGCTCGATCATCTGGGCGTGCATCTCAACCCCGGACGCCGCCGGGTCGAGTGGCGTCGGACGAAACTCCTTGAGCCCCTCGGCAGTGGTGCCGACGAGCACGATATTCCCCTTGATCAGGTCCGGGTCGACGCTGCCGTCCAAAACCTTCCATGCCGGCACGAAGCGTTGGGGCTCGTGCGGGGTAAAGTGGATCCACACCGTGCCATCGGCGCCGGTAGGTACGACGATGCGGCCGATTTTGACTGAGCTGACGCCGGCATGCTCACCGAACGCAGTCACCCCGTTCGCGCCGGTCGATTTGACGACATACGTGCGGGCGCCCTGGGCCACCCGCAAGGCATCCGCGCCCAATGCCGGATACAGCCGATCGCCGATCACGCTGAGCAGCGGAACCCGCCGCGAGATGCCGTCGCGCTCGGGCAGCATGCCGAGCATGCCGTTCCCCGCGGCGGCCTTCTCCAGAACTACGAGGCTGCTCGCAGCGCCCCGGAAGTGGGGCACCCACGGCCGCGGATCATCGCCGGCGATGGCGAAGCTCGCTTTCGCCTGGGGCAGCCTTGGGTGCGGCTTCGCGCGCGGGGCAAAGCCCAGGACCACACGCGACTTCCCGATCGCGGTCGCGAAGACCTGGTCGTGGTCGGGCATGCTGGCGAACCGCGCGATCACGGGATCGTCCGGCGCGATGCCTTGCAGGTCCTCGATCAGGCGCGCCGGCGTCGTGCGATCGGGGTCGATAAAGAGAATGTCGAAGGCGATCGTCGCCACGCCAAGCTCGTTGAGCCGGTCGACGAGTTTGGCCAAGAGCGTGCGCGGCCACGGCCATTGGCCAAAGCGCGCTAGGCTGTCATCGTCGATATCGACGATGCGCACCGGCACCGGTTCATAGACCCGCGGTTTCAGACGCAAGAACTCGTCGAACACGTTTAATCGGAAGGACGACAGAGCCTGGGAGTCGCTCGCCCAGGCGAAGAAGGCCGCGATCAGAATCGGCAGCGGCGCGATGTAATGCAGGTAGCGGTAGAAATATCGGCTGAATCGCCTCATGAGACGATCATATCCACAGCTCGCCCTGCATTCAAAGGTGATCTCCCCGCGGCCAGTGCGCTCAGTCGGGCGGGCGCGAGGCGCTGGCGAGCTCCTTGGCGATGCGGCCGATCACCGCGTCCCAGCTGCGGTCCGGCCCCTGGCGAAACAGCCGCAGGGTCGGATACCACGGGCTGTCGCTGCGGCCCAAAAGCCAGCGCCAGTCGGGCGCATAGGGCAGCATCACCGCAGCTTCCTTCCCCATTGCGCCGGCGAGATGGCCGACCGAGGTATCGACCACCACCACCCGCTCGAGGCACTCCAGCACCGCCATCGTATCGCCGAAATCCCGCAGCTCCGGCCCGAGATTGACGAGCGGGGCGCGACCCCAGTAACGCCCGATCTGGCCCTGCGCGTCGCCTTTCTGCAGCGATACCAGGGCAACCCCGGGGATCTCGGTCAATGGCGCAAAGGTCGCCAGCGTCGTCGAGCGGTTGCGGTCGTTGTGATGGGTCGGCCGACCGGCCCACACGATGCCGATGCGGCGATAGCCGTGCGGCAGCAAGACCCCAAGCCGCTCGGCCCAGACCGCCGTTCTGGCGGGGTCCGCCCGCAGGTAGGGGATCTCGGCCGGGATCGTATCAAGCCGCGTGTGGGCCAGCCGCGGCAGACCGGAGAGCGCGCAATACGCGGAGAATTGGGGCGCCCGCTCCCAGTGATCGAACAACAGCGCACCGCCGGCCTCTTGCTCGATGACCGGGTGCAACTCGGCGCTGCACGCGATCGCCACCTTGGCGCAGCGCGCCGCCGCCCACGGGATATAGCGGCAGAACTGAATGACGTCGCCATAGCCCTGATCGGCGATCAGCAACAGGGTCCCGTCCCGCAGCGGGGTGCCGTCCCATTGCTTGCGCTCGGTCGGGGGCAGCAATTGCGGCGCGTTGGCGAGCTTGAAGCGCCACTCATATTCCTCCCAGCCGCGCTCGAACTCGCCGCGCAGCAGCGAGGCTTCGGCGATCCCGAAATGGGCGCCGGCGAGATCGGGGGCGAGCGCGATGGCCCGCTCGCCACTGGCAATCGCCGCGTCAAGCTCCAGGCGGTGGTAATATAATACCCCCAGATTGTGGTGACAGTGGAAATCGTTGGGGGCAAGGCCCGCGGCCCGGCGGCCGGCAGCCAGCGCCTCGTCGAAGCGGCCCAGCACGCGGTAGACTTCGCAAATGTTGCGATAATACACCGCCTCCGTCGGCGCCAGCGCGAGTGAGCGCTCCATCAGCCGCGCCGCTTCCTCGAGACGGTCCCTCTTGAAGGCGACGATCCCCATCGAGTGCAAGGCCGGGGGATGGTCGCCGGCCTCGGCGATGATATGGCGCAGGACGCCTTCGGCCTCGGCGAGCCGACCCGCCTGCTCGTGCTCGTTCGCCAGCTGCATTAGCTGCGCGATCCGCTGGGCGTCGGAAGCCGGCAGGGCTGGCGCCACGGTCACTTCGAGCGCCGGCCGGCCCACCGGGATGGCGCCAAGCTGGATCTCGGGAACCATCGCCCCGCCGCCCGAGTCCGGTTCAATCAAGGGGATAACCGAGGCGCTTGATGGTCGGTTCGAGGATTGCGACCGCCGGCTCCAGCTGCTTCCGATAATGGCGATAGCGGAAGCGCGAGCGGTCGTAGAGCTGTTCGGTCACCTGAACATAACTGGCGGTGCGCGCATACCGGCGGTTTTCGTGAAACGCGAGGCAGCGCGCGTCGAACGGCTCGCCGATGAAATCGAGGATGCGGCGAACCGCGCTCTCCTGGTCGTCGACGATGTCCTCGTAGCGGATCGGCAGGTAGCGCAGCGTCATCTGCCCGCGGTAATGCTCGACCAGATCCATCGACAACGCATAGTGACGGGCCGCTGTTTCCAGTGCGTACGAGCAATAAAACCCGTGCGTCAGGTGGTTCGAAAACGTCGACAGCACGACATCGAGCGGATGACGCAAGACGTGGATCATCGGTGAGTGCGGGAACATCAGCGCGATGAGGCCGAGATGGGTTTCGTTGAGCGGCATCTTGTCGGTGAACCAGACCGCGCCCCCTTCGACGATGTCGAGCTGGCGAACCCGCTCGATATAGTAATCGCGCAATTCGTCGAGACCGAGGCGCCGGTCGCCCATCCACAATTCCGCCAGGGCCTCGGGATAGGAGAGCGGGCTGTTGAGCACCCGCATCATGGCCTGGGTAATCTCGTTGACGAACGGCAGCTCGTCGCCGGCGCAGATGCGCGGATGCGCCGATAGCGTCTGCTCGACCAGAGTGGTGCCGGACCGCGGGAAGCCGAGGATGAAGATCGGCTGTGCGGTGTCTTCGCGCAGCCCCGCGCGCGGCAGGATCGCCAGCCGGGTTTCGGTGAAGAACGCCTTGAGGCGGGCGGCCAATTGCTGGGCCTGCTCTTCCAAGTAGTTGAGGCCGGTCACTTCGCGGCACAGGCGCTTGCCTTCGGCAAACGCCGCGAACGCCTCGTCAAAGCGGCCGATGCGGTCGAGCAGGCGCCCCTTCTCCAGGAGCTCGTTGGCGCCAAGCCCGGGACCTTCTCCGTTGGCCGGCGTCGCCATCGCATCGAGGATCGCCAGCGCCTGCGAATAGGACCCGGTGCGCCCACACAGGACCGCGCGCGACAGCATGACGCTGGGATTTTTGGGCACCAGCCGCTCGGCGCGGTCGAGCAATTCGGCGGCCCGCTCGAGATTGCGGTCGGCCTCTTCCAGCCGCGCCCAACCGAGCCAGGTCTGCAATACGTCCGGCGACTGGGCGCTCGATTCCTCATAGAGCTGGCGCGATTCCGCCATCCTGCCCTGGTTCCTGAGGTTCCAGGCGAGATTGGCGAGGACGATCGGGTCGCGCGCCCGGCTCAGTTCGATGACCTTGCGGTAGTGGTATTCGCCGATCTGAGGCCGGTTGGCCTCGGTCATGATCATGCCCATCAAATTGTGCGACTGCGGGTTCTGCGGGGCGATGCGCACCGCGTTGCGGGCATGGACCTCCGCCTCGGCAATCGCGCCCTTGCCGAACAGCACCAGCGTCAGATCGTGGGTCGCCCACAACGTGTTGGGATGGAGCTGGACGATCCGGCGCAACAGCGCATTCGCCGCCCCCTCCTTTCCGCCGGCCTTGCGGATCCGGTACAGGAGCGATAGCGCCTCGAGCTGCCCCGGCGCCAGCTCCAAGACTTCGAGGCACAATCTCTCGGCTTCTTCGACCGCGCCTTGACCATGGCGCTCAACCGCGCGCTGAACCATCGGCGCGAGCGGCCCGCTCGCCTCGAACGGCGGCACCACCGAAAAATCCATCTGGCAGCAACGCACCAGCCGCAGCCCACTGCCGCAGGCGCACAGCCGCTGATCAACAATCATCGCCGCATTTCTCTCGCCCCGCTCGCCGGCAAAGAACGGGAAAACCCGCGCCCCGTCAACACCGGCGATGGTCCGCCGAAAAGGAGGCTTATGGACAAGCCGGGGGCAGGGCGGCAGAATAACGCCGCCTTCACCCGCAGGGCGATCCGGTCCGTGACGCCCGCGTCAAGCGGGGACAGGGGAGGGAGAGATGGCGGGCACCTTCAGCGTCTACACCAGCAGCACCTACACCCTCACCACCAATCCGACGACAGTAACCTCGACCGGCACGATCGACGTCAACTCGGCCGGCGCCTTCGCCGCTGGGGTTCTCGGCACCGCCGGGGTCGCCTGGACGCTGACCAACCTCGGAACGGTCAAGAGCGTTGGCAGCCAGGGCGTGGGGATCGACCTCGCATCGGGCGGCTTTGTAACTAACGGTTCCAGCGGCTCGACCGCCGGCTACGTCGACGGCACGGCGGACGGGATTCAAATCATCGGCGCCGCCGGCGAGACCGGGACCGTCGTGAATTATGGGCGGGTGCGCGCGGTCGCCGCGTCCACCGCCGCCTATTCGGTCAACGCCATCTTTCTGCACGGGATCAGCGGCACGGTCGTAAACCGCGGGACAATTACCGCGGGGTCAACCAGCGGCAACGTGACCGGCGTCAATCTCGATAGCGGCGGCACGGTGATCAACTCCGGCTTTATCAGTGCCTTGTACGGCTTGAATGGCAACGGCGTCAACGCGTTCTCCGCAGTTGTTACCGTACTGAACAGCGGCACCATCGTCGGCGACAACGATGGCGTCGCGATCAATGCCGGCAGCGTCAACAACAGCGGGCTAATCGGCGGCGCTTCAAACGGCGTCATCATTGGAGGCGCCCCTGGAACCGTCGCCAATTACGGCACGGTCACCGGCACCGGCACGGCCGGGATCGGAATCGATCTTCTCGCGGGCGGCAGCGTCGGCAATACGTCACCGGCGGGGTTGATCCAGGGCTACGCCGGAATCGTTATCGCCGGTGCCGCCGGCACGGTCGCCAATGCCGGCACGATCTCGGGAACCGGGACCGGCACGACCGGCTTCGGCGTCGAACTCGCGGCGGGCGGCACGATCACCAATTCCGGCACGATCGAGAGCGCCGCGACCAATGCGATCTTTATCAAGGGCGCGGCCGGCACGATCACCAATTCCGGCGTGATCGAGAACCTCACCACCGCGCACCCCGCGGTCTATCTCCAGGCCGGCGGGCTGATCACCAATGCCTTGGGCGGGACGATCGCCAGCGGGCGCGGCACGATCCGCGTCGCCGACACCCTCGGGACCACCGCTAGCTTCGGCACGGTGGTCAATTCCGGGACGATCCTGAGCACCGGGGTCACGGCCGGCTCTGGGGTCTATTTCCAGCAGGGCGGGATCGTCACCAACCAGACGAGTGGCCTGATCACGGCCAACCTCGACGCGATCCTCGTCAGGGACACCGCGGGAACCACCGTCAGCGTCGGCACGGTGGTCAATTTCGGGACGCTCCAAAGCACCGGGATCACCTCCGGCGTCGGCGTCTATTTCGGGGGCGGCGGCACCATCACCAATGAGGCCGGCGCGACGATCGAAGCGGTCCGCAGTTCGATAGTTATTGCAAACGCCCCGGCCACCGTCACGAATTATGGAGCGATCGAAAGCACCGGGACCAACTCCACGATCTACAGCCGCGGCGGCGGGCTGATCACTAACCATACCGGCGCGATCATCGAGGCCGCCGGCACGGGCAGCGTGTTCACGTTCAGGGACACCCTCGGGACCACGATCAGCTTCGGCTCGGTGGTCAATTCCGGGACGATCGAGAGTTTTGGAACCACGGCCGGCGTCGGCGTCTATTTCGGGCAGGGCGGGGTCCTGACCAACGAGACATCCGGGCTGATTACCGCTTATCGCAGCGCCTTCGCGAGCAAAGGCAGCGCCGCTACAGTCATCAATTTCGGGACGATCCAAAGCACCAACACCGGCACCTCGTTCTCCGGGGTCGTTCTCGGAGCCGGCGGGACGGTCACCAACCTCGGAACGATCAGCTCGACCGGCAACAATGGCAGCGGCGTCGGTTTAGGCGAAGCCGGAGGCGCGCTCATCAACGGGACGGCCGGCTCCGGCGGGGGGCTGATCACCGCTTATCATATCGGGGTCGGCTTCTTCCCCGGCACGGCCGGCACCCCAGGCACTCTCACGCTGATCAATTACGGCACGATCCGGAGCACACAGCCGGGAACGGCGGCGGGCACCGGCTTCCAAGGCGCCGGTGTGCAGACCGGCACCAGCGCGGCCGCGGCGATCACCAATTTCGGCACGATCAGCGCGGCCCAGACCAGCGGAGGCTGGGCGATCCTGCTGACCAGCGGCGGGACCATCACGAACTCCGCGAGCGGGCTGATCACCGCGCCGAACCAGGCGATCAATATCAACGTCGGCCCCGGCACGGTGGTCAATGCTGGCACGATCTCGCAAACCGGGACCACCGGATTTGATGCCATCTTCCTGAGAGCCGGCGGCACCGTCGTCAATTCCGGGACAATCAGCGGCGCGAGCGGCGCGGCGGTCGGCTTCGCTGGCGGTGGCAACCTCGTGGTCGTCGAGCCCGGGGCGGTATTCGCCGGCATCGTCAATGGCGGCACCGGCGGCGACACGCTGGAGCTGGGCTCGGCCGCATCCGTCGGCACCCTGTCGGGGCTCGGCACCAAGTATCTCGGCTTCTCGAACATCACCGTCG
>DASYZD010000354.1:0-9222 GCA_035946655.1 Allostellaceae bacterium | reverse complement strand
TCGTGACCAGTGCGAGGGTGCGCAGATCGACGCGGCCGGTCGGATCGGCGGGCCGCGCGGCGGCGGCTTCGGCGAGTGCGGCGGGCGGGAATTCGCTCGGTATATCGAACGCGGCGATGGTCATTGCGCTGATCGCGCCGGGTGCATTGGCCGGGCCGAGGCGTTCGAGGACGCGGGCGCGCCAGCCAAACCGGCGCGATGGCAGCGCCTCGGCAACCACCAATTCATCATCGCCGAGCCCAGCCGCATCATGGCCGAGCACCGGGTATTCGCCCTTGTCGCGGCGATCGACGGGGATCACCGTGCCGCCCTCGCGCGTGCGGCGGAAGGTGCCGACGATGCGGTTCGCTTCGCTCGTTCCCGAGGAAGCGAGGCGGCGCATGATTTCGGCCTCGATCGCGCCCGATTCGCGGTGGATCAACCGGGCCAGCGCGCGTTCGCCCACTTCGAGTTCCTCGCTGGCCGCGCCAGCCAGGCGAAAGCTCGGTGGCTCGCCGCTCCCCGGCCAAGCCAGCGGGCGGACCAAGGGGAAACCGTCTGCATCGTTGCCAAACCGCTCGACCGGCATGATTTCGGGGAGCGGTGGCCCGGCGATCAATCTGTGATTGGCCGCGCGCGTCAGCTCCCCGGAGTGTCCGACCCGGCGCAAGAGGTCGCGCAGCGCCGGCTGTTCGGCCGGTCCTAGCCCGAAGGCGCGGGCAATCTCGCGCGTGCCGAGCCCGCCCGGGTGGTCGCGCAGGAATTCGATCAGGGCCTCGGGCGAGGGCAGGGGCTGTTGGGTTCTGCTCACGTTTCTGCCGACCAACTATAGTCGTCCCGACCTTTCGTCGGGATGACTATTCAAGGTTAGGCCGGTCAAGGTTAGGCCGGGCGGCGGCGCGCCGGCTTTTTTGCCGTGGCCTTCGCCGGCCGCTTTGCCTTCGCCCGGGGTTTTGCCGCAGCGCGTCGCACCGGCGGCTTTGCGCCAGCGCGCGAGCTGGCCGGTGCGGCTTTGGCCACGGCAGCTCTCTTGACCGGGCGGCGCGCCTTGCCCTTGGCGCGCTGCGCCGCGAGCAGTTCGACCGCCGCATCGAGCCCGAAACTGTCGGGGTCGGCGCCTTTCGGCAACGAGGCGATGATCCCATCGTGACTGACATAGGGTCCATAGCGCCCGCGATATAGGGGGACCGTGCCGCCCGCCGGGTGGGGGCCAAGCTCGCGCAACAATTGGGGGCCGCGCCGCCCGCCGGTCTTCGCTTCGGCTAATAGGGTCACCGCCCGGTTGAGACCGATGGTCAGGACGTCGTCATCGGCGGCGAGCGAGGTAAACGACCCGCCGTGCTTGATATACGCGCCGAACCGGCCGATCCCGGCGGTGATCGGTTCGCCGGTCTCGGGGTGGCGGCCGATCTCGCGCGGCAGGGCTAAGAGCCGCAGCGCCGTGTCGAGCCCGATATCGGCGGGTTTCAGCCCGCGCGGCAGCGAGACCCGTCGCGGCTTGTTGTCATTCTCGGGTTCGCCGAGCTGGAGGTAAAAGCCGTAGGGACCCTTTTTCAGCCCGACGCTCTGGCCGCTCACCGGGTCGCTGCCGAGCACCGTGTCGGCGCCGCCGGTCTCGCCCTCGGCCTCGGCCCCGAAGGCGCGCGTGAACCGGCATTCCGGGTAGTTGGAGCAGCCGATAAAGGCGCCGAAGCGGCCGAGCTTCAAGGAAAGCCGGCCCTTGCCACAGCCCGGGCACAGGCGCGGGTCGCGGCCGGTTGCGTTATCCGGCCCGTCATCGGGAAAGAAATGGGGGCCGAGCTCGGCGTCGAGCGCTTCGAGCACCGACTTGATCGTCAAATCCTTGGTGTCGCCAACCGTGGCCGAAAAATCGCGCCAGAAATCGCGCAGAAGCGCCTTCCAGTCGACCCGCCCGCCGGAGACCTCGTCGAGCTGGTTTTCCAAATCGGCGGTGAAATTGTATTCGACATAGCGCTCGAAAAAGCTGGTCAGGAACGCCGTGACGAGGCGCCCGCGGTCTTCCGGCACAAAGCGGCGCTTGTCGAGGATCACGTATTCGCGGTCCTGCAGAACCTGCAGGATCGAGGCATAGGTCGAGGGGCGTCCGATGCCGAGTTCTTCAAGCTTTTTGACGAGGCTCGCCTCGGTGTAGCGCGGCGGCGGCTGGGTGAAATGCTGTACCGGGTTGACCGCGCCGCGGGTCAGGCGCTCCTTCTCGCGCATGTTCGGCAGGCGCCGACCCTCGCCGTCTTCGTCGGCCCCTGCTTTCGAAGGCTCGTCGTCGCGGTCTTCCTGGTAGAGTTTCAGGAACCCGTCGAACACGACAACCGAGCCGGTCGCGTGCAGGCGCACTCGACCGCTCGGATCGGCGATGTCGATGCTGACCTGGTCGAGCAAGGCCGATGCCATCTGGCTCGCCACCGTGCGCTTCCAGATCAGCTCGTAGAGCCGGCGCTGGTCGTTGTCGAGATGGCGGGCGATATCGCCCGGGCGCCGCGCGAGATCGGTCGGGCGGATCGCCTCGTGGGCTTCCTGTGCGTTCTTGGCCGGGCTCCGATAGACCCGCGGCGCGCCCGGCACATAGCGCGCGCCGAACTCGCTGCCGATCAGCCGGCGCGCCGCGGCGATCGCCTCGGCGGCGATGGCGACGCCGTCGGTGCGCATATAGGTGATGAGGCCGACGGTATCGCCGTCGAGGTCGATGCCCTCGTAAAGCCGCTGAGCGACCCGCATCGTCCGGCTCGCGCCGAAGCCGAGCTTGCGCGAGGCTTCCTGCTGCAGGGTCGAGGTGGTGAACGGTGGGAACGGGTTGCGGCGGACCTCGCGATGCTCGACGGAGGCGACGGAGAACTGGCCGGCGGCGAGGATTGCCGCGGCGGCGGCGCGGGCCTTCTCTTCGCTGTCGAGGTCGAAGCGGTCGAGCTTTTTGCCGTCGAGATGGGAGAGGCGCGCGGTGAAGCGCTCGCCCGCCTCGGTCTCGAACTCGACCTCGATCGTCCAATATTCGCGCGCCCGGAAGGCTTCGATCTCGGCTTCGCGCTCGCAAATGAGGCGCAGCGCCACCGATTGCACCCGGCCGGCCGAGCGGCTGCCGGGCAGTTTGCGCCACAGCACCGGCGACAGCGTGAAGCCGACGAGATAGTCGAGCGCGCGCCGCGCGAGATAAGCGTCGACCAGCTCGCCATCGATCTCGCGCGGATGGCGGAAGGCCTCCAAGACGGCGCTGCGCGTCACCTCGTTGAAGACGACGCGGCTGACCTCGACATCCTTCAAGGCGCGGCGCGCCTTCAGCACCTCGCGCACATGCCACGAAATCGCCTCGCCTTCGCGGTCGGGGTCGGTGGCGAGGAACAGCTTGTCGGCGCCGCGCAGCGCCTGGGCAATCTCCTTGATGTGCTTCTCGGCCTTGCCGTCGACCTCCCACGACATCGCGAAATCGTCGTCGGGCAGGACCGATCCGTCCTTGGCCGGCAGGTCGCGGATATGGCCATAGCTGGCGACGACCTTGTAGTCGCGCCCGAGGTATTTGTTGATGGTTTTCGCCTTGGCCGGCGACTCGACGACAACGACGTTCATGGGGCCATTCAAATGATGGGCGGCGCTAAGCCTGAGCTAGCGGAGCGAGACCAGATTGCCGGGATGACGCTCGACGCGGCCGGCCAGTTCCAATTCGAGGAGGAGCGTGGCGACCGCCGAGGCTGACAATTGGCATTCGCGCACCAGTTCGTCAACCGCGACCGGCGTCGGGCTCAGTTTTTCGATGATCAGGTCGAGCGCGCCATCGGCGTTCGCCGGGGCCCCCGCGGCCGGCGTTGACGCCATCACCGATAGCGGCCGCGCGGCCGGCGGCAAGCGAGGCTGTACCGGCGCTAGCTCCGGCGGCGGCGGGCGGCCCTGCAAGAGCGGCCCGAGCTGCTCGAGGATGTCGGCGGCAGTCTCGGTCAGGGTCGCCCCGTTGCGCAGAAGATCGTTGGTGCCGCGGCTGCGCGGGTCGAGCGGCGAGCCCGGCACCGCGAAAACCTCGCGCCCCTGTTCGAGGGCATAACGCGCGGTGATCAGCGAACCGGATTTCGCCGCCGCCTCGACCACCACGATGCCAAGCGCGAGGCCTGAGATGATGCGGTTGCGGCGCGGGAAGTGGCGGGCCTGCGGCTCGCTGCCAAGCGGCAATTCCGCGAGAATCGCGCCATCCCGCGCGAGCGCGTTGTGGAGGTCGCGGTTCTCCTCGGGATAGACGATGTCGACGCCGCCGGCGACGACGGCGACCGAGCCCGTCGAGAGCGCGCCCAAATGCGCCGCGGCGTCGATCCCGCGGGCCAGCCCGGAGACGACGACGATCCCGGATTGCCCAAGGCCCGCGGCGAGCTCGCGGGCGAGGCGGCGGCCGTTGGCCGAGGCGTTGCGCGCGCCGACCACCGCCACCATCGGGGCACGGAGCATCTCAGGCCGGCCGAGCACGGTCAACACCGGCGGCGCATCCTCGACCGCGGCGAGCGCGCTCGGATAGAGCGGCTCGCCCCAGCAGATGAGACGGCCACCGAGGCGTTCGATCGCCGCCAGTTCCGACTCGGCCTCGCGGCGGGTCAGCGCGGCAACCGGGCTCCCCCCCTGACGAGGAGACAGGCGCGGCAGCGCGTCGAGCGCGGCGCCGGCCGAGCCGAAACGGCGTAACATCGCGTAGAAGGTTACCGGCCCGACGCTCTCACTGCGCGAGAGGCGCAGCCAGTCGAGGCGCTCCTGCGGTTCGAGTGGGCGGGCGGATGGTGTTGTTTCCAGGGCCGCTCTCAGCCTTTTCCGAAGGAGATCGGGCTCTCGCTGCCGGCCAAGAGCCGTCGGATGTTGTCATGGTGGCGCAGGATGACGAGGAGCGCGATGCCGGCGATGAGGCAAGCCCGCGCGGGCTCGACAACGACCGCCGCAAGCGCCGTGGCGGCAATCGCCGCGACCAGCGCGGCCAAGGACGAATAGCGCCAGAGGGCCGCTGTGGCCAGCCAAAGGAGGGCCGCGAGCAGCGCTACCGGCCAGGCCAGCGCCAGGAGGACGCCGAGCGCCGTCGCCACCCCCTTGCCGCCACGGAACCCGAGCCACACCGGGAACATATGGCCGATAACGACCGCCGCGCCACCGGCGAGCGCGGCCTCTTCGCTCCACAGGCAGCCGATCAGCGCGGCCGCGGCGCCTTTGGCCACGTCGAGGGCGAGGGTCAGCGCAGCAAGCGACTTACTACCGGTGCGCAGGACATTGGTCGCGCCGATATTGCCCGAGCCGATCCCGCGGATGTCGCCCCGCCCGGCGAGCCGGGTCAAGACGAGGCCGAACGGGATCGAGCCGAGGAGGTAGCCGATGACGGCGGCGGCGAGGATCGCGGTCATCCCGTTTACCCGTGCCGCTCGAAAATCGTGCGGCCGTCGACGATCGTCTGCTCGACCCGCCCCTCTACAGGGCGGCCGTCGAATGGTGCGTTTTTCGATTTGGAGCGGAACTCGTCGGTCTTGATGCGCCATGCCGCATCGGGGTCGAAGACCACCAGATCGGCCGGAGCGCCGCGCGCCAAGCGGCCGACCTCGAACCCGAGAATGCGCGCCGGGTTGATGGTCAGATGCCGCATTACCTCGATGAGAGTGAGGTGACGGTTGTGATAGAGCTCGAGCGACAACGGCAAGAGCGTCTCCAGCCCGACGATCCCATAGCTTGCCGAGCTGAACGGCAGGCGCTTGGAATCCTGATCCCACGGCGCGTGGTCGCTGGCGATGGCGTCAATCGTGCCGTCGCGCAGCCCCTCGATGACGGCGCGCCGGTCAGCTTCGCTGCGCAACGGCGGCGACAGCTTGGCAAAGGTCCGGTAATCGCCGATCGCGGTCTCGTTCAGCGCAAAATAGGGTGGCGCGGTATCGCAACTCACCGGCAGCCCGTCCGCCTTGGCCTGGCGGATTGCATCAATCGCGCCCGCAGTCGAGACGTGCGCGGCGTGATAGCGCGCGCCGGTCAATTCCACGAGGCGCAGATCGCGCTCGACCATGATCACCTCGGCCACGGGCGTGATCGCTGGCAGCCCGAGCCGGGTGGCGATTTCGCCTTCGGTGACTTCGCCGGCACCGGCCAGGCTCGGTTCCTCGGGATGCTGGATCACCAGCTGATCGAAGGTGCGCGCATAGGCCAGCACCCGGCGCATCACCAGCGCATCGGCGATCGCCTTGACGCCGTCGGTAAAGCCGACCGCTCCATTGGCCGCCAAGAGGCCGATCTCGGTCAGCTCGCGGCCCTTGATCCCCTTCGTGGCGGCGGCGTAGGTGTGGATCTTGGCGAGCTTTACTTCGCGAGCGCGTCGCGCGAGAAACTCGACGACCGAGACGTCGTCGACCGGCGGCTCGGTATTGGGCAGCGCCACCATCGTGGTAACCCCGCCGGCCGCCGCTGCCTGCCCGCCGCTCTCGATCGACTCCATGTGCTCGGCGCCGGGCTCGCGCAACTGCACCCGCATGTCAATGAGGCCCGGCGCGAGGCACAACCCGGCGAGGTCGACGATCTCGAAATCATCGCCAATTCCCTCGCCGACCTTGGGGCCAAGTGCCGCAATCCGGTCCCCATCGATCAGCAGATCCCCCGGCCCGTCGAGCCCGCTCTCCGGATCGATCAGCCGGGCGTTGCGGTAGAGGCGGCGCATCGCGGTCACCGCCACAGTCCCCACCCGAACCCTCCCCCGCTTGCGGGAGAGGGAATCGCGGCGAGCGGGCGGAGACACTCCTTCCTCCGCAGCCGAGGGAGGGTTGGGGTGGGGGCTTTCGCCGGGGTCAACATCACCGTGGTTACTGGATCGGCGGATTGTTGCCGAATTCGCCGGTGAGGATTTCGAGGCACGCCATGCGCACCGCGACCCCCATCTCGACCTGCTGGCGAATGAGGCTGCGGTCGATGTCGTCGGCGACCTCGCTGCCGATCTCGACGCCGCGGTTCATCGGCCCCGGATGCATGATGAGGGCGTCAGGCTTGGCCACCCTCAGCTTGTCGTAATCGAGCCCGAAGAAATGGAAATATTCGCGGGTCGAGGGCACGAACGAGCCGTGCATCCGCTCCAACTGCAGCCGCAGCATCATGATGATGTCGACGTCACGCAGCCCGGCCGCCATGTCGTGAAACACCTCGACCCCGAGCCGCTCGATCTCGGCCGGCAACAGCGTGCGCGGCGCCACCACCCGCACCCGGGCGCCCATCACGTTCAACAGCGCAATGTTCGAGCGCGCCACCCGGCTGTGCAGCACATCGCCGCAGATCGCCACGGTCAGCCCGCCAAGCCGCCCCTTGCGGCGGCGGATCGTCAGCGCGTCTAGGAGCGCCTGGGTCGGGTGCTCGTGGCCGCCGTCGCCGGCGTTGATGACCGCGCAATCGACCTTTTCCGAAAGGAGCTGCACCGCGCCCGATTCCGGGTGGCGCACGACGAGGACATCGGGGTGCATCGCGTTCAAGGTCATCGCCGTATCGATGAGGGTTTCGCCCTTGCGCATTGAGGAAACTTCGACCGCCATGTTGATGACGTCGGCGCCGAGCCGTTTCCCGGCAACCTCGAACGAGGTGCGGGTGCGGGTCGAGTTCTCGAAAAAGCAGTTGATCAGCGTGCGCCCGCGCAGCCGCGCGGTTTTCTTGTCGGCCTGGCGGGAGAGTTCGACATAGCCATCGGCACGATCGAGGATGTGCTCGATATCATCGCGGCCCAGCCCGTCGATGCCGAGCAGATGCCGGTGCCCGAACGCGTATTCCTGCATAACCCGTGACTATAGGAAGGGGGCGGAAGGGCGACAAGGCCCTAAGGAGTATGTGGAATTGCTGGTATCTATAGAATGGTCGCAGTCTGGTAACCTAAGTGATATCCGATAAAAAAATAAAGCACTACAAGACAATTAAATGCGATTTCCTCTGCTTGCAACCACCACCTGATGCTCTTTTTAAACTTCCACGCAATGTCCACAGTGTCTCGAATGTCGTAACGCACAAAAATCGTCAAAATTTGCATGAACACACCGATCACTATAATCAGACCGACTGCACTGACATACACGATATCATCCGACACAAAGAAACTAAGACCGATAAAGTAATTTCCGATGAACACGAGACAATTTGCTATAAACGTGATCAATGTACTTGCTGCCTTGACGATTTCCGTTATACCGTCGACCGCAGCCGCGGTGAACTTTTCTGGCCGCGTGGTTGGAAATCCCGGGCGGGTCGGCAATTCGAGCAAATGCAAGTGCTCGCGTACCTTAGTCAGAATTAACCGTTCAATAGAATGAGACAGTATAGTAAATAGTATACCTACCACGGGAGGAGCAAATATGTGTATGGCTTCAGGGTTCACCGAGATTTAATCTTATCTTTTAACGGTGAATGGAATAAGCGCGCTCTCGGGATTAGGTAATATGCCGAGCTTCGTATGCACTCGGACCTGGATCACGCCCAACTCAGCATTCGATTGAGCAGTGGCGCCGGGTGCCGGTCCGTTGACGATAACCGGCCTCGAATCCTCGACGGGCTTGCCCAGTTCTGCGGTCGGGAAGTTCGCCTCCCAGGAGTCAGGCACTGATCCGACGAATTCAACCGTACCCAGCCCGACCGTGATCGAAGAGAACACCTCTATTCGCCTGGGATGGATAAACCGCGACTCGATTGCAACGTGGTGCTCTACGTCTTGCTGTCCGGTTGCCGCTTCCGAGATGTCCGTCCCGTTACACCGTACACAGGTTGTAAATTTGTAGCGTTTGTTCTTCACGGTGATGATCATCGATGGCCCCCAAGGCGCTTCCCCTCGCATTTGGTTTCTTAGATGGAATTGAGTGATGCCGCGTGGACGGTTTCATGCCTATGCCGTCTATGTCCGATGTCTCCGGCTATGTCCGATGTCTCCGGTGGAATCATCCAACCCAGACGCAGTTCACGCCCTAGCCCGATATTCGACCTTCGGACATCGCCGTACTGCCTTTAGCGAGAGCTGTCCAAGGAGATCTTCGACCACAGGAGCATCTAGCTCGGAGTAAAATGTATTTCGAAGCAGGTGAGCAAGCATACTTTTGCCATCGCTAGTCTCGAACGTAGTACGGCTCATCTTTATGCCAACCTCCTCCTCGATCTGTCCAAGCTTTGGGAGATCGACTCGTAGGTCACCGCTTACCAGCACGACCGAGGCAGCCTCGTGTGATCCACGGAAGGTAAGAGTAACAGCGGCGTCCGACGTCCAATTTTCGCAAAACT
>DASYZD010000353.1:0-3866 GCA_035946655.1 Allostellaceae bacterium | reverse complement strand
TCGGCGAGCAGTGCGAGCGCGAGCTGCGCCGGCCCGGCGCCCTCATAGGTCCACTCGAACCCGGTCGGCGAGAGCAGCTTCAGATCGTGGCGCGGATCGAGCGGCTTGCCGTCGACCGTTACCACCGCGCCATCGAGGCTGCGCCCACCGCGGTAGAGCTTCATGCGTAGGCCCTCCCCCTCAGTCCCTCCGCCTCAGCCCCTCCCCCTCTTCAACCTCTAACCGCCTGCGGGTCGTTGAAGCTGGCGACCCCGGTACCGCGATAGAGGATCTGCGCGCTGCGCTCGGCGATGCGCTTGTGCAGCGCCAGCATCTCCGGCGCCATCTCGCTTTGGGGGCTGGGCTCGGGCGCGAAATGATGGAAGCGGTCGGTGCCGCGCACCAGCGTGGCGCTGTCCTCGCCCTCGAGCTGGCGGATATGGGTCGGGATATAGCGGATCGCAAAGCCGATGCGGCGATCCGCGGACGGGTTGGGCGCCGAGCCGTGCACGAGGCGCACGTGATGGAGCGACATCTCGCCGGGCTTGAGGATCAGCGGCACCGCCTCGCCCCCGTCAACCTCGACGGCGATTTCCTGGCCGCGGGTCAACAAATTATGGCGGTCGAAGGTGTCGCGGTGCGGGATCTGGTCGAATTTGTGGCTGCCGGGGATTACCGCCATCGCGCCGTTCTCGATAGTGCTCGGGGTGAGGGCCACCCAGGCGGTCGCCACTTCGGGGGCCGACAAGCCCCAATAGGTCGAATCCTGGTGCCACGAGACAAAAGAGGGGCTCTCCGCCTCCTTGATGAAGAAGTTGCTGGTCCAGCACAAAAGGTCGGGGCCGAGCACGTCCTCGATTGCGTCGAGCAGCAACGGATGGCGCACGAGGTCGGCGAGAAACGGGAAGAGGAGGTGCGATTTATGGCGCAGATCGCCGCGCAGCTTCCCGCCCATGCGCGCCTCGACCGCCTCGAGATCGGCGCGCATCGCCGCTGCCTCGTCCGCGGCCATGATGCGGATCGGCGCGAGATACCCTTCCTCCTGGTACTGCGCGATCTGCGCTTCGCTCAACAATTTCGGCATGGCATCGGCTCCGGCGCAACGCGCGCGGCGCGCTCAGTGGATCTCGTCCTGCTCCTTATAGGCCTGGCGCAGCCGCTCGATCGAGAAGCCGGGCTGCTTTGAGGCTTCGATGATGACCTTCTCGCGGCGCGCCAACAGATCGACGGCGGCCGGGATCTTGGCGACCGCGTCAGAGGGGATCACCACCGCACCGTGGCGGTCGGCGTGGATGATGTCGTTGGCCGAGACGACCATGCCGGCGACGGTGACCGTGCCGCCGAAGTCGACGAGATGGACATAGGCGTGGCTCGGCATTACCGAGCCGGCCAGCACGAAGAAACCCGGCGACATCGCATCGAGGTCGCGCACCGAGCCGTCGGTGATAACCCCGACGCAGCCGAGCCCGGCATGGACATGGGTCTGCACCTCGCCCCAGAAGGCGCCGAACCCGGTATCGGGCGCGTCGATGTCCTGGAGGACCGAAATCGACGGCCTCGGCGCGGAGGCGACGTGCTCGTAATAGCCGAGGCGAATGCGATTGGCGGTTTCGCGGTCGCGCGGATGGGGTTCCCGCGAGCGGATCATCCCGGTGCGGGCAAAGCCGACGATCGGCTTGAGATCCGGAAACGGCGCCACCAGCGGCCGCCGGGTGAAGCCGATCGTGCGGCGCGCCGGCGCGACAATCTCGAGCGCGTTGCAGATGGTCGGCGTATCAAAGGCGCGCAGCGCCTCCAGGCTCTTGGCGTCGGGATGGTCGGGCATCGGGGGGCGCTCCACAGGGGACAAGGTCGCTCGCACGCTTTATGGACAATGCCACCCGCCGGCAAGGGCTTTTCCGCGCCGCGCCTTTCCCGCATGATTGCCGCGGAGCCGAAGAGGACAGAGTGGCGGAAAATTCAACCGTTACTTCGAGAGTGTCCCTGCGTGATCAGCGGTACCCGACGGTCCTACAGCGGCCTCCCAGCGGAGAAAAACCATGCCGGATCTGCTCGGCTACCGCGCGAAGTTAGCTGTCGTCGTGCCATCGACGAACACCACCATGGAACCCGAGATGCACGCCATGGCGCCGCGCGGCGTGACATTTCACACCGCGCGCATTTACCTCGCACAGCCGTCGATTCGCTCACCCGAAGAGGCCCAGCGAGCCGCTCAGGCATTTCGCGACGCACTGCAGATCGCGACCCGCGACGTAATGACCGCCGAGCCCGATCATCTCCTGATCGGCGTGTCGGCGCTGTCTTTCATGGGTGGTGTCGCCGGGCGCAACCGCTTCGAGGAGGGGCTCAGGCAGATGGCCAACGTCGATGTCACGACGGCCGCCGGCGCCCTTGCGGCAGCGCTCCCGTTATTCAAGGTCAAGCGGATCGGCATCCTGTCGCCCCACCCACCGATGTTCGACGAGCACTATGTCCGCTTCCTTACCGAGTCGGGATACGAGGTGGCGAAGCTGCACCGCATCGACTGTCCGACGACGCTTGCCATCGCAATGGTCGACGAGGCGACTATCCGCGCCGGATTACGCGAGCTCTGTGATTCCGGCGCCGAGGCCATCGTGCAGGTCGGGACCGACCTGGTCATGATGCGGCTTGCCGATGAAGCCGAGCGATGGCTCGGCCGGCCAGTGCTCGCGGTCAACGCGGCGATGCTGTGGCATGCGCTGCGAGCGTGCAGCATCCCCGACCGGCTGCCTGGTCTCGGTTCGCTCCTGCACGATCATTGAATGAGCAACTTCCCCCAATTCGGGCATGTCCGGCGCGCGGATTTCCGGCTCACCGAGGGCATCGATCACCTCAACCATGGCGGCTACGGCGCAACGCCGCGCGTCGTGCTCGATGCCGCGCGCGGGTGGCAGCTCCAGATGGAGGCCGACCCCTCGACCTTCTTTCGCCGCGACCTGATAGGCCTGTTGCGCCAGGCGGCCGGGCGGGTCGCCGGTGTTCTGGGCGGACGGGGCGACGATTGGGCATTCGTCGAGAATGCGACGTCCGGGCTCAACGCGATCATCGCCTCGCTCGCGCTCGGCCCCGGGGACGAGCTCTTGTGCCTGTCGCAGGTCTATGGCGCGATCGGCAACGCGCTCTCCTACCATGCCGGGCGCCATGGCGCGCGGGTGATCGAGGTCGCGGTGCCGGTGCCGTTCACCGACCCGGCGCCCTTGCTCGATGCGATAAAAGCCGCGATCGGGCCGCGGACGCGTCTCGCCTCATTCGACCACATCACCTCGGCCGGCGCCGTCGTCCTGCCGATCGGCGAGATGGCCGCGCTGTGCCATGAAAAGGGCGTGCCGGTCGTGGTCGACGGCGCCCATGCGCCGGGCCAGATCGCGCTCGACGTGCCCCAGCTCGGTGTCGATTGGTATGTCGGCAACCTGCACAAATGGGCGTTCGCCGCGAAGGGCACCGCGGTCATCTGGTGCGCGCCCGAGCACCGGATGGCGCTGCATCCGACTGCGATCTCGCATGCGCTGGGGCAGGGCTTTCCCGCCGAGTTCGACTATACGGGCACCCGCGACAATTCGGCCTGGCTCGCCGCTCCGGCGGCGCTCGATTATATCGAGGCGTTGGGCGCCGAGGCGATCCGCGCCCATAATGCCGCGCTCGTGCGCGAGGCCGGGGCGATGCTCGCCGAGGCTTGGGGCAGCGAGGCGGCCGCCGCTCCCGAATTTTGCGCGGCGATGGTCTCGGTAAGGCTCCCCGGCGGCGAATGCCGCGACCGCGACGCGGCACGCCGCCTCGCCGCCCAGCTGACCGAAAATCACGGCATCACCGCCGGCATCATGGTGCTCGACGGCGCCCTCTGGGTTCGCGTTTCGGCGCAGATCTAC
>DASYZD010000352.1:0-5891 GCA_035946655.1 Allostellaceae bacterium | reverse complement strand
GATCGACCAGACATCGGCACCCGGATCCGGCAGCGCCAGCCTTGTCCAGTGGCCGCCGCGATCGGCGCTGCGATAGCCGCCCTTGGTGGTGCCGATAAAGACGGTATCGGGATTGTCGGGATGGACCGTGATCGCGTGGATTTCGGTCCCGTCCGGCAGACCGTCGGTCAGCGCCGCCCAGCCTTCCTCGTCAGGCGCCCGGCGAAAGACGCCGCCTTTGCCACCCTCGGCCGACCGCACCGCCCCGGCATATACATGGAACTTGTCCGCCATGCTGGCCTCCCGCTTTGGGCTTCGATTGCTGCGGCGCGATCATACGCCTCTCTTCGGCATTGTCACAAAGCTTCACCGATCGGTTATGGTGCGCGCCGATTTTTGCGGGAGATATCGATGAGCGATAACTCGACACGCGAGCGGCGCCGGATCGGCCGCGACGGGCCGGAGGTGCTGGCAATCGGCCTCGGCTGCATGTCGCTGTCCGGGACCTATGGGACGAGCGACGATGAAGCGGCCATCCCGTTTCTGCAGCGGGCGATCGACCTCGGCGTCGACTTTCTCGACAGTTCGGACGCCTATGGTTTGGGGCAGAACGAGGACCTGCTCGGTCGGGCGCTGAAGGGACGGCGCGACAAGGTGGTGCTCGCCACCAAATTCGGCCAGGACCGCCGCTCGGGTGGGGTCAACGGCCGGCCCGAATATGTCCAGCAGGCGTGCGACGCGAGTTTGAAGCGGCTCGGCGTCGATGTCATCGACCTCTATTACCAGCACCGGGTCGATCCCAACGTGCCGGTCGAGGATACGGTCGGCGCGATGAGCCGGCTGGTCGAACAGGGCAAAGTGCGCTTTCTCGGATTGTGCGAGGCGCGCCCGGAGCGCATCCGGCGCGCCCACGCGACCTACCCGATCGCCGCGGTGCAGAGCGAATTCTCGCTCTTATACCGAGAGGTGGCCGACGGGACGCGGGCGACAACCCGCGATCTCGGGATTTCCTTTGTCGCCTATTCGCCGCTCGGCCGTAGTCTCCTTGCCGGGGTCATTCCCGACTTTGCCAATCTTTCGGAGGGCGACACCCGCCGCCGTCACCCGCGCTTTGAGGGCGAGAATTTCGCGAAGAACCGCGTGCTGGTCGAGCGCACCGAGGCGATCGCCGCCGACAAAGACTGCACCGTCGCGCAGCTCTCGCTCGCGTGGCTGCTGGCGCAAGGCCCCGATGTGATCCCGATCCCGGGCACCAAGCGCATCGAGCGGGTCGAAGAGAATTTGGCCGCGCTCGATGTCCGCTTGACGGCGGAAGAGGTCGAGAGCATCGCCGAGGCGGTGCCGGTCGGCGCCGCAGCCGGCTTGCGCTATCCCGAAGGCGGCATGAGGGGCGTATTTATTTGAGCCTCAAAAGTCAGAGCAAAGTCGGTGCAAGCTGAATCGCCCCCATCGCCCGTCATGGCCAAGCTTGACCCGGCCCTCTGCCGGAGATCTCCGGGTCAAGCCCGGGGATGACAGTTGGGAGATCATGGCGCATTATCGGATAGAACTTTAAGATCCGAGGACCCGATCGAGGGTTTTGATTGCGTTGTCAGGGCCAGGGGACGGTTCCGCTTCGGCTGCAGCGAGAAATTCATAAAGGCGGGCGATTGCCGCATACATGTCGGCGGCCGGTTTGTTGGGTCCGTGGAAATCCGAGATTTCTTCCATCTCGCCAACCCAGCGGTAGGCCTTGTCGTACATTCGCGGGATGTTGCCGCGCATCCGCTTCAGCATCTCGGGCTGGCTCTTCGACAATTCGGCAATGAGCGCCTCGCCGCAGCCGAAGCGGGCGGCGCCCAAGAGCATCGCCGCGGCGATTGCGGTCGTGCCCTTGGTGATCCCGGCATAGGACATCTTGAGCCCCGAGGCGACGCCGACGGGTCCGTCGATCGCCCGCCAGTCGAGCCCCCAATCGCGCAATACGGCGGTCTCGCCGACCGCGGCGCCGGAAGCATAGATCGCCGGGCTGTATCCCGGCCGCGGCGGCCCGCCGATGATGCCGCCATCGACAAACTTGGCGCCGGTCGGCTCGATGATCGCGGCGACCCGTGCTGCGGTCTGCGGGCTGATCGCGTTACAATCGACGTAGATCGGCTTTTTGGCCAGGCCAGCGAGCGCCGGCGCGAGACTTCGGGCCAAATTCTCGGCCTCGTCGGGCGGCAAGATCGACAGGAAGAAATCGGCGCCCTCAAGTAGGCTCTTTTCGTCGGCCGCCGGCGTCATCCCGGCGGCGCGGGCCCGCTCGGCGCTCTGGGCACTGCGCCCGCTCAAGAGGGTGCGGACGTCGGCGCCGCTCTCGTGCAGCCGCTTTCCGACCCCGGCGCCCATCATGCCTTGTGCCATCACCGCCACGACGATGCCCATGACCTGCCTCTTTGCGGAAGGGAGATTGCCGAGAAGTCTAGCGCAAATCGCGTGCCATTGCGAGGAACCGGGCGAGGTCCTGACCCCACCGGGCCCGGATATGTCTCAGGTGATCCCAGCCTTCGGCAAAACATCCCGTACAGAGAATAATAAAAATTATGGGATCGATGCTGTGAGGTCGATGTTCTCCTATGACAATCGTAATCGATTGGTCCGGGAACAACAGATCAGGAGCCCGGAAGTTGAGGAGGTGTTAATGAATAAAACCATCAATGCTATCGCACTTATTGCCGGTATGGCGGGAAGTGTCCCCGCTTTCGCGCAAACTCCGGATCCGGCAGCAAATGCCGTGGTCGACGGTACGGGCGGAGCGGCGACTGGCGCCCTCATCGGGTGCATCGTGACGATCCCGATTGGCTGTGCTCCTGGTGCGGCCGTCGGGGCGGCAATCGGTGGGGGCGTTGGCGCTACCGCCGGCGTGGTGAGTACCCCGCCAGTGTACTACCCGCCGCCGCCACCGCCGGCGTACGTACCGCCGCCGCCGGGTTCGTAGCGGCGGCCAGGGCCGGTCCGGCTGTGGTCGGGCCGGCCTTGACGGCTAATGGATCAATCGGCCGCATCGCGTACCTTGCCGCGCGACCCGGCGATCACTTCGCGCAACGCCCCGACGCCGATGCGGTGGCAGAAATCGCCGAACCCCTCGCCGGTCATGCGCGAGGCGGCGAATAGAGCGAAGAGCGGGTCGAGCGTGTCAGCGACGTCGTCGAGCCTGATGCGATTGGCGAGTTCCTGATTGAGGCGCGTTCCCTCGAAGTCGCCGCCGACATAGATCGCGTAGAAGCCGGGGATGCGCCCGACGACCCCGATATCGCCGGTATAGGGCCGCGCGCAGCCATTCGGGCATCCGGTGATGCGGATGCTGAGGCGTTCCTCTTCCAATCCCCAGCGTTTGAGCCGGGCCGCGATCGCCCCGACGATGTCGCCCTGCACTCGCTCAGCCTCGGTCAGCGCCAGGCCGCAGCTGGGAAGCGCCGGGCAGGCCAAGGCCCAGCGTTCGACCGGCAGTAATTCGTCGCTCAGGCGCACCCCATGGGTTCGCAACACCGATACGATCGCGGCGCGGTCCGCCGGCGCGATGTCGCTGAGGATGATGTCCTGGCTCGGCATCAGGATCGGATTTGCGCCGAAGCGCGCGACGATCTCGCGCAACGCGCCGCGCAGCCGCACGCGTCCGTCATCGACGAGGCGGCCGCTTGCCACCGGCACCCCCAGATAAAGCCTGCCATCGGCCTGCTCATGCCATCCCAGATGGTCGGGGACGGCGAAGTCAGGCATCGGCCGGCACCCCGCCAGCGGTTTGCCGAGATCCTCCGAGAGGCGCTCGCGTGCCCAGTCCTCGCCGCGCTCGGCGATGACGTATTTGAGCCGCGCGTGCCGGCGGTTGCCGCGGTCGCCCCAGTCGCGATGCAGCCGAACCACCGCCGCCGCCGCACTCAAGAGGTCGTCCGGCTCGACAAAGGCAACGGGGGTCGCCAGCCGCGGGTAGGTCTCGGGCTTGTTGTGGGTCATGCCATGCCCGCCGCCGAGCAGGAAATTGTAGCCGAGCAGGGTTTCGCACTCGAACAAGGCGACGATCGCGAGGTCGTTGGTCAAGACGTCGATCGTGTTGTCCTCGGGGATCGCCAGGCCGATCTTGAATTTGCGCGGCAGATAGCGCTCGCCGAACAGCGGGTCGGGCGCCGGCTCGGTCGTCACTTTCTCGCCGTCGACCCAGATCTCGTGATAGGCGGCTGTCCGGGGCAACAGGTGCGTGGAGAGGCGGCGCGCATCGGCTTCCAGCCGGTCGTGGACCCCGTCGCGGATTGGCGCCGGCACCGTCGTCACGGTACGCACGACATCGCCGCAGGCGGCCAGCGTCGTCAGCAGAGCGCCGTTGATTTCGCCGATCGCCGCCTTTAGCCGGGATTTGACGATGCCATGGAACTGGATGCTTTGCCGCGTCGTGATGCGTAAGGAGCCGTTGGCGCTTGTGTCGGCAAGTGCATCAAGCGCGAGGTACTGGTCGGCGGTGAGGCGGCCGCCGGGGATCCGCACGCGCACCATGAACTGCCAGATCTTGTCGTCGCCGCGCTGTTTGCGCTCGGTGGCGCTGTCGCGGTCATAACCCTGGTAGACGCCGTGAAATTTGAGGAGGCTGTAGCCGGCCTTGTCGAACGGCACCGCCGTGTCGGCGAGATCCCGGGCGAGATTGCCGCGTAATTGGCGACTTTGCTGCTTGATCGCCTCGGCTTTCGAGATCGTGTCGATCCGAGCCACGCCGCCGCCCTCCCGAGCCAGCCGGGAAACTCCCGGTTTGATGCGTGGTTCAGATTATTTGATCATATCAACATGTCAAATAAATTATATACACGGTAGTACTATGTATTATATTTCAACCTGGCCTAACGTAAGGGCGAACGGCATCGACCAGGAGTCTTGTCGGCGCCAGACGCGGTCCTTCACCCTCGTCCACCGGTGGCACGATCGTTACGCCCCAGGCGGCCAGCTTTGCCAGCGATGCCGGCGCCACGGGGTGGGCGAGGAGCGGGGCGTTCAGCGACGGGCCGACGATGACCGGTGTGCGCCGCCCGATGGCCTCGGCGACGACTGAGAGCGCAAGGTTGTCGGCCACGCCGTGGGCGAGCTTATTGAGCGAATTGAAGCTGCAGGGGGCAAACAATACCACCCCACGCGGCGGCCGCGGGCGAATTGCCAGGTCGAAATACGATTCGACGACCTGGACCCCCGCTATGTCGGCAAGCTCGCGCGGTGCGAGCACGCGCGATGCGTTCGGCGTCGGCAGCGCGATGACCGTCGCAAAGCCGAGCCCCACCAGTTCGCGCAGCAGCTCGGGACCGCGGGCTGCCGTGCTCGTCCCGCTGAGCACCAGGTAGACGACCTCAAAACACTCGGCTGCCATTGCGCTGCCTCCCGATCGGATCAAACTGGATCGGCCCCAATCGTCATCCCCGGGTCAAACCCGGCCATAACGGATAATAAAGGCGATTCGGCGTGAATGAACGAGGGGCTAAACCTGATGCAGTGCCCGCTCGATGTCGGCGAGCAGGTCGGCCTCGGCTTCGAGGCCGGCCGACAGCCGCACCAGCCCGTCGCCGATGCCGAGCGCGGCCCGTTCCTCGGGTTTGAGCCGGGAATGTGTCGTCGTCGCCGGGTGAGTGATGAGGCTCTTCGAATCTCCGAGGTTGTTGGAGATGTCAACGAGGCGCAGCGCGTCGAGAAAGCGAAAGCAGCCCTCCTTGTCGCCAGTGACGTCGAAGGCAACGACGGTGCCGCCGTCGCGCATCTGGCGCCGCGCCAGCTCGTATTGCGGGTGGCTTGGCAGGCCCGGATAGACGACCCGGCCGATCTTTGGGTGGGCTTGGAGAAAGCGCGCGATCGCAACAGCGGTGCGGCATTGCCGCTCGACCCGCAAGTCGAGGGTCTCGAGCCCCTTCAAGAGGAGCCAG
>DASYZD010000351.1:0-11551 GCA_035946655.1 Allostellaceae bacterium | reverse complement strand
CTCCTGATAGCCGACCCCTCTATGCCTCGCGCAGACGCAACACGGCGCGGCCGTCGATCCGGCGGTCGCGCAACGCGGCCAGCGCCTCCCCGGCCCGCTCCAGCGGAAATACCGTCGCCGCGGCGGACTTGATCTTGCCCGCTTCGTAAAGCGCGAAAATCTCGGCGAAACACGCGGCCATTTGCGCCGGCCGGCGCTTCCTATAGTCGCTGATCTGCAACCCGCTGATTTCGATGTTCTTCAGCAAGAGGTAATTGGTTTTCAGCGTCGGGATGGCTCCGCCGGCGGCAAAGCCGATCACCACCAGCCGGCCGCCCCAGGCGAGCGCGCGGATCGCGGCCTCGAAAATGTTGCCGCCGAGCGGGTCGAGGACGATGTCGGCGCCCGCTCCGCCGGTCGCGGCATGGACCTGTTCGCGCAGGCCATCGCGCAAATTCTCGCGCGAGAGGTCGATAACCGCGTCGGCGCCGGCCGCCAGTGCCGCCGCGGCCCGCTCCGGCCTCATGATGCCGGCGAGGACCCGCGCGCCCATCGCGTGCGCCAGCTGCACCGCGGCCTGCCCCACGCCGCCCGAGGCGCCGAGCACCAGGACGCTCTCGCCGGGTGCGAGACGCGCACGCTCGCGCAGTGCGAACCAAGCGGTGTCATAGACGAGGCTGAGCGTGGCGGCTTCGGTGAAGGACATCCGCGCGGGGAGCGGGTAGCACTGGTCCGCCGCCACCGCAACCGCCTCGGCGTAACCGCCCGCTTCGGCCATCGCCAGGACCCGCTCGCCGATCGCCAATCCGGTCACCCCCGGACCCAGCGTCGTCACCACTCCGGCCGGCCCCTTGCCCGGAATGAATGGAAACGGCGGCAGGAACTGGTAGGTGCCGCCGACCACCAGCATATCGACATAGTTGACCGGCGCGGCATGCACCCTCACCACGACCTTGCCGGGGCCGGGCTGTGGCACTGCCACCTCCGCAACCCGCAGGCTCTCGGGTGGGCCGAACTCACTGACGACGATCGCGCGCATCAATGCGGCCTCACTCGGCGACCTCTCCCGCGCTGACAACACGCACCGGCACGGGTCTTGCCCGGCCCTCCTCGACCCAATGGACCAGCTCCCGCTTGACGATCTTGCCGCTGGCCGTCAGCGGCATCTCGGCAAGCGGCAGGATGAATTCCGGCATGTCCAGTTTCGACAGGCCGGCCCGATCGAGATGCTCGATCATCGCTTTCTGGTCGGCCGGCCTATTCGGATGCATCACCACGGCCAGGCAGATCCGCTCGCCGAGCCGCGGATCGGGCACGCCGAACGCCGCCGCCTTCTCGACCCCGGGATGGCGCAGCGCCAGGGCTTCGATCTGCGCGGGATGGATGTTGCGGCCGCCGCGGATGATCACGTCCTTCTTGCGGCCGGTGATGCGCAGATAGCCCTCGGCGTCGATCCAGCCGAGGTCGCCGGTCATGAACCACCCCGCCCGGTTGAATGCCGCTTCGGTCGCAATCTGGTCGTCAAAATAGCCGAGCATCAGGCTGGCGCCCTTGCCGCCAATCTCGCCGATCTCGCCCGGCGCGGCCTCGCGATCGGGGTCATCCTCGCGCCAGATGCGAACCTCGTAACCCGCGCAGGCGCGCCCGCTGGTCTCGACGATCCGCTCGGGCGCATCGTCGGGCAGCGTGTATTGATGCGAGCAGGTCTCGGTCATGCCATAGCCGCTCTGCGGCACGACGCCATAACCCATCAATTCGGCGACGACCGCTGCCGGGGCCGCGGCGCCCGAAATGCGGAAGCCGTTGACGTTCGCCAGCCGCGTCGCGCCTCGCGCCCGCAATTCGCCGACCAGATCGATCGCGTGGGTCGGCACGCCGAACAGAAATTCGGCGCCCGTTTCTTCCAGCCGGTCGACGAGGCTGTGGCCGCGCGGCAAATCGTGCACCACCAGTTCGCCGCCGGCCGCCAGCGCGGTCACCAACGCGCCGAGCCCGAGATTGTGGCTCAAGGGGCTCAGCGTATAGAGGACAGCGCGCTCGAGGTGCCAATCGCGCGCCATCATCCGGGCCGTGGCGAGGAGGGTGTTGTCGCTGTGGAGGACGCCCTTAGGCGTCCCCGTCGTGCCCGAGGTGAACGGCAGATACATCACCTGGTTGGGATCGCTTGTCGCCGGCATGCCGAGGATCGGCTCGGCCAACCCGGCGAACGGCGCGCCCTCGGCCGGGTCGACCCGGCAGGCCCAGCGCACAAAATCGCGGTCGGCCAATTTGGCGAAGATGTCGTACCGCTCGTCGTCGGCGCCATAGCCGGGTTCGGCGAAGAGAGCGGCGGCCCGCATGCGGTCGATCAGCGCCACCACCTCGGCGGTCGTGTGGCCGCGATGCAGCGAGGGGCAGCACACATAGCCCTGGCGCGAGCAGGCGAGGAGTGCGATCGCGGTCTCGACCCGGCTCGGCAGCCACACCGCGACCCGCTGCCCCGGGCGCAGGCCATGGCCGGCGAGGCTCGCGGCCAGCCGGTCGGCGGCCTCGACCAGCGCCCGATAGGCCAAGCGGCGGTGGCGGTCGCGCACCGCGAAGGCGTCCGGTGTCGCCCGGGCGTGGCGGGCGGCAACGCCATAGAGCGTCTCCGCGCCCCAATAGCCGGAACGGGTATAGGCGGCCAGATCGGCCGCGTTGAGCAATGTCAGCACCCGACTGGTCATCGGCGTTACGCTATTGCCGAGCCGGCGCCTCGCGCCCCTATGTGCACGAGCTCTTGCTGACGATCGCGTCGTCGGCGACAGCACCCGACAAATCGACGACCGTGCCGTCGCGCAACGCGCCGATGCGCCGGCCCGGACCGAATACGACGATCTTCATGGCCTTCCTCCCCTCTGCGGGCGGGTGCCCGCCGTTATTCCGCCGCCGACAACCGGTGCTCCGCGCTCGCCTTCGGTCGTTCGGCCTCGATCAGCCCTGCCATCAGGCGGCGAAACTGGTTGAGCGCGTTGTCGGACGACGTCCCCAACATCGCCGGCTGCGGCGTGCGGTCGATGACGCGCTGCTGTGCCTCGATCATCGCGTTGTCTTCGGCGAAGGCCTTTTCGAAGACGGCGATCTGTTGCCGCGAATTTTCCTCGCTCGCGTAGCTGCGCGGCAGGCACCCCGAATAGTAATAGATCGTCTGGTGCTCGGTGATCGGGGTCACTGCCTGTGAGGTCATCGACCGCCACAGCGGCTCGGCAGTTGGGGCTTCCATACCGCACGCGGCGGCGGTGCCGGGCGGGAACGACTGCGTCGCGAGCAGAAAGATGCCGGGCACCCTATAGTCGTAGGACGCCCACATGTCGGTGCGGGTGCCGGGCGGCAGGTCGAGATAGCCGGGCGCCGGGTTGTCGACGACCCAGCGTGAGATCCGCAAGCCGCGCTCGATCGGCTTGATCGTCGGCCGGCTCTCGCCCCAGCTCATGCTGTTGCGGCCGAGCGTATTCTGATGGACGTAGCTGAGGTGCGACAGGTCGAGCAGATTGTCGTTTATCAGCTGGTAGTTGGCCTCGTAACAAAGCCGGCCGGTTTGCATATGCCAGTCGGGGTCGCCGTGCTTCAGGGCGCGCGGAATCAGTGCCGCATCGGCGAGCGCCGGATCACCCATCCACAGCCAGATCCAGCAATCCTTTTCGACCGCGGGATAGGAGCGGACCGCGGCCTTCGGCGGGATCACGCTCTGGCCGGGGATTTCGACGCAACGCCCGGTCGGCGCGAATTTGAGCCCGTGATACATGCACCGCAGATCGTCGCCCTCGATGCGCCCGCGAGACAGCGGCGCGAGACGGTGACAGCAGCGATCCTCGAGTGCCACGATCCCGCCGTCGCCCTTGCGATAGAGCACGATCGGCTGTTCAAGCATTGTGCGACAGACGACGGAGCGATCCGCAAAATCCTGACTCCAGCCCGCGACATACCAGCAATTGCGCAAGAACATCGTGATCTCCTCGGTTCCGGCATCGGCGCGGCGATGAGGCAACGAATCATACGCATACGCCTCAACCGACGCATCCACTCATTCGCCGGCCGGTGCGAGCTGCCGCCTCCCCGGCAACGCGACGGCGAGGAAGCGCAGCATGAAGAGTGCGGCGAGCCCGAACGGGATCCAGCAGAACATGTAGACCGCCGTCACCGCGTGGCCGACGGCTTCCGGGTCGGTGGCGTCGCCAAGGCCCGCCGCGGTCGCGACGACGCCGGCGATCGCCGCGCCAAAGGCGGTGCCGATCGAGCGCACCGAGGTCAGCGCGGCGGCGGTGCTGCGCTGCTCGCCGGTCCCGGCCGTCGTTTCCATCGCGCGGGCGACCAGATGCACATTATAGACCCCGATGCCGATCCCCATGACGAAGGCGGCGAGGATCAGGAACGCGAGGCCCGGCACGAGCGCAACCAGCGTCAAAGAGACGAGGCCGGCGAAGGCGATCGCCGGACCGGCGAGGAGGGCCATCCGCTCGCGCCGTCCCGACCAGCCCGACACCGAGAAGGTGCCGATCGTCCAGCCGAGTGAGATGACGATGTTGACGACATTGATGAAGACCGGCGACACGCCGTGGACGACCTGCAGCAACAGTGGCAGAAACAGCGACACCGAAGTCTGCGTCATGCCGTGGAACGCCAGGATCCACAGCGCCAGGCCAATCGGCGCGCTGAGCGAGAGTGCCCGGGGTGGGAACAGGTTGCTGCGCGCGCCGCGATCGAGCCGAAAGGTCAGCCCGACGAGTGCCACCGCGGCGGCGATCAGAAGTGCCCGCAACAGCGTCCCCTGCACCGGGCCGGCGGCGGCCAGGCAGAAGACGCCGGCAGTCAGCGTCAAGAGGCGCAGACCGGGCACCGACGCCGCAAGGGCCGGACCGCGGTCGCCGGGGAGCCGGTCGGGGATCCTCACATACGCCAGCGCCGCAAAGCCGAGCATCAGCGGCACCATCGCCCAGAACGAGCCGCGCCACCAATGCACCGCCGCGAAAATGCCGCCGACCACCGGGCCGCTCAGATGACAGGCGGCAAAGGTGCCTTGGCTGAGCGCGATGATGCGGGTGCGCAGCCGGGCATCGAAGAGACCGGTGATCAGTGCCATGCCGCTTCCCGCGACGAGGCCGCCGGCCCAGCCTTGCACGGCGCGGGCGGCGATCAAGACGCCGATATCGGGGGCGAGCGCGCAGGCCGCCGTGCCCAGGGCGAACACGAGGGCGCCCAGCGCGTAGGCGCGGCGCGCCCCGAACCGCTCCCACACCATCCCGGTCGACGAGGCGCCGACGATCGCGCCAATCGTGTAGAGCATCGCCGCCCAGGTGTAGTAGGCCGCGCCGCCGATGTCGGCGACGATCGTCGGCATGATGATCGCGATCACCAGCATCTGGGTCGCGTGCATCGCAATCCCGCCGATCACCAGTGCGCTGTAGAGCCCGCGCCCGTCGCGAAAAATGTCGCTCCAGGCGCCCTTCTCGAGCTCGGGCTCGGCCGGCAATGCGCGCGCGTTGGTCATCGTTTGGGAAGAACCTGCCGACCGATCGGAACCCTATCAATCCGTTCATCCCCGGGCCGGTCCCGGGGATCCACGAACGTGACGCTTGAGGGGAGCGGCCCGAACTTAACGGAGCTTGATCTGGTGCCGCAAGTTTGGGCATTTGCAGGGGCGAGCATGTCAGACAGCGATTTTCGGGAGGAGCAATGGTTCCCGAAGACATCGACCCTGAATCCGGTTGCCGCCTGCCCTTGCCGAAGCGCGAGGAGCTCGATGCCGACGCGCAGCGCGTTTATGACGGCCTCGCCGATCCGCGCGGCGCATCGCTCCGCGGCTTGCGCGGCCCCGGCGGCATCCTGCTGCACAGCCCTCCCCTTGCCCGCTTCACCCGCCCGCTCAACCATCACCTGCGCCACGAGGCGGGCCTCGGCGGCCGAGTCCGCGAACTGGCGATCCTGGTGACCGCCCGGGCGCTCGACAGCCAGTTCGAATGGTGCGCCCACGAAGCCGAGGCAAGGCGGCAGGGGATCGCGCCCGAGTTGATCGACATCATCAAATACCGCCGCGACACCGCCGCCCTCGACGAATCTGACCGGGTCGTCATCGAGCTCGGCCGCGAGATCTTCACCGCAAGAAAGGTGGCGCCGGACACCTTTGCGCGCGCGCTCAGCCAATTCGGCCGCCGCGCTCTCGTCAACCTCGTCGCGCTGATGGGGAATTATGCCGGCACTGCGGCGCTCTTGACCGCCTTCGACATGCGGCTCGACCCCGGCCAGCCGCCGCTCCTGCCGATGGACGTGCCATGACATTACCCGAAGCGAGCCGTTTCCCGTTCACCGCCGATCTCTCGATATATGCCGCATTCTCAACGGGATGTGGCAAGTCTCCGGCGCGCATGGCCGGATCGACCCGGCGCGCGCCGCCCTGGCGATGTTCGCCTATCACGATGCCGGGTTCACCACCTGGGACCTCGCCGACCATTACGGGCCGGCCGAGGACCTCGCCGGGCAATTCCGGCGCCAGTTTGCCGCAAGCCGCGGCGCCGATCGTCTCCCAGAGATCCAGGCCTTCACCAAATGGGTGCCGCATCCGGGGGCGATGACCCGGCGCGCCGTCGAGACGGCGATCGGCGTTTCGCTGCGCCGCATGGGTGCGGAGCCGCTCGACCTCCTGCAATTCCACTGGTGGGATTACCGCGACGGGCGCTATCTGGATGCGCTGCGCCACCTCGCCGATCTGCGCAGCGAGGGTAAGATCCGCCACCTCGCGCTGACCAATTTCGACACCGAGCGGCTCGCTGTCATCGCCGCGCACGGCATCAAGATCGTGTCGAACCAGGTGCAATATTCGCTCGTCGACCGCCGGCCCGAGGCGAAGATGGCCGCCTTCTGCACCGAACACGGCATCACCCTCTTGACCTACGGCACGCTCCTCGGCGGGCTCCTGTCCGAAAAATATCTCGGCAGCGCCGAACCCAGCCGCGCCGACCTCACCACCGCGTCATTACAGAAATACAAGCAGATGATCGACGCCTGGGGCGGCTGGGCGCTGTTCCAGGAACTGCTCGCAGCGCTCAAACGGGTCGCCGACAAGCATGGCGTCGGAATCGCCAATGTCGGGGTGCGCGCCATGCTCGACCGCCCGGCGGTGGCCGGGGTCATTGTCGGCGCCCGGCTCGGCCTCGCCGAGCACATCGCCGACAACACGAGGACCTTCAACTTCGCCCTCGACGCCGACGATCTCGCCGCGATCGAACCGGTCCTCGCCAAATCGCGCGACCTGATGCGAGTCATCGGCGATTGCGGCGACGAATACCGCTAGCCGAAACTGCCGCCCGTCGGACGGCCTCTTCTTTGTTCACCACGGCGTCGGCAGCGAGGAATGGAGCACCGACGGCTTCACCCGCGTGACCGACAGGTGAGGCGTCCCGGCGCCATCACCCCGGATGCACCCGGCGCCAGTGCTCGGCGATGTCGCGGCCGGTCGCTATCCACACGCGGTCGCGCGCGGTGATGTGGTCGAGAAAGCGGACGAGCCCGGTGATCCGGCCCGGGCGCCCGATCAGCCGGTCGTGGACGGCGAGCGACATCAGCTTCGGCCGGTCGACGCCCTCGGCATAGAGCGTCTCGAAGCAATCGATCATGTAGCGGGCGAAATCCTCGCCGGTCGAGAACCCGCGGTTCTGGTCGAAGCGGTTGTCGTTGGTCTCGAACGAATAGGGGATGACGAGGTGGCGCGCGCTACCGAGCCTGACCCAATACGGCAATTCGTCGTTGAGGCTGTCGCGGTCGTAGAGAAAGCCGCCGAGTTCGAGATGGAGGCGCCGGGTATTGGCGCTGGGGCGCCCGGTCATCCAGCCGATCGGGCGCACCCCGGCCACCCGCTCCAGCGTCTCGATGCCGAGCCGGACATGCTCCCGCTCCTCGTCCGCCGGCATCCTCTGGTAGTCGAGCCAGCGATAGCCGTGGCTGACGATTTCGTGCCCGTCGGCGACAAAGGCGCGGGTGAGCTCGGGGTTGCGCTCGGCGGCGCGAGCCACCGCCAGGAGGCAGACCTTGACCCCATAGCGGCGGAACAGGCGCAGGAGGCGCCAGCCGCCGACCCGCGAGCCGTATTCGAACACCGATTCGACAAGCGGGCTCCTGAGGCCCGACAGCGCGGGCTGGCCGATATCGTTGAGCGCGCCCTCCGATTCGCCGTCGCCCTCCATGATCGAATGCTCGCCGCCGCCCTCGAAATTGAGGTTGATGTTGACGGCGATCCGGGCGCCGCCCGGCCACGCCGGGTCGGGCGGATCGGCGCCGTAGCCGATGAAATCGCGGTCGTCCGACATCGCAGGCCTCCTTTGCCCTATTATGCAGCGCAATCCGATCGCCCGCAGGCCCGCGATGCAGACTCCTGGCGATGATACCGAATTGGCCCGGCGTCTCGGCGAGATCGTGCGTGCCGCACCCTCCTTGATGCAGGTGCTGCGGACCGTGCGGACGCTGGATTTACCCGATTGGCTGGTGATGTCGGGCGCGGTCTATCAGCGGGTGCTGAACCACCTGACCGGCCGCTCGCCCGATTCCGGGATCCGCGATTACGATATCGGCTATTTCGACGCCTCGGATATTTCCTATGAAGCCGAGGATCTGGTGATCCGCCGGGTGGCGGCCGCCTTCGACGAGCCGCTGAAGAGCACTGTCGAGGTGCGCAACCAGGCGCGCGTGCATCTTTGGTTCGAGGCCCATTTCGGCGAAGCCTATACGCCGCTCTCCTCGACCGCCGAGGCGCTGGAGCGCTTCGTTTCGCCGATGTTCGCGCTCGGCGTGCGCCTCGACGAGGGTGACCGGTTGCACATCGAGGCCCCGCTTGGTCTCGCGGACCTCTTCGCGCTCAAGCTGCGGCCCAATCCATGGCGGCCATTCGGCGGCTTCGACCGGGTCGCCGCCGGCGTCTTGCGCCGCTGGCCGGAGATTGTAGTCGAACGGGTGTAGGTGTAGGCCTACGCACGCCTCCTTGCCGTCATCCCCGGGTTTGTCCCGGGGATCCACGTGGTGCCGCTTGCTCATGGATGGCCGGGACGCGCCCGGCCATGACGACAAGAGGGTAGGGCTGCGTCGCTTGCCTATCTGTAGAACTCGACCTTCGCCTCGCGGACAAACAAAAAGTTCGCCGGCGCCGCCGAGATCGGCCCGTTGATCGCAAAGACAGCGATTTCATAAGTCTCGCCGGGATGGACGAGCTGATCGCCGAGCACCAGCCGGTTCGGCATGTTGAAGCCCTGGATACAGCCGGCGCTCGGACGCCCGGCGGTGCGCAGCATCTCGCCGTTGACCCAGATTTCGGCATAGTCGTCGACATTGATCCGGAACACCGCCTTGGTGTTGTCGGTGGCAAACCCCGCCGCCTCTTTCGGGATTGTCAGCGTCGTGCGGTACCAGAAGAAACAGATCATCCCGCCGCCACGCCGGGCGCCGAGATCCCCGGGCGCGATGACCGGCCAGGCCGAGTCGTCAAAGCCCAAGAGTTCGGCGCGGGGCTCGACATCGTAATTCGTCTTGAACTCGGGCATCGCATCCGAGAGGGCCGGCCCCTCGACGAGCCTGGCCTCCTTCCCGCGCCAGGTGGCGCCAAACACCGCCGCGCCCTCTTGTGTCATCAGATCGACGACATGGGCGGGCGGCGTCAACGGTGCGATCGGCGGCTGCGGCATCAATAGCAGATTGCCGGCGGGCAGTGCAGATTTGGTGGGTCTGACATAGGCTTTCGCGGGCATGCGTTTTTCCTTTCTCGCAAGGTCAGCCGAATTTGACACCGATGCACGATGTTGGCGCAAGGGCGGGTCAATTGATACGGAGCCAAACGACGGGACGGGCCGCCGCGCCAGATACCCATCACCTGACGTTATCCCGGAGACTTGTACTCGTCACTCGGCGGCACCATTTTTAGGGCAAAATAACGAATTATGCTATCCGTTTCTAAGAAGGGGCCACATGTGATGGACGATCAAACCTCCAAAATTCGATTGAAAATCGGTATGATAGAGATCGAATACGAGGGCATAACCACCTTTTTACGGGATGATCTAGCAGATTTGATGCAAAAATTGTTAACCTGCTACAGTGAGCATAAGGCCGCTATCCCGGCAGAAACCGCTGTTGAACAGGAGCATGGAAGAGATGGAGGTGCTGGGCCGCGCGAATTTACCCTTTCTACTAGCACCATCGCGACGCGTCTCGGCGTAGGCTCCGGCCCCGATCTCGCCCTTGCGGCTTCCGCCCACCTGGCTGTCGTCAAGAAAAAAGATAAATTTACAAGGAAAGAACTTAATGACGAAATGAAAACTGCAACCACTTATTTTAAAGCCAACATGACCAGCAACTTATCAAGCATATTAAACGCTCTGATCAAAACCAATAAGTTAAATGAAGTGGCTACCGGTGTCTACGCTCTTTCTGCTGCTGAGAAAACAAACCTGGAGACGAAGCTTGCTCAGTCTAGCTGAACTCAAATCATGGTTGCATCGAGATTTGTCACAGCTCGATAGGTTGTTACTCGTCATCGCCTCGATCGATCGACCATGTCAAGTTAAAGAAATGGCGGACGTCGCTGCGCAAGCCGGCTTGCGGATGGCGAAGGGGTGGAACCCATCGGCATCCCTTGGGCGATCGAAGGGACTCGCAATTCGAACGCCTCAGGGGTGGGAAATCACGGAGTCAGGCAAGCTTCATCTCAGAAATCTTGGTGTTAGCAAGATCAGCCCTGCTGCTGTGCAGGTTGCGACTGACTTGCGGGCAGAGCTGCCGAAAATTTCGAACGAAAATACCCGGACATTCGTCGAAGAGGCGATAAAGTGTTACGAGGCAGAGCTTTATCGATCGGCCGTAGTAATGTCTTGGCTGGCAGCAGTTGATATTTTATATGACTACGTACACCGCAAATACCTGGCCGCATTCAACTCAGAGGCTAAACGCGCTGATGCGCGCTGGAAGGATGCAAAAATTAAAGACGAGCTTGGAAGGATGAAGGAAGCAGAATTTTTGGATCGCATAGCATCAATTTCGATAATCGGCAAAAATGTGAAGAAAGAACTTCAAGATTGCCTTGACCGGCGCAATGGCTGCGGGCATCCAAACTCCTTAAGAATAGGGCCAAATACTGTCGCCCATCACATCGAGATACTGATCTTAAATGTGTTCAAAGTGTTCTAACGCCCAGAACAGCTCCTACGATTCGAGCGGCCCAAATGCCGGCGGCGGGATACGGCGGTTGGTGGCGGCTTCGTAGGAGGAGGCGATGTGGAGCACGAGGTCTTCCCGCCCCGGCTCGGCGCGGAACACGAGCGAGAACGGAAGGCCCGGGGCAGGGAGCGTGGTGGGCGCCGCGGCGGGCGCCGGCAGGTAGCGAGTGCCGTCCGGGCTCAGCTTGAAGACCGGATCGTAGACCTCCCGCAAATAGCCTGCCGGAATCAGCACCTCGGTGAGCCCGGCATTGGGGCCGTAGAAGGTTTCGAGGCGCAAATTCGACGGGCCGCCCAGGGGATCGTTGGCACCGCCGATCTTGGCCGGCGGCAACGGCGTGTGCAGGCGGACGAGCGCGTCG
>DASYZD010000350.1:0-5709 GCA_035946655.1 Allostellaceae bacterium | reverse complement strand
CCATGCTGCGGATACGGCCGCCGGCGGCGGCACGGCCTTCGACCAGTAGGTTTATGGGCGGGCCGGGTTCCGCGTCGACTCGACGCCGACCCCCGACCTTGGGCTGATGTTCGAGGGCGGCGCCACGCACGACGTCGAGGGCGACATTTTCCAGCGGCTGACCCCGACCCCACCGTTTCCGAGCTTTATCGAGCAGGCTGAAACGCCGGTGACCGCAGCCTATCTGCTCGGCCGCGCCAACAAGGCAGTCGCGGCGGGCGAAGAGTGGCAGTTGCAGAGCTATTTCGACTGGACCGACCGGGCCCAGGCGATCCTTACCGAAAGGCGCTTCACCTGGGACGCCGAGCTGCAGCACCGCTCGACCCCGTGGCCCGACCATCAACTGATCTGGGGCGGCGGGACGCGCGTCACCAGCGACTGGACGCAAGGCACCTTCGACGTTTCCCTGATGCCGTCGGAGGACACCGAATATCTGGTCAATCTATTCGCGCAAGACGAATGGACGCCTCTGCCGAAGGTCTTGACCTTGACTTTCGGCTCGAAATTCGAATACGTTAATTGGAGCGGCTTCGACGTGCAGCCCAACATTCGCGCGATGTGGCATCCGACGCTGGACCAGGCGGTCTGGGCGGCAGTCTCGCGAGCGGTGCGCACCCCGTCGCGGGCCGAGCGAGACCTCGATTTCAATTACCAAGTCCTGAACCCGCCCTTTGCCCCGGCCCCGACGCTAATCACAGTGTTCGGCAACCCGCAGATGGTCTCCGAGAAAGTCATCGCGTACGAGCTGGGCTATCGCTGGCAACCGACCCCGAAAGCCAGCGTCGACCTCGCCAGCTTCTACAACCACTACACCGATCTTGCGACCGTCGATGAGGTGCCGCAGGCGGTTACTTTTCTACCGGGCGGCTTCCTTAACCTACCCGTGCAATTTCATAACGAGGCGCATGGGCATGCCTATGGCGCCGAATTTGCCGGCAACTGGCAGCCGGCGCCCTGGGTCAATCTGAAGAGCGGCTACACCTATCAGCTGACGAAACTGACGCTCGAGCCGGGCGCCACCGATTCGACCGAGATCGCCTATCAGAACAGCATCCCGAAGACCAAGATCTACGCCCGCGCCTCGTTCAACCTGAGCCGCACGGTGGCGCTCGACTTCAACGCGCGCTATGTCGGCCGGCTGCCGCTTGGGGAAGCGAATAATCCGCTGCTGCCGATTACCGACGTGAGCAGCTACTGGGCGTTCGATGCGCGGCTCGGCTGGCAGGCGACCCCCACCTTGCTGCTCGAATTGATCGGCCAGAATTTGAACCGCGCGCAACATATCGAATTCCAGAGCTTCGGTCCGACGCGCGCCGCCACCGCCGAGATCCCGCGCTCGGTGTTTCTCCGCCTGACCGCCAAATTCTGAGCGCCGAGCCCCAGCGATTATGAAATTGCGTACGGTCCTCAGATCGGCCTGGGCGTTGGCGGCGGTACTTGCCTGCGCGCTGCCCGCGCAGGCGCAGAACGCGGCCGGTCGCGAAGCGGCGATCAAGGCCGCCTTCCTCTACAATTTCGCGAAATTCACCGAGTGGGCGGATCACCGGTTCGGCGGCGAGAGCGACCCCGCCGTGTTTTGCGTCGGCGCCGACAGCCCCATGCGGCCCGCCATCTCAGCCCTGCAAGGGCAATTGATCCGCTCGCACCCGATCGAGGTGATGGCGATCGTTCCCGGCTCCCGCCTCTCGCCTTGCCATGTGCTCTTCGTCGACGACACGCTCCCCGGCGCCATCCGCCGGCGGCTCGAGGGACATGAGGTGCGCGGGGTCCTGACCGTCTCCGACCTGCCGAACTTCGCCCGATCGGGCGGCGATATCGGCCTCTATTACGAGAGCAACCACCTGCGCTTCGAGATCAACATCGGCACCGCGGGCAAAGGCGGCATCACCTTCAGCTCCAAGCTGTTGCAGCTCGCCGTGGTCATCGGCCGGCTGTCGAGCCGTCAGCCGGCATCCCTGTTTGCCGACATCGCCGACCTCTTTGCGGGATAGCTACAACCGCGCCTTCAGAAACTCCCCGATCCGCTCCCAGGCGAGGTTGGCGGCGCCGACGTCATAGGCTTGGCTGCGCTCGTTGGCGAAAGCGTGCGCGGCGTCGTAGCGGTAGATCTCGTGCCGCACGCCCGCTTCCTTAAGCGTCTTTTCGAGATCGTTGACGGCGGCCGGCGTGCACCAGTCGTCCTGGTTGGCGAAGTGGCCCTGCAGCGGGATGCGGATCTTCGCCGGGTCGGCGAAATCCCGCGGCGGAATGCCGTAAAGACACACCCCGGCCGCTAGTTCCGGGATGTGCACGGCGGCGGCGATCGTCAACGCCCCGCCCATGCAGAACCCCATCACCGCGACCTTGCCGCTATTCTGCTTCAGGTGCTGCGCCGCGCCGCGCAGGTCCTGGTGCGTCGCGTCGGGGAAATTGAGCCCCGACATCAGGTGGTTGGCTTCGTCCGGGACGCTTGTCAGCCGACCCTTGTAGAGGTCGGGGGCGAGCGCGTTGCAGCCGGCGCGGGCGAAGCGGTCGGCGACGCCGCAGATCTGGTCGTTGAGGCCCCACCATTCCTGGATGACGACGACGCCCGGCCGGCCCGCGCCGGCGCTCGCCAGATAGCCCCGCGTCCTGCCGCCGTCCGGCCGCGAAAACTCGATCATCGCTCCCATCGCTGTCTCCTCCCGGGTTGTCGAACGCACCGGCTCAGGCAAAAGCCGGCATCACCTCGCGCGCAAACAAGTCGATCGATTGCCGCGCCTCCTCGAAACCGATATTGCCGAAGGCGAAATCGCAAACGAAATAGCTGGCGGATGACGCCTCTATCACCTCGGCGACGTAGTCGCGCACCCGCTCCGGCGGGCCGGCGATCGCATGCCCGTGCGCCTCGAGCGCGTCCCATTCTTGCGGCAGCGAATCCTTGAGCGGGAACGGCACGTCGTATTTCGCCCACAGCAGCTCCATGTGCCGGCGCCACGGGCGGTAGGCGCGCCGGGCGATGCCGCGCGCCTCAGCCTCGCGCTCGGCGACGACGATGTGGCGGTTGACGCCGAGGAGCGGCAGATCCGCCTCGCGCCGCCCGAGCTTCTTCCATTCCGCCCGGTAGAGGTCGAGTATCCCGCGCGCCGCCTTGGTGTCGCGCAGCGTGACGATATGGGCGCCGCGCTCGGCCGCCCAGGGGATGCTGTCGGGCCGGCTGGTGCCGTACCACAATTCGGGATAGGGCTTTTGCAGCGGCTTCATCGGGATCGGTACGCGGTCGAAATCGTAGTATTTGCCGTGATAGGTCAGTTCGTCCTCGGTGAGCCCGAGGCGGATCACCTCGAAGGCCTCGCGGAAGCGCTCGGCCCCGGTCGCGAAATCGACGCCGTAGAAGCCGACCTCGACCGGCGAGATGCCGCGCCCGACGCCGTAGAGAAAGCGCCCGCCGCTCATCTGGTCGAGCATGCACACTTCGTCGATGAGACGCAGCGGGTGATAGAGCGGCAAGAGATAAACCATCGGCCCGAATTTGAGCCGCGTCGTGCGCTGCGCGACGGCGGCGAGGAAGATGCCGGGCGAGGGCGCGTAGCCCAAAGGCGTGTTGTGGTGCTCGGCCAGGTGATAGCCGTAGAAGCCGGCGCGGTCGTAGGCCTCGATCACCTCGAGCCGCTCCTCGAAATGCCGCTGGAGCGGCCGGCCGCTGTCGTCGAGGTGGTCGAAAATCCCAAAACGCATCGCCGCTTTCTCCCCGAGCTTCAAATTTGCATGGCGCCAAGTTGAGCCAGCACATTCAGACGGTCCCAGGTGGCCCAGGATTCAACGATTTTGCCGTCCGGAAGACGGAATATGAAGATCTCGGCTTCGCTCAACGCCTTGCCAGTCGGGACGAGCGTGCGAGATCCGAGCTTGAACACGCCGGTGTGAGTGCCCGTGAATGTTACCCTGGCGGCGACCAGATCGTCTTCGGCGATCAATGCCCCGATGTCGGGAAATCCGGTGCGCCAAATCTGCATGAGCTGGCGCATCGCGCCGGGCCCAAATGGCCAATCCGCGGCCCCGCCGTGGTGAATATTGTCGACGGATACGTAATCATCCAGTTCGGCGACCCGGTTCTCATTCCACGCCTCCTCCAGGAACCTGCGCACAACGGCTTTGCCCTGATCTGTGGACACGGCAATTCCTCCCTGTCTCGTTCCCCGTATCCTACGTCCCAGCCAGCATCGCGTCGGCGATCTTTTCCGCGGTCATCAGCGTCGGGAAATTGGTGTTGGCGCAAGGCACCGCCGGAAAGAGCGAGGCGTCGACGACGCGCAAGGCGCTGACGCCACGAACCCTGCCCTCGCTGTCGGTGACCGCCATCGGGTCGTTCTCGGCCCCCATGCGGCAGGTGCAGGAGGCATGCCACACGCCGATCGCCGCCTTGCGGATGAAGTCTTCGAGGGCCTCGTCGTCGCGCATCAGTTGGTCGAAGCGGTAGCCCTCGACGATGAACCGGTCGATCATCATCTGCCGCAGCCACGCCGGGCCGTCGAGCAGTTTGGCGATAAGGTCGGTGATGCGCTTGTTCTTCTGGTTGACGACGCCGATCTTGCGCACCCGTTCGCTGTAGCTCGCCGGGAACGGGTCGCTGGTGGCTTCCTTGAGGGCGGCGCTCAGCTGCATCGCGCCGAGGCGGTGGAAGGCGTCCATCAGCCGTTCGAGGTCGCGCCGGTCGGAGAGGAGGTTGAATTCGACGACCGGCTCGATCCTGGGGTCGGCAGACGCGAGCCGCACCTGGCCCGTCTCGGAAAACGTCTTGTAGACGGCAGCCAAGAGCGAGGCGATCTGCTCGCCGACCGCATGCCAGGCGGATTTGCTCACCCCCGCGACGAACATGTCGCCTTTCGGCGCGCCGCCGATCTCCGAGGAATAGCGCAATGCCAGGAGAATGTGCCGGCGCGTCAGCTCGCCGAGCCGCGCCTCCTTCCTGATGAAGGAGGAGACCGAGATCGAGGGGTGGTCCATCAGCCGCTGGCCGACGCCGGGGACGTGCGCGACGACCGCGATGCCGAGATCCTTCAGATCGCCGGCCGGCCCGATCCCGGCGCGCAGCAGATGCGCCGGCGAATGGATGGCGCCCGAACAGACGATGACCTCGCCACCGCCGGAGTTGACGCGGAACTCGGTTTCCTTGCCTTGGACGAGCGCCTTGACGCCGACGCAGCGCGTCCCCTCGAAGAGGAGCCTCCCCACCTGGGTTTGCGCCGAAATCGTCAGGTTCTCGCGCAGGCGCGTGCCGGGGTCGAGATAGCCGATCGCTGCCGAGACGCGGCGGTCGTAGAGGTTTGAGATGGTGATCGGGAAATAGCCGTCCTTGAACTCGCCGTTCTGGTCGAGGATGAACTCGAATCCGGCTTCCTCGAAGGCCTTGGCGACCGCCTTCGCGTGCCCGTTCCACATGTCGGGGAAGATGCGGCGGACCGGGATGCGGCCATCCTTGCCATGCCAGGGGCCGTCGAAATCCATGTCGCGCTCGACCCTCTTGAAATACGGCAGCACCTTCTCCCAATTCCAACCCGACGCGCCGCGCGCCTCCCATTCGTCGTAGTCGGAGGGCGCCCCGCGGTTGGCGAGCTGGCCGTTGATCGAGGAGCCGCCGCCCATCACCCGCGCCTGCTCGTATTTGCGCAAAGGCGGGCGGTTTTCCTGCGGCCGGTTGTGCGAGACGAC
>DASYZD010000349.1:0-6074 GCA_035946655.1 Allostellaceae bacterium | reverse complement strand
AGCTCATCGTCAGCTTTTCGGCGTTGATGCTGGGGACGAGGTTGCGCTCGTTGATCCGCACCAGCCGGAGCTTCACCTTGTCGAGATTGATCGTCGTCACCGGCAGCCCGGCGCTCCCCTCGCGCGGCAGCACATAGCCGGTGCCGGCAAAGCTGATCGACGGCTTGCGGTCGGGGACGACGATGCGGCCCTTCCAGCTCTCCAGCGTCTTCTCGCCGGTGACCGCGGGAAACCCGGGCAAGAGCTCAACCTCATAAGTCTCGCCGTGCTTCAACCCATCGAGACACAAGACATCGCCGCGCGCGGTGACGATCCCGGCAAGTTCCGGTGTCGTCTTCACATAGTCGCCGTAGGAAATATCGGCCCGGCTCGCGATCTTCTCGTTGAAGCGCAGACAGGCGCGTGGGCTGTCGGCTTCCGCCGCGATTTCGACCTTGGTCACCCGGAAGGCGACGAGGCGGCGCAGCTGCTCGACCCGCTCGGCGATAGTGGCGGACTTGGTCAAGGCGAGCCCCGCCTCGAAGGCGCTCAACGCCTCTTTCGGCTTGTCGTGGCGGTCGAAATCGCGGCCGATCAGAAGCAGCGCGGTGCCGCGCTCGGCCGGGTCCGGCGATTTGACGTACGCGTTATAGGCGCTCGCCGGGAAATGGTCGTCCCGGCCCTCGGCCTGGGCTTGCGCGAGGCGCAGCCACACGAGCCCGTCGTCGGCGCCATAGGCGATGGCCCGGCCGAGATCGTCGATCGCCTGGGAATATCGGTTGGCGCGGAATTCGGCGTCGGCATCGCGGCGCAGCCGGGGGATCAGCGCCGGTTGCCTCTTCGCGGCGGGAATGCTGTCGATCAGCTGCTGGCGATACTGCTCGCCGGCATCGGCCAGGTCCTTTGACCGGTACTCCTGCGCCGCGGCCGGGGCGGCGAACAGGACGACGACCAACAGCGACATCGCGCGCAACATCGACCACCCCATCCCCGCATCCCGTTACGAGCGCGGCGCGGCAATCTCGCGTCGCTCCGGCTCGCCTCGGGCAGATTGCGTGTTCGCCCCGTTCCTCGCAATCACAACCGCGATGACCAGCCCTTGAGCCAGCCACGCGTCCTGTGCACTGTGCCGACATTCGCCAATCACCCGATCGGAGAGGCATCATGAGAATCGGTTTTGTCGGCCTCGGCATCATGGGGCGGCCCATGGCCCACAACCTGATGAAGGGAGGCCACCAGCTGTTCGTCTATGGCAAGCGCACCGTGCCGCCGGAAATCCGCGAGGGCGCTACCGTTTGCGACACCCTCAAATCCCTCGCCGAAGAGGCCGAAACCATCATCATCATGGTCCCCGACACACCCGATGTCGCGGACGTGCTGTTCAGCCGCGAGGGGGTTGCCTCCGGTCTCGCGCCGGGAAAGACCGTCATCGATATGAGCTCGATCTCGCCGATCGAGACCAAGAAGTTTGCCGCCGAAATCGCCAAGAAGGGCTGCGAGTACGTCGATGCGCCAGTCTCGGGGGGTGAGGTCGGGGCCAAGGCGGCCTCGCTGACGATCATGGTTGGCGGGACGCAAGCCGCCTTCGACCGGGTGAAGCCCTTGTTCGAGCTGATGGGCAAGAACATCACCCTCGTTGGCGAAGTTGGCGCCGGGCAGACCACCAAAGTTGCCAATCAGATCATCGTCGCGCTGACGATCGAGGCGGTGGGCGAAGCCTTGCTGTTCGCCTCCAAGGCTGGCGCCGATCCCGCCAAGGTGCGCGAAGCGCTGATGGGCGGGTTTGCCTCCTCGCGCATCCTCGAAGTCCACGGCGAGCGGATGATCAAGCGCACCTTCGAACCCGGCTTCCGCATCGAATTGCACCAGAAGGATCTGAGCCTGGCGTTATCGGGCGCCCGGGCGCTCAACCTATCGTTGCCCAACACCGCCACCACCCAGGAACTGTTCAACGCCGCCGCCGCCTTGGGCGGCAAGGGCTGGGACCATTCCGGCCTCGTGCGCGTCCTCGAGCACTTGGCCCAGCACCCGGTGGCGAAGGGGTGATCAGGCGCGTCACCCCCGCGAAAGCGGGGGTCCAGGGCATACGCGCGAAATATAGAGGTTCCGGATTCCCGCTTTTGCGGGAACGACGACGTAACTCTTACTTCAGATCGACGAACTCGATCCAGTTCGGCATCTTGCCCATCGCATACTGCTGGAGCGGCGCGAGCGCGCCATCCTTAGGATTGATCGAGTAGACGGTCATCCGGTTGGAATCGAGCCCGACCGACAGGAGGAACCGACCGCGCGGGTCGATCGCAAAACCCCGCGGCGTCGTCTCGGTCGGCCAGCGCCCGACCGGCGATAGCGTGCCGGTTTCTTGGTCGATGCGGAACCCGGCGAGGCTGCTGGTCCGCCGCTCGCTGCCGTAGAGGAACTGCCCATCGGGTGTCACGTGCAGGTCGGCTGCGGCGATCCCGCCCTTGTAGCCCGGCGCCAGCATGTCGACGAATTGCAACTCGGCGAGCGTGCCGTTGTCCCGGACGCTGTAAGCCCCGATCGTCGCGGTCGTTTCGGTGATCAGATAGAGGAACCGACCGCTCGGATGAAAGGCGAGGTGGCGCGGCCCGGCGCCCGGCCGGGTCGCGATCTCGCCGGGCGTCTTCGGCTGCACCGTCCCGCTCGCTGCATCGAAATCGAGCTGGAGGATGACGTCCTGGGCGAGGACCGGGCAGTAGACGCTCGTGTTGGCGGCATCGACGGCGACGCAATGCGCCTTCGGCCGATCGCGGATGACCTGCTTTGGCGGCGCCGTAACGCGGCCTTCCGCACCGATCGGATTGATCGTCAGCTTGCCGCCCGGATAGGAGGCGCAGAGGAGCCAGCGCCCGGTCCGATCGACCGTCGTATAGGCCATGCTGTCGTCGAGCGGAGCGTTGCTGAGGTGTCTCAAGCGGCCGCTCGCCGGGTCGATCGCAAAACTCGCCACGGTGAAGGGCTCGCTGCGCAGCGCCGCATGGATAAAGCGCCGGTCCGGGCTGAGCGCCATCGGCATGCTGGTCGGCGCGGGCCCATCGGCGCCCGGGATTGCAACCCGCTCGATCAGATCGAGCGCGCCGCTCGCCCGATCCATCGCCATCACCTGGATGTCGGGGGCGCCGGCATTCGAGACGTAGACGATCGTCTCCTGCGCACCCTGCGCCATGGCGCTTACCTCTGCAGGTCGCGGGCGGCGCGCGCGGCCGGCCGCTCGGCGCAGCGCTTCAGCCAATCGGCCGCCTTGGGAACTGCCCCGAAATCGATCCGCGCCGGGCGCGCCCACGAGAGGATGCTCGCGACGTTGAGATCGGCGGCGGAAAAATGCTCGCCCAGCAGGTAGGGCGAATTGGCCACCGCGGCGTCGAGCACCATCAGCGGGCGGCCGAGCTGGTGTTCGCTCTCGTCGGCGAGCTTGGCATCGCGCTCGGCCTCGGGAAGGATCGCGCGGTGGAACATCGCGGTCAGCACCGGGCGCTCGATTTCAGTCATCCCCCAGAAGCTCCACTGCCAGGTGCGCGCCTCGTCCTCGAACAGGATCGGATAGAGGCTGCCCCGGCTGTGTTTCTTCGCCAGATAGAGGTTGATCGCCATCGACTCCCACAAAATGAAGCCGTCATCGTCGATCGCCGGCACGTGGCCATTAGGGTTGACCGCGAGGTATTCGGGAGCGCGCGTGCCGTCATTGGCGAAATCGATCGGGATGTTGTCGTATTCGAGCCCGAGCTCCTTTGCCATCCACAGCGTGCGGAAGGCGCGCGAGCGCGGAATGCCATAGATCTTGAGCATGCCCGTGATCCTTTTCGTTGCAGTCTGCCCGAGCCTCGCATGATGACCGGCATGGGGCAATGGCTTGAGACCTCCCTATTTTCCCATTCAAACTCATTCTACATTGTCGTCCCGGCTTTCGCCGGGATGACAACTAGAGGAGGCAATGTCACACAGCGTCGAATTGGTAACGGTCGCCGGGGCGAGGGTCCGCCTGTTCCGCGGCGGGCCAGTGGGCGGTGACGGACAACCGCTGGTATTCCTGCACGGCGCCGGCGGGCATACCGGCTGGATGGCGTTTCTGGAGGAATTGTCGCAACGCTTCGCCGTCTTCGCCCCCGAGCAGCCCGGGTTCGGCCAGTCGGACGACCCGCCCTGGCTCGACGATATCGACGACCTCGCCTATTTCCACCTCGATCTCCTAGAGGCGCTTGGCCTCGAGCGCGTCCATCTGATCGGAACCTCGCTCGGCGGCTGGATCGCGGCCGAGCTGGCGGTGCGCAGCACGGCGCGTCTCGCCAGCTTGACCCTCGTCGGCGCGGTCGGCATCACCGCCGACGGCGAGCCGATCCCCGACATCTTCCGCATGCCGGTCGAGGAGAATTTGCGGCGGTACTACGCCGATCCCGAACGCGCCGCGCGCCGCCTCGGCGACCTCGGCAAGGCCGACATGAACCTCGCCGCGAAAAACCGCGCGACGGTGATGCGGCTCGCCTATCGCCCGCGTTTCCACAACCCAGGGCTGGCGAAATGGCTGCACCGCATCGCCGTGCCGACCCTCCTATTGTGGGGCGCAAAGGATGGCCTGGTGCCGCCCAAATTCGGCGCGGCCTACCACGCGCTCATCCCGGATTCCCGCCTCGTCGTCCTGCCAGAAGCCGGCCACGCCCCGTTCGACGAAGATAAAGACGCCTTCCTCGCCGCGCTCTACGAATTTGTAAGTGAAAAGTAAAAAAGAACGCTTTAACGCTGAGGGCGCAAAGGTTTCGCAACGGGCGCGAAGCGGCAAAAGCCTCATTTGCGACCTTTGCGCTTCCTCTGCGTCCTCTGCGTTAAAGAGTTTCTTTCTGCTATTCAGCCGCCTCCTGCAGCGGGCGCACCGAGGCCTGCATCTGGCGGTCGTAGGCCTGGCGCCAGCCGAGCTTGGCGTCGGCGACGAAATCGCCGCTGCGCACCGGGTACATGATCCCGGGATCGTCGACCCCGGGCGGCACGATCTTGTCCTTGGCCAGCGCCCGCGCCGCCTTTAGGAGGCGCCGCCGCGTCGCCATGATCATCCGGTCAGAAGGCGCCATATGCTCGAAGAGATGGTCGGTAATCGCGCCCATGCTCTCGGTCACCGCCTGGTCCTGCGCGTGGATGCCGGTGATCCCGGTGTAGTTGCCGCCGATCTTTTGCGCCTCGCGGTCGACCATCCAGTCGTTCGAGGGTCCGCCGGCGAGCCGCCAGCGGCCGTGCCAGTCGCTGGTGTTCGGCAGATAGTCGAAGGCGCGGGTGAAGCCCGGCATCATCCGGCCGTTCTTCATCGGGCCGATCGAGGGCGGCTGGCGCCGCCAGGTCAGGCTGACGAACATCGTGTGGGTGTCGTCCATCGGCACCCACGCGCGGTTGTGCAGGTGCTCGGTGAACTTGCCCTGCGGGGTCTGGGTCCAGAACGGCAGCATGAAATTGGCAAAGCGCCAATAGGTCCGGCCCGGCGCCGCCTCGCGATAGGCGGCGTACATCGTGCCGCATTCGGTGTCGGCGACATGGTAGTCGGGGGCGCGGTTGGCGACCGTATGCCAGAACAGCGAATCGTCCGGCACATCCTCGGGAGCGACCGAACCGGCATGCAGGAAGCCGAAATGCGACGTGTCGATATCGCCTTCCAAGGCCTGCAACCAGTTGCATTCGCGCTGCACGAAACTGATCGTGACGTCGCTCTCGGGGAGGAGCGTCGCCTCGATTTCGGGCAGCGGCGGGGCCTTTTTGCGCGCGCCCATATAGACCCAGACGAGCCCGTTGCGCTCGATCGTCCGGTAGGCCTTGGCCTTGATCCGGTTCTTGAAGTCCGGGTCGGCGAGGTTGGGCGTGTCGATGCAATTGCCGGCCACGTCGTATTTCCAGCCGTGGTAGACGCAGCGTATCCCGTTTTCCTCGTTGCGCCCGAGGAACAAGGAAGCGCAGCGGTGCGGGCAGCGATGGTCCATGACGCCGACCCGGCCCTCTGTATCGCGGAAGGCGATCAGCCGCTCGCCCAGCAGCATCAGCCGCAGCGGCGGGCCGTCGCGCTCCAGCTCCTTCGACATCGCCGCCGGCAGCCAATACTG
>DASYZD010000348.1:0-1570 GCA_035946655.1 Allostellaceae bacterium | reverse complement strand
AGAGCGTGATCGGGCTGGCCGCGGTCGCATTTTTCGCATTGGTACCCCCGCCGCGCGCGGGTTAGGTTGAGGAACGCAATCACGCGATGGCGGCGGCGCCGGCAAGCGCGGTGTCCCCGCTGAGGGAGGACCATAGACGATGCCGCAGTTCACCACCGAAAACGTCTGCTATGTGAAGCATGGCGAGCGCCAGATCATGGCGCGCGTGTTCAAGCCGGAAGGCGCCGGGCCGTTCCCCTGCTATATCGACCTGCACGGCGGCGCCTGGAACAATGGCGACCTCGCCGACCGCACCGGCCTTGGCGAATACCTGGCGCAGCGCGGCACGGTCATGGTGACGTTGAATTTCCGCCATGCGGCGGACGGCTATCCGACTTCGCTCCAGGACATCAATTACGGCATCCGCTGGACCAAGGCCCACGCCAAGGACTTGAAGATCGACCCCGGCAAGGTCGTGATCGGCGGCGCCTCCTCCGGCGGGCATCTGGCGATGCTGGTGGCGATGCGGCCGGGCGACAAGCGCTATGCCGCGATCCCCGGCCCCTCTGGGGTCGACGCCAGCGTCAAGGGTGTCGTCATGCAGTGGCCGGTGATCAACCCCTTGTCGCGCTATCGCAATGCGATCCGCCGCTCGAAGGAGGCCAACCCGCCGCAATTCACGATCGGCATGAAGGAAAAGCACGACACCTACTGGCACACCGAAGCCGAGATGATCGAGGGCAACCCGATGCTGATCCTCGAGCGTGGCGAGAAGGTGGTGATGCCGCCGGCGCTGTGGCATCAGGGCCGGCCGGACGAAGTCCATGATTACCACGACCCCGACGGCGGCTTCCCCGGCAACGAGCCGGAGCGCTTTGTCAGCAATTACCGCAAGGCCGGCGGCGACATCGAGATCGCCTATTTCGACAACGCCAAGCGCAATACCGACACGACCCACGCCGCGGTCGTGGATTTCATGAAGAAGCACCTGAAGTAGAGCTGGCCAGCCCCCACCCTTCCCTCCCACGCAGGGGGAGGGTTGGGGCGGGGTGCCCGGTTATTGTGCCCGGTTGAGGCCGAGATCGGCGAGGCAGGAATCGAGCGGCGCCGCCGCCACGCGCCGCACCGCTCCATCCTGGCAGGCCGCGACCATCGCCACATACTCGGCACGGCTCGGCGCCTGGCCCGAGACAAGCCGCCAGCCCGACATTTCCCCTGAGCCCGGCGCGGCCTCCTGACCGGTATCGAACGCCGTGCAGCAGGCCAGCCCGAGCGCGACGAGCAGGGCGTAACGGGGCATCGCATTACCTGTGCAAACCTCTGTGGCGGGCGACAGATTACGCCCGGAGGCGCCCGGCTGAAACCCTGGCGGTGTTGCCTTTCCCGTTACAGCTGAAGTAGACCGGGGCCGCGGCCCCCCAATCGGATTGCTGGGGGACGCGCTTGTTTCCACATCGCGTGCGCCGAATGCCGGTCGATCTTCCCACCCCGGGGCCCCCCGACGCCAACCCTCGCTACGCTTCCTTCGGCGGGTCGGGGCCGGCCGCGCTCTACCGCGAACGCTCGGCAGCCGGGGTCATCCGCGCCGACC
>DASYZD010000347.1:0-30864 GCA_035946655.1 Allostellaceae bacterium | reverse complement strand
GCCAACAGGTGGCGCAGCTTTTGCCGGCCGACGATCTCGTTGGTGACGAGGACATCGCGCACCCCGCCATAGACCATCGCCTCGGCTTCGCTGACCTTCTGCACGCACACCCCGACCGCGCCCAGTTCGATCTGTTTCAGGGCGATGACCGGGCATTTATGGGTCTTGGCGTGCGGGCGCAGCCGCACCCCGGTTTTAGCCACCCGGTCGGCAAGGCGGCGCAGGTTGCGTTCGAAAGCGTCGAGGTCGATCACCAGCGCAGGCGTGTCAACTTCGTCCAATGACATGCCGATTTCGGCGGGCGGGCGAGTGGTCATCGGCTGGGGCTCCGCGTGTGAGGGACGATCGGAGGCTTGCGCAGCTGGCGGCGAAATGCAACGAGGCAACCGGTCCAGGGCGTCGGTCGGAGCCAGATTGCGACGGGTTGGCGGCTTCTCCTATAATGCGTCTAATGCGTCTAATGCGTCGAGGGATCGCCCGCGCAATGGTCGGGTGCAACAATCCTGGGGGAGGAAATCAGATGTCTCGGGCCTTGCGCTCTATGCGTTATCGTCTGGCCATCCTGCTCGCCGCCGCGGCTTTCCTGCCGATCGGGCCGCAGCTGCGCGCCGCCGAGCCGCTGACGATCGGCTTCGACATATCGCTGACCGGCGGCATTGCGGCCAACGGCAAGGCGGCAATGCTGGCGATGCAGATCTGGCGGGACACCGTCAACAAGGAGGGCGGCCTGCTCGAACGCCCGGTCGAGTTCGTCTACTATGACGACCAAAGCAATCCCGCGCAGGTGCCTGGAATCATCACCAAACTCATCGATGTCGACAAAGTCGACTTGCTGCTCGGCGGGTTCGGCACCAACCTGGTCGCGCCGGCGATGCCGCTGGTTGTCGGCCGCAAATTGATGTTCCTCTCACTGTTCGCGCTCGATGTGAACAGCGAGTTCCACTACGACCGCTATTTCTCGATGGTTGCCACGGGCGGGCCGCACCCGAAGGAGAGCCTCACCGAGGGGTTCTTCCGGGTCGCCGAAATGCTCCCCACCAAGCCAAAGACGATCGCGATCGTCGGCGCGGACGCGGAATTCTCGAAGAACGCGATGGATGGCGCCCGCGCCTTGGCCAAGCGCGCCGATTTGAAGATCGTCTACGACCAGTCCTATCCGCCGGCGACAATCGACTATACGCCGATCGCGCGCGCGATCGGCGCGGCAAAAGCGGATCTCGTGCTGGTCTGCTCCTACCCCCCGGACACGGTCGGCATGGTGCATGCCGCGCGTGAGATCGGACTTAAGGCGCAATTGTTCGGCGGGGGCATGGTCGGGGTGCAGACCACCTCGGTCAAGACCCAGCTCGGCCCGCTGCTGAACGGCATCGTCGACTTCGACGCTTGGCTTCCTTGGGCCAAATTCGCCTCGCCCGAGGCCAGGGCGTTTCTTAAGGAATACCAGGCCAAGGCGCCGGGTGAGCAGATCGATCTGCTCGGCTATTACGTGCCGCCATTTTCCTATGCCCGCATGCAGGTGCTGCAGCAGGCGATCGAAGCGACAAAAAGCCTCGATGAAGCCAAGCTCGCCGATTATTTGCGCAGTCATAATTTTAAGACCGTGGTCGGCGATGTCAGGTTTGGGCCGAACGGCGAATGGGCGAAGCCGCGCGTTCTGGAAGTGCAGTTCCGGGGCGTCAAAGGCAACGGGATGGAGCAGTTCGAGACCTCGCAGACCGAGCCGATCCTGTGGCCGGACACGGAAAAGACCGGAACGCTGCGCTACCCGTACATCAATGCGCAGAACTAAGCCCCAGCCTCCAGAGTGCCGGCGAGGCTCGCGCAGCCGCCGGCGAAATGCAACACGGCTCGGGGATGTGAAGGGAGGCGGAGATGGCAGAGGCGTCCTTGTCGGCAACCGAAGCCACGCTCGAAAACCAGCCGATCGGCGGTTTGCAGATCCGCGTGGCGGCGATCTGTACGCTCATCCAGATGTGCGACGGCTACGATGTCGGGTCGATCGGCTGGGCGGTGCCCTCGCTGACCCACGCCTGGAACATCGCGCCCTCGGCGTTCGCGCTGGCCTTCCTGTGGTCCAATCTCGGCGTCATGGCGGGGGCGCTGGTGTCCGGCCCATTCGGCGACCGCTTTGGCAGGAAGCCGCTGCTCCTGGTCAGCGTCACGATCTTTGGCCTGGCGTCGCTGGCGAGCGCCTTTGCCCCCGCGCTCGGATTTCTCGCTGCAACGCGCTTTTTCACCGGGCTCGGGATCGCCGGCGGGTTTACCGGGACGACCGCGCTGATGGGCGACTACACGCCGCAGCGCCTGCGCGCGACGATGATCATGGTGACCTTCACCGGCGCGCCGCTCGGCGGCTTTCTCGGCGGCCAGGTCGTCGCCCTGCTGCTGCACCTGGGTTACGGCTGGCCGATCATCTTTGTCATCGGCGGCGTCTTTCCGCTCGCGCTGTTGTTGGTGACGGCGCTGTGGCTGCCTGAATCGCCGCGCTTTCTCGCCGCGAAAACAAACCTCTCGCCGCGCCATCGCGCGTTATTGGAGCGCCTCGACATCGTGCCCGGACAGACCGAGCTGCCGGGTCTCGACCTCGCCCGCAGCAACCCGATCAGGATGCTGTTCGGCGAGGGCTACGCGCTGGCGACGGTGCTGTTGTGGATCATCTTCTTCTGCAGCCTCATTAATCTCTACCTGTTCGTCTTCTGGCTTCCCGAGATCCTGCACCTGACCGGGCTGACCCCGCCCGAGGCGGTTTTTGCCACTAGCCTCCACGCCTTGGGCGCGATCGCTGCGGTCCTCTATCTCGGCTATCTGATCGACCGCTTTGGCCCGCAGCGCGCCCTGGCCTTGCATTACGCCGTCGGCATCGTGTTCATCGCGCTGATCGCGCTGGCGGCGATGCCGTACCTGATCCTGTTGGCGGTGGTTTTTCTGTCCGGCACGACGATCATCGGCAGCCAGACCGGCGCCAATGCGGCGTGCGGCGCGCTCTATCCGGCGCGCATGCGCACCAGCGGCATCGGCTGGGCGCTCGGCATCGGGCGCATGGGCGGGATCGCCGCCGCGCCGCTCGGCGGCTTCCTCCTGTCGCATGGGATGGCGCCGCGGCATGTGTTTCTGAGCGCCTGTGTATTTGCGGCGATCGCGGCGGTGGCGACAGCGCTACTCGCTCTGCGCACGCCGCCGGACACCTCGGTACCGGCTGGAGAGGCCGCATGAAAGTCTTTGTCTTCGATCTCCTCGCCTATGACGCCAATCTCGACCATCTGAAGGCTGCCGGCAGCCAAGAGCTCCCCTACCCGCTGGCCAGGCGGCATTTCGATGCCGGGACCGCGGTGCGCACCTATGAACAGCATCTCGACGCCTGGGAGGCGCTCGACCGGCTCGGCTATGACGGGGTCGGCTTCAACGAGCACCATTGCTCGCCCTATGGGTTGATGAACAGCCCGAACCTGATGGCCGCCGCCGCCGCACAGCGCACCAAGCGGCTCAAACTCTTGATCTACGGCAATCTCTTGCCGTTGCACGAGCCGCTGCGTCTGGCCGAAGAACTGGCGATGATCGACTGCCTGTCGAACGGGCGGCTCATCTCCGGCTTTGCCCGCGGCATCCTGCGCGAATACCAGGTGCACAACGTGCCATTGGCCGAGTCGCGCGGGCGGTTTGAAGAGGCCTACGACATCATCACCCGGGCCTGGACCGAGGAGGTGTTCAACTACGAGGGCAAATATTGGTCCTATCACGATGTCGCGCTGTGGCCGCGCCCGGTGCAACAGCCGCGTCCGCCGATCTGGGTGCCGATCGTCGGCAGCAAGGAATCGATCGAGTTCGCCGCCCGCCACAACCTGCCGATCACCCCGGGGCTCGGCCGCCATAAGGGCCTGCGCGACGACATCATACGCTATTATGCCAAGTGCCTGGCGCAAAACGGCCACCGCATCACCCCGGACCACCTCTCGCTCGGCATCACCGCCTATGTCGCCGACACCAAAGCCCAGGCGCTCAAGGAATACGGCCCGCACATCCTCTATTTCAACCGCACGCTCTTTAGCCACGGCAACTTCATCGAGACTGAAAAGCAGCGCGAGAGCGGCTATACGACGCAATCCTCGACCGATTATGTGCGGCCGGAAAACCTGCGCGCCGCCGCCAATCTGCGCTCCGAATTCCGCAACCTGACGATGGCCCAGCTCGCCGAGCAGGCCGAAGGAATGCCGATGGGCCCCGCCGGCGAGGTCGCCGAGCGGATTATCGAGGCCGCCGAAAGCGCCGGCGCCAACCAGGTTCAGTTGGCGATCAACCGCGGGGCCTTGCCGCACGATCTCTACATGGCGCAGATCGAGCGCTTCGCCCGCGAGGTCCTGCCGCGCCTGCAGGCGCACGAGGTAAAGCGCGTGCCCGCCGCCGAAGAAGCGATGGCCTAGGCGCGGAGGACGATAACGAGGACTGTTGAGCGCAGCGACGCCCGTGTTTCGAGCGCCCTCCAGCCAGCCCTCGGCCGGCTTGCTTAATCCCGGGTCCGATCCCCGCGATGCGTCGCCCCTAGCGATCGGCCTCGCCCGGATCTTCGTGGCGTTTGTTTGGCTTGGGGGCACCAGCTTTGGCGGCGGCACCGCCGGATATCTCTACCGCGAGATGGTGGTGAAGCGGCGCTGGATCGACGAGCCGACGTTCCTTGCAGATCTGGCGCTGGGGCAGGCAATCCCCGGGTCGATCGGGATCAAGCTGACGGTGCAAACCGGGCAGCGGCTGCACGGCGCCGCCGGCGCGATTGTCGCGCTCATTGGCCTCCTCTCGCTGCCGTTCGTGATCGTGCTGACGATCGGCGCCCTCTATGCCGGGCTCGGTGAGCACCGGATCGTGCACGCGATGCTCGATGGCGTCGCGGCCGCGGTCATCGGGCTGACCTTTGCCACCGGCCTCCACAGCATGACGCAGAGCCGGCCCGGCCCGGTGGGGCTCGCGCTCGCCGCGGCGACGGTGCTCGGGGTTGGGGTCATGCGCTGGCCGATGCTTCCGGTCGTCGCCGTCTTGGCGCCGCTCGGCATCGCGCTCGCGTTCGTCGCACCGCGCCGCCCTTGACATGAGCGGGCGCTGACATGAGCGAGGGTTCCGGCGGCCTCATCGCGCTCGGCCTCGTCTTCGCACCGTTGTCGCTCCTCTCGTTCGGCGGCGGCAATGCCGTCATCGCCGACATCGCGCAGCAATCGATCGCGGTGCACCACTGGACCAGCGAGCGCGAATTCGCTGATCTGTTCGCGCTGTCGCGCGCGACCCCGGGGCCGGGCTCGATGCTGGCGACGCTGATCGGCTGGAAGGTCGCCGGGCTCCCGGGTGCGCTCGCGGCGACCGTGGCCTTCTACCTGCCCTCGGCGCTCCTCGTCTTCGCCGCGGCGCGAGTATGGGGGCGGTGGCGCGGGTCGCCCTGGCACACCGCGATCGAGCGCGGCCTCGCGCCGATTGCCGCCGGGCTCTTCCTCTCCGGCGGGATCGTCGTCTTGCGCGCCTCGCCCTCGGGATGGCCGGTCTGGGCCGCGGCGCTCGTCACCACCGCGGCACTCTTATGCTGGCCGCGCCTCCACCCGGTGCCGCTCCTCCTCACCGGCGCGGCGCTGTTCGGCATCGTCGCGGTGGTGTAGCAATAAGGAACTGGCGACAGGCAGGGAGGCGCGCGATGCAACCAAAAGCATTGCCCAGCGATTTTCTCGATCGGCTCGCCGGCGATTGTCCCGACGCGATCATCTACGCGGACGCACGCGGGGTCATCGGGTTTTGGAATGCTTCGGCAACGCGGATCTTCGGGTACAGTGAAGCGGAGGCGCTCGGGGCGAGCCTCGATCTGATCATCCCCGAACGGCTGCGCGGGCGCCATTGGGAGGGTTACGGCGAGGTGATGCAGGGGCGCGCCAGCTGCTATGGCGAAGGGGCGCTCCTCGCGGTCCCGGCGCAGCACAAGGACGGGCGGCAGATCTCGGTCGAGTTCACGATCCTGCCGTTGCGCGATCCCTCCGGGACTCTGATCGGCATCGCCGCTTTCCTGCGCGACGCGACGGCCCGCTTCGAAGAGGTCCGCACGCTGCGCCGCGAGCTGGCGGCGTTGAAGGCACAGACCGGCCCGGCATGAAAACGCCGGCGACCCTCGCCCCCGAGGCGCTCGACTTCGCCCAGTTGATCCACGATGGCGATACGGTGTTCTGGGCGCAGGCCACCGCCGAGCCGGTGTTTCTGACCCGCCTGCTCGATGCCCAGGCGCCGCGCTGCCCGCCGTTTCGCCTGTTCTTCGCCCTGACCTTCGCCGGCGATTTCGCCGCCGATCATCCCAATGTGACGGTGAGCGCCTTGGGCGGCGGCGGCGCCGGACGGCGGTTTTTCGCGCACGACGCCGGCGGCGTCATCCCGGCCAACATCTCGGGCCTCAGCAGGCTCATCAGCGAGGGCCATCCGCGCGTCGATGTCGTGCTGTTGCAGGTGAGCGGCCCCGATCGAGCGGGCAATTACAACGCTGGGCTCGGCATCGAATGCCTGCGCGAGGCGATCGCCGGGGCGCGGCTCGTCATCGCCCAGCTCAACCCGGCATTGCCGTGGACCTCGGGCGACACGCTGATCGACGGCGGGCTCATCAATATCCTGGTTCCCGCCACCCACCCGCCGCTTGAACTGCCGGCGCGCAGCATCGGCCCGGTCGAGCGCGCGATCGCGGCGCATGTCGCGACGCTCATTCCCGACCGCGCGACGCTAGAACTCGGGATCGGCCTCATCCCCGAGGCGGTGACCGCTGCGCTCGGGCAAAAACACGGCCTCGGCATCCATTCCGGCGCGATCGGCGATGGGGTCGCCGACTTGATGCAAAGCGGCGTCGTCACCAACCGCCACAAGGAAATCGATGTCGGGCTCACCGTCACGCTGATGCTGATGGGGACGCGCCGGCTTTACAGCTTTGCTGACCGCAACCCGCGGATCGAAATCCGCCCGCCGCGCTACACCCATGATGCACTGGTGCTGGGCCAATTCCGGCGCTTCGTCGCGATCAACTCGGCGCTCGAAATCGACCTGACCGGGCAGGTCAACGCCGAGACGCTGGCGGGTCATTCGGTCGGCCTCACCGGAGGGCAAATGGATTTCGTGCGCGCCGCCACCCGGGCGCCGGAAGGCCGCTCGATCATCGCGCTGCCATCGACGAGCCGCGATCGGGCGCACTCGAGGATCGTCGCCCGGCTCGCCGACGGGGTGGTGACGACGCCGCGGGCCGACGCCGATTGCGTCGTCACCGAACATGGCATCGCCGAACTCAAGGGCCGCACTCTCGCCGAGCGCGCCGGCGCGCTGATCGCGGTTGCCGACCCCGCCTTCCGCCCCGGGCTGGAACGCGCAAGCGAACGCCTGGTGTAGCGCACGCTGCTGCGCCGGGTTCGCGCAGCTTCCCGGGCTGAATCGATATGGGGCCGAAAGCTAGCCGCGGCCGCGATATCCTGTTAGCCTAACTCGCGAATACCGATGGGAGCGGGCCAGATGCGAATTAAGACCCTCACTCAATGCACGATGGCGATTGGCGTCGCGTTGTCGACCGCGGCCTGTTACCCCCAAAGAAACGTATATAATGGTCCCGGTTGCCTTATGTATCTCTATTCGGCGCCCAATTTACAAGGCTACGGCCTTCCCGTGAGGGGAAATACCCCGGACCTGGCTAAAGCCTGGAATAATGTAACGACCTCGGTGAAAGTTGTTTACGGTACATGGCGCCTGTTCAGCGAACCTGAATATAATGGCTTTATGGGGGACTATAAGGCTCCTGCAGATATTCCTCAGCTGGTGCCGGCACGTGCACTTAATTCGGCGCAATGTATTAGCCCAGAGCCGGGAACGCCCGTATATTAGACTTCGTGCGGCCGGCGAAATCGCCGAAGGTCGCGGATCTGAGGTGGCCGCGGGTGCTGGCGAAGCGGCCGGCTGGTGCCGTTCGATTTGCGCCGCCTGTATCGCGGATCTAATTATCGCCGCCGCCTCGCTCGCAAGGCCTGCCGCGGCGGAATTTTGATGGGGACACCGCCGCGCGGCGCTTCCGCGGTGAGCTTGAGCGGCGGCAGCGCCGCGCCCACCGCCCGCCGCTCGTCGTCGAGCCTCCCGATCCGGCGCTGCAGCGCGTTCGCCTCGTCGAACCGGAAGCGCGACATCGCCAGATCGTGCTGGGCCTGGAGGCGCTCCAGTTCGCGGTCGATCTCGGCGAGACGGGCGCGCGCCCTCGCCAGTTCGTCGCCTTCGTTCACATCACCTCCAGCACGATCTTGCCGGCGTGGCGGCGCGACAGCAGCGCCTCCATCGCCGCGCCGGCTTCGGCCAGCGGGAAGGTTTTCGCGACCACCGGCTTCAGCCGCCCGGCCTCCCACCAGCGCAGGAGAAGCGCGAGGTTGCGGCTGACGAGGACCGGGTCGCGCGCGGCCTGGGCGCCCCAGACGACGCCGATCACCGAGATGTTTTTCACCAGGATGAGGTTCGCCGGCACCGCCTGGATGCGGCCCGCAGCAAAGCCGATGACCAGCATCCGCGCTTCCCAATTGACCGCACGCAAGGCTTGGTCGAACCCGTCGCCCCCGACCGGATCGAAGACGACGTCGGCGCCAAGCCCGCCGGTCAATTCGCGCACCCGGTCGCGGATGCTCTCGGTTCGGTAGTCGATCACTTCGTCAGCGCCATGGGCGCGCGCGACCGCGAGCTTGTCCGGTCCGCCGGCAGCGGCGATGACCCGGGCGCCGAGCTCCTTGCCGACTTCGACCGTGGCGAGCCCCACGCCGCCGGCGGCGCCGAGGACGAGGAGCGTCTCGCCCTTTGCGAGATGACCGCGATGGGTCAGCGCGAAATGCGCGGTGCCGTAGGCCACCGGAAAGGCCGCGGCGGTGACGAAATCGATGGCGTCCGGGATCGGCACGACCGCATCGGCGTTGAGGGCGATCTCCTCGGCATAGCCGCCGCCGAAACGCAGCACCGCGAGGACGCGCTGGCCAGGGTGGAGGTGGTGCACCTCGGCGCCCAATTCGACGATTTCGCCGGCGGCTTCAAGCCCCGGGGTGAACGGGAACTCGGGCCGCACCTGGTATTTGCCGGCGATCATCAGCGTGTCGGCGAAGTTGACGCCGCAGGCACGGACCCGGATGCGCGCCTCATTGGGGCGCAGCGGCGGGCGCACCGCCTCGTCGAGCCGCAAGGTCTTGGGGCCGCCCCATTCGCGGCAAAGGATTGCTTTCACGCCAGGCTCCTGCACGACTTTGCCATCAGGATAACCGAAGGGCGGGGCAGCGGGCGGCAAAATGCGCGTTGCGGCCGCCCGCGCGACATACCGGCGTGGCGCCAGCCGGCTATGCTCCTCAACCCCCAACGGCTGGCGGATGGAGGACGTCTGGCTCGACAAATAGCCGATTCCGGGCGGGCCCGGCGGGCGGATCGACCGCTGCCGCGCGACGTGCTAGGGTCAGTGGGGCCACCATTCAGACGCAAACAAACGCGCGCCGGACGCGCCTCGGTGGATCGGGAGGACGGGGTTGGGAGCCTACGTGGTGCGGCGTTTCGGCTTGATGCTGGTAACGCTGGTCGGCATTTCGATGCTGATCTTCGTGCTGCTCCGGCTGACCCCAGGCAACATCGCCGACATTCTGTTCGATGCCGGGGGGTTCGTCGATCCGGCCGACAAGGCGCGGATCGAAAAGGATCTGGGGCTCGATAAGCCGATCCCGGTGCAATACGCGGTGTGGGTCGGCGGGTTGTTGAAGGGCGACCTCGGCTATTCCTACCAGACCGAGCGGCCGGCGATCGAGGAGATCGCGCCCAGGATCCCGATCACGGCGCGGCTGGCGGGCCTGGCGCTGACCTTCGCGGTGTTGATCGGCGTGCCGCTCGGCGTCTTGAGCGCAGTGCGCCAGGATAGCTGGCTCGACTACACCTTGCGGGTGCTCAGCCTGTCGGGGCTGGCGCTGCCGGCGTTTTGGCTGGGCCTATTGATCCTGATGGCTTTCGTCGCGTGGTTCGGCACGATCCCGATCTATAGCTCCGAGCCCTCCGGCTTTTGGGCCACCTTAGAGATGTACAGCGTTCCGGCGGCGGCGGTCGGATTCCGCAGTTCGGCGTTTCTGACGCGGCTGACCCGCTCCTCGATGCTGGAGGTGCTGCGCCAGGATTATATCCGCACCGCCCGCTCGAAGGGCGCCTCCGAGATGACGATCAATTACTACCACGCGCTGAAGAACGCGATGCTGCCGGTGATCACCGTCATTGGGCTCGAAGCCGGCATTCTCTTGGGCGGGCTGATCGTCACCGAGACCGTGTTCAACATTCCCGGCGTCGCGCGCTTTCTCGTCGAGGCGGTGCGCTGGCGCGATTATCCGATGGTTCAAAACCTCGTGATGTTCATCGCGGTGGTCGTCGTCACGATCAATTTCATCGTCGATATGCTGTACGCCTATTTGGATCCGCGGATCAAATACGCCGACTAGATTAGGCAGATGGCCGCCGATCGGGAGACCCCAGAGTGAGCACGGTCGATTTCCAAGCCGAACTGAGCGCGGCCGGCGCCAATGTAAAAAGCCGCCGGGGCGCCGTCGGCTTCTTCATCCGGCGCTATCCGCTCGGCGCGGCCGGTGCGGTCATCATGGCGATCTTTCTGTTCGCTGCAGCGTTTGCGCCCTACATCACGATCTACGATCCGCTGTCGACCAACGCCGCAGCCTCGCTGGCGCGGCCGAGCGCGACGCACTGGCTGGGCTGCGACTTCATGGGCCGCGACCTCTACAGCCGGATCGTTTATGGGGCGCGCATCTCGCTCGCGGTGGCCACCGGCTCGATGCTGCTCGGCACCACGATCGGGATCACGCTCGGGCTCCTGTCGGGCTATCTGCTCGGCTGGTTCGACCTCATAACCCAGCGCTTCCTCGAAATGATGCAGGCGCTGCCACTGTTGGTCATGGCGATCATCATGGCGGCGGCGCTCGGTCCCTCGCTGCAGAACACGATCTTCGCGATCGCCTTTGTGCTGGTGCCGTCGGTCGCGCGCGTCATCCGCGCCACGACGCTCAGCTTGCGCGAGCAGCCGTTCGTCGAGGCGGCGAAGGCGATCGGCATGAGCGAGCGGCGCATCATGATCCGGCATGTGTTGCCCAACACGCTCGCCCCGTTCATCGTGCTGGCGACCGCCCAGGTCGGCGCAACGATCCTCATCGAAGCGACGCTCTCCTTCCTCGGCCTCGGCGTCCCCGAGCCGCACCCGTCCTGGGGCCGGATGCTGTCGGAATCGGCCGCCGAATATGTGCGCACCGCGCCCTGGCTGGTGATCTTTCCGGGTGCGGCGATCAGCGTCGTGGTGTTCGGCACCAACCTCCTGGGCGACGCGCTGCGCGATCTGCTCGATCCCCGGCAGCGCAGTTGAGAGAGGCCAGCCGGGCATCGATGGAGGGGGGTCAGGTGGCGACGGGGAGCGAGGCAAAGCCCACGGACTACACGCCGCTGACGCGCCCCGGCCACAATGCCGAGACGGTGCTCGAGGTCGAGGGCTTGCGGACCTACCTGTTCACCCGGCTCGGCGTCGTCAAGGCGGTCGACGATGTCTCGTTCGCGGTGCGGCGCGGCGACACATTGGCGATCGTCGGCGAAAGTGGCTGCGGCAAGACGATGACGGCGCTGTCCTTGTTGCGCCTCGTACCCAACCCGCCCGGGCGCATCTTCTCGGGCTCGATCAAGATCGACGGCAAGGATCTGGTGAAGCTCGACGAAGCCGAGATGCGCGAGATCCGCGGCAACGAGATCTCGATGATCTTCCAGGAGCCGATGACCTCATTGAACCCGGTCATGACGATCGGCGCTCAGATCAGCGAAACAATCCGCCTCCATCAGGATCTCTCCAAGGCCGAGGCCGCGGAAAAGGCCGTCGACATGCTGCGCCTCGTGCGCATCCCCGAGCCGGCACAGCGCGCCAAGGAGTATCCGCATCAATTGTCGGGCGGCATGCGGCAGCGCGCGATGATCGCGATGGCGCTGGCATGCAACCCGCGCGTCCTTATCGCCGACGAGCCGACGACCGCGCTCGATGTGACGATCCAGGCGCAGATCCTCGACCTCATCCTCGATTTGCAGAAAAAGCTCGGCACGGCGGTCGTCCTCATCACCCATGACCTCGCCGTCGTCGCCGAAACCGCGCAACACGTCATCGTCATGTATGCCGGCAAGAAGGTCGAAGAGGCCAACGTCGAAGAATTGTTCGAGGCGCCGTTGCACCCCTACACGCATGGCCTTCTCGCCTCGATCCCTCAGCTGGCGGTCATTGGCGGCGAGGCTGGCGTCGCCGCCAATGGACGGCTGAAGGAAATTCCCGGGTTGGTGCCGGCCTTGACCAATCTGCCGCCCGGCTGTTCGTTTGCGCCGCGCTGCGCCTTTGCCGACGAGCGCTGCCGCTCGCTCTCACCGCCCTACGAGCAGAAGCGCCCGGGTCACTGGGCGGCCTGCTGGCATTCCGAGCGGCTTTATGGCTGAGCCGGCCAGCCCGGGTGCCGGCGACAACCGCGCGCCGGTGCTCGAGGTCGAACATCTGAAAAAGCATTTCCCGGTCAAGAGGGGGGTCTTGCGGCGCACCATCGGCCAGGTCTATGCGGTCGACGATGTAACCTTTTGGATTGGCGAGGGCGAGACCTTGGGCCTGGTCGGCGAATCGGGCTGCGGCAAGTCGACCGTGGCGCGCACGGTCCTGCGCCTGATCGAGCCGACCGCCGGCGCGATCCGGCTCGACGGGCACGATGTGACCCGGCTCGGTAAATCCGAGATGCGGCCCTATCGCCGCCAGATGCAGATCATCTTCCAGGACCCGTTCTCATCGTTAAACCCGCGCATGTCCGCCGGCGACATCGTCGGCGAGCCCTTGCAGGTGCACGACATCGCGCACGGCCAGGAAAAGGCCGGGATCGTCGGCGAGCTGTTTGACCAGGTCGGTCTTCGGCGCAGCCAGATGGATGCCTTCCCGCACGAATTCTCGGGCGGCCAGCGGCAACGCATCTCGATCGCCCGAGCGCTGGCATTGAACCCCAAGCTGATCGTCGCCGACGAGCCGGTGTCCGCCCTCGACGTCTCGATCCAGGCCCAGGTCATCAATCTGATGATGGATCTGCAGCGCGAAAAGCGGCTCTCCTATCTGTTCATCGCCCACGATCTGGCGGTGGTCGAGCACATCAGCCACCGCATCGCCGTCATGTATCTGGGGAAAATCGTCGAATACGCCGACAAGAAGACGCTCTTCACCAACCCCCAACACCCCTATACCGAGGCGCTCTTATCCGCGGTGCCGGTGCCCAACCCGAAACTGAAGCGCGAAAAGCGCATCCTCCAGGGCGACGTGCCCAGCCCGATCAACCCGCCCCCCGGCTGCGCCTTCCACACCCGCTGCCCCTACGCCTTCGACCGTTGCAAAGTCGACGCGCCCAAGCTCGTCGAACTGAGCCCCGGCCACGGCGTGTCGTGCCATCTGCGGGTGAATTGAGAATAGAGAATCCGGCGCCTTACATCCGGCACACGCAGATCCCTGCGCAGGCAGGGATCCATTCGGCTATCCGCACCGGCCTTACAACGTTAGCGACGCCGAGAGATCAAGCCAATATGGGTTGTCCCGCTCGATAAGGGTTGATCTTCCAATCCCGCTTCCACTTCTTGATCTGTCGTTCGCGGATGAGCGCGCCTTCGAGCGTCTCGTGGGCTTCATACACACGAGCCGGTCAACGCCGTATTTGGCGGTGAAGCCCGATACGACCCGAGTTTTATGTTCGAAAATGCGGCGCGGCAGGTCGAAGGTGGAACCGACGTAAAGTGTACCGTAGGCTTTGCTCGACAGCAGATAGACAAAAGCCATTCGCGCGGCAGCGGGATGGGTCCCTGCCTGCGCAGGGACCCGATTTCCGCTAGCGGCCTCAGGCGTTGATGCTTTGCAGCTCTTCGAGCCTGAGGCCGGTGTGGATCTTCTTCACCAGCTCCTCGGGGTCGAAGTCGATGCCGACCGGGTTTTTGTCGGTGGCCGAGCGGCGGCGCATGTAGTTCTGGCCTTCGATCGCGGTCTCGAAATTGTCGACCAGCAGCTCGACCTGGTTGCGGTCGGGGTCGTAATAATACATCGAGGTCGTGACGCCGTGGTTGACGCAGCGGTGCGGCGTGATCCCCTTCTCCTTCAGCTGGATGTACTGGTCGGCCAGATCGTCCAATGAGCCCATCGTGAAGGCGACGTGGTGGAGGCCGACCTCGCCCCCGGCGCGCGCGGTCTTGCCTTCGGCCGGCGCCTTGTCGGCGAGGGGGCCGGGATCGACAAAGGCGACCCGGTGGTGCTCGTCGTCGTAGCTGATAAAGGCGATCATCTTGTTCTGGTGCAAGAGCTGCGCCCCGAGCACGGTGCAATACCACTCGATCATCTGTTCGCGGCGGTTGGTTTGCAGCACGAGATGCGACAGCTTTTTCGGCGACGGCATGGTGGTCCTCCCTGGCGCCCGGGCAATGATTGCGCGATCGGTGCACCGAGCGGCCCCAAAAGTCAATAACGCCACGCATGGACGCCCGCCGCCCCGGCCCTTATGTTGAACTTGTCGCCCGGTGCGGAGGTCGCCATGACACAGTTCGGCATCGGTCAGCCGGTTCGCCGCGTCGAAGATCGCCGGTTTCTGACCGGGCGCGGCCATTACCTCGACGACATCGACCGGCCGCGCCAGGCCCACGCGGTGATGTTGCGCTCGCCCTACGCGCATGCCCGGATCCGGGCGATCGACACCAAAGCGGCGGCGGGTCCGGGCGTCCTCGCGGTCTTCACCGGGGCGGAGCTGGCCGGTGACGGCATCGGCACGATCCCGTGTCTGAGCGGTGTCGCCAACCGCGACAAATCACCGATGGCGATGCCGCAGCGGCCGACGATCGCCATCGATCGCGTTCGTCATGTCGGCGACACCGTGGCGATGGTCGTTGCCGAGACCGCTTCGATCGCGCAGGACGCAGCCGAGCGGATCGCGGTCGATTACGAGCCGCTGCCGGCCGTCGTCGGCACCGGGCAGGCGCTGCTACCCGGCCAGCCGGCCGTCTGGGACCAGCACCCCGGGAATTTGTGCTTCGACTGGGAGATCGGCGACGCGGCCGCGGTCGACCGCGCCCTCGTCGGCGCGCGCCACCATGTGATGCTGAGCCTCGTCAACAACCGTGTCGTCGCCCACTCGATGGAGCCGCGCGGGGCGATCGGCGAATACGACCCGGGGGAGGATGCCTACACGCTGTGGAGTTCGACCCAGGGCTCGCATTTCGTCCGCAACATCCTGGCCGAGCATATCTTTCACATCCCCGAAACCGTATCCGGGTGGTGACGCCGGATGTCGGCGGCGGGTTCGGGATGAAGCTCTTTGTCTATCCCGAGCACATCCTGGTGCTGTGGGCGGCGAAAAAGCTCGGGCGTTCGGTCAAGTGGATCCCCGACCGCTCGGATGCGTTCATGACCGATACGCAAGGGCGCGACAACCTCGCGCGGCTAGACCTCGCGCTCGACGACGACTATCGCTTTCTCGGGCTCAGGGTCGGATTGACCGCCAATATGGGGGCTTATCTGTCGAATTTCGCGCCGGAGATCCCGACGTCGGCGGGGGCGGTCATGTACAGCGCGGTCTATGCGTTCCCGGCGGTCCATGTCGCGGTCTTGGGCGTCTTCACCCACACCGTGCCGGTCGATGCCTATCGCGGCGCCGGCCGGCCGGAAGCGGCCTATGCGGTCGAGCGCCTCATAGAATTTGCCGCGCGCCGCCTCGGGGTTGCGGCCGACGAATTGCGGCGGCGCAATTTCATCAGGCCGGCGGCGATGCCGTACACGACCCCACTCGGCCTCACCTATGACAGCGGCGATTTCGCCCGCAACCTCGATGACGCGCTCGCCGCCGCCGATACCGCCGGATTTGGGGCGAGGCGCGCCGAAACGCGGGCGCGCGGGCGCTATCGCGGGCAGGGCCACGCAGTCTATATCGAGCAATCGGGGTTTCCGCCCGACGAATTCGCCGAGTTGCGCTTTGATCCCTCCGGCGCCCTGACCCTCCTCATGGGCACCCAATCCTCGGGGCAGGGGCATCAGACGGCCTACGCCCAGCTCGCCGCCGAAAAGCTCGGGGTGGCCATCGACAAGATCCGGGTGCTGCAAGGCGACACCGATGCGATCGGGTTTGGCCGCGGCACCGGCGGGTCGCGCTCATTGCCGGTCGGCGGCACTGCCCTCATGCACGCCGCCGACAAGCTGATCCTCAAGGGCAAAAAGATCGCCGCGCATCTTCTAGAGGCGGCCAAAGCGGATATCGCTTTCGCCGATGGCGTCTTCGCGATTTCGGGCACCGACCGCTCGGTGACGATCGAGACGGTGGCGCGCGCCGCCTTCAACCCGGCGCAATGGCCGCCGGCGATGGAACCGGGCTTTGCCGAAAGCGGCCACTTCACCCCGCCGGCGCCCACCTTTCCCAATGGCGTCCACCTGTGTGAGGTTGAGATCGACCCCGAGACCGGCCATATCGCGATCCTGCGCTACCTCGTCGTCGACGATTTCGGCGTCGTCATCAATCCGCTGTTGCTCGCCGGCCAGGTCAATGGCGGCATCGCACAAGGCGTGGGCCAGGCGATGCTCGAGCACTGCGTCTATGACGAGGAGAGCGGCCAGCTTGTCACCGGCTCGCTGACGGACTATGCGCTGCCGCGCGCCGACGATCTGCCGGCGCTCGAATTTTCCTATAACGTCGTGCCGTGCCGGACCAACCCGCTCGGGGTCAAGGGCGCCGGCGAGGCTGGAGCGATCGGCGCCCCGCCGGCCCTTGTCAACGCCGTCGTCGATGCGCTGGCCGAGCTCGGCATCGACCATCTCGATATGCCGGTGACCCCGGAACGCGTGTGGCGTGCGATTCGCGAGGCGAAGGCGGGTTGACCGATGGCTGCAACGGCGCCGTGCGTCCTTCGAGACGCGGGCTGCGCCCACTCCTCAGGATGACGAAGGATTTATACATGACATCAAAAACTTACGTCATCCTGAGGAGGTCGCAAAGCGGCCGTCTCGAAGGACGCACGGCATGACGGACACCCTCCTCGATGTCGCGCTGCGCGCCGCGCTTGCCGGGGGCGAAGCGGTGATGCGGGTCTATGCCGACCCGTTCGATGTCACCCACAAGGACGACAAGACGCCGGTGACCGAAGCCGATTTCGCCTCCGAGCGGATCATCGTCCAAATGCTGACATCGGCGTTCCCGGAGATCCCGGTGGTATCGGAGGAGACCGTGCCGGAAGCCGGCTTTGCGTCACCCGCGTCGCGCTTCTGGCTCGTTGACCCGCTCGACGGGACAAAGGAATTCGTCGCGCGCAATGGCGAGTTCTCGGTCCTGATCGGCCTCATCGAGGACGGCCGCCCGGTGCTTGGCGTCGTCCATGGCCCGGCGTTCGGGGTGACCTATACCGCGCACGGTCCGGGCACCGCGATGCGGCGGCGCGAGGGCGGCGCCTTCGAGCCGATCCGGGCGCGCGCGCCGGCGCCGGAGGGCCTCGTCGTCGTCCACAGCCGCAGTCACGAGAACAGCCGCCGCCTCGCCGAATATTTCCAGAATCGTGCGATCATCGAGCGCACGGTGTGCGGCAGCGCCCTCAAATTCGGCATCCTCGCTGCGGGGGACGCCGATTTCTACCCGCGCTTTGGCACGACGATGGAATGGGACACCGCCGCCGGCCAGGCGGTGCTCGAAGCCGCCGGCGGCCATGTCCTCGACCTCTCCGGCGCGCCGCTCCAATACGGTAAACCCGGCCTCAAGAATGACGGGTTCCTCGCCTGGGGCGCCAAGCCGGCGTGGTAGCGGAGCTCGTCCTTCAACGCGTTACTGCAGGCAGCGGTCTTCGGGCGATTTGACGGCTACGCAAATCTGGCCATATTATAGCCAGAATGCCTTTCGATATCAGGCTGGCCCCCAAAGCCGTCGAAGACCTCGGGGCGCTAAAAGCGAATATTCGGGCCGCCGTGCGGGCCGCGCTCGAAACGCACCTGCGGCATCAACCGGAAAGGACTAGCCACAGCCGTATCAAACGGCTAAGCGGTCTGCACCGGCCGCAGTACCGGCTTCGGGTCGGCGAGGTTCGAGTGTTCTACGATGTCCACAACATGACCGTCGAAATCCTCGCGATTATCGCTAAGTCGGAGGTGGAGGCATGGCTCACGAAATTCGGAGATCCCGGGTGAAACAGGTCCCGCTTTCTGAGGTCAAGGACGATTTCTCGCGTCTCCTGCGCGAGGCGGAAAAAGAGGACATTGTGATCACCCGCCACGGCAAGCCGGCCGGGGTGCTTATCGGCTTTGCCTCCGAGGATGAATGGTTCGACTACCGCCTCGAAAACGACCCGCGTTTCCTGCGCCGGATCGAAGAGGCGCGGCAGAGCCTACGGTCCGGCCGTGGCGTGCGGCTGGAAGACGCGGACTGAGGCTCGCGAGCGCCTCAGACGATCCCGTCCTGACGCAGGGCCGCGACCGCGTCGGCGTCGAGCCCGAGCCAGTCGGAGAGGACTTCCGCGGTGTGTTCGCCGAGAAGCGGCGCCGATTCGACCTTGGTCGGCACGCCATCGAAGCGCACCGGCCAGGTCGGCATCGTCATCTTGCGTTCGCCATGCGTCATCGTTTGCAGGATGCCGCGCGCCCGGAAGCTCGGTTCGTTGACGAGGTCCATCGAATCGAGGACCGCGCCCGCGGGGACGCCGACCGCGCTCAATTGCGCCATCGCCTCATGCTTGGTGCGCTGCATCGTCCATTGGGTGATCATCTCCTCGACCTCCGCTTCGCACTGGAGGCGCGCATCGGGGGTGTCGTAGCGCGGGTCGCCGATCAGCTCCTCGCGTCCGATCAGCTTCAAAAGGCGCGGCCAATGCTCGGGGTTGGCGCGGCTCGTCATCATGTAGACGTAGTCGTTGGGGCCGCCGGGCTTGCACGGATAAGTCCCGCCGGGCGGGTTGTTGCTGGGCGGCCGGCGCGGCGCCGCCTTGCCGGTGCGCGCGTGGGTGATGAACATGCCGCGGCTGTAATGCATGACCGAATCCTGCATCGCCACCTGCAGTCGCCTGCCCTTGCCGGTGCGCGCCCGGTCGAAGAGCGCGCTGACGATCGAGAACGCCATCAGCATGCCCGTGCCGGTGTCGCCGATCGTCGGGCCGGGCTTTATGGGTCTCCCGTCCTTCTCGCCAGTGACGCTCATCGCGCCGCCCGCGGCCTGCGCGATCGGGTCGAATGAGAGACCGTTCTCGTAAGGGCTGCCGGTGCCGAAACCCTTGACCTGCGCATAGATGATCGCGGGGTTGATCTGGCTCACGACATCATAACCGAGCCCCAGCCGCTCGACCGCGCCGGGCGCGAAATTCTCGGTGAAGACATCGGCCTTCTTCACCATCTCCTTGACCAGCGCCAAGCCCCGCTCCGATTTCAGATTGACCGTGAGCGAGCGCTTGTTGGCGTTGTACATCATGAAATAGAACGCATCGCCAAACCCGGTGCGGCCTGCTTCGCCGCGCGGCGGCTCAACTTTGGCGATGTCGGCGCCCATCCAGGCCAAGGCCTCGGTGCACGTCGTCCCAGCCTCGAATTGCGTCAGGTCGAGCACCCGAATACCAGACAGGCAGCCGGGGGATGCGGGTGTTACGTCCATTGCACACTCCTATCTCGGCAAGCGAAGGCGCGGTCAGCCCGCAGCGATCCAGTCGACGACACGTTCACCTATCATGATTACCGTCGCATGGGCACCACCCGATCGCGGGATGCGCGGCATCACCGACGCATCGGCCACCCATAACCCGCCGATGCCCTTGACCCGGCAGTATTGGTCGACGACCGCCATCGGATCCTCGTCCGGTCCCATCTTGCAGGTGCCGGAGACATGCCGGGCGGTGCCGACGGTCTGCCGCATCCACAGGTCCAGGGCATCGTCACTAGCCAGAATGTCGTTCGCAGGGTGAATCCGGTGATCGACGATGTCCTTATAGGCGTCGGATTCCAGCAGCCTCGCCGCCAATCGCAGGCCTTCCCGCATCCTGCGACTGTCGTTGGGGTGCTGCAGATAACAATAGTTGAAAGACGGTTGGACGCCGGGGTCGGCCGCAGCCAGCCCGACATAGCCCGAGCCGTCGGGCAGCCCGAGCGTGCAGTGGATCCGCGCCGCTCGGTCCGGGGGAACCTCGCCCACCAGGTATTTGGTCCGCACCCCGGGAACGCGCTCCGTCCGTTCGTCGACGACCGGGCTGGTCCGCAGCACCATGTCGTTGATCGTGCCCGAGCCTTGGGAGGTATAGTGCAAAGCAAAGTGAATTGCGTCGCGATGGTGGCCGGCAAGCTCGATGCCGTCCTTGACCTTGAAGGTCATCTGGAGGCTCGCATGGTTCATCAGGTTCCGGCCGACGCCGGGGAGATCGCGAACCGCCGGTATCCCGAATTCCCGCAGCTGGTCTTCTGGACCGATGCCGGAAAGCATCAGGAGGTGGGGCGATCGGATCGCGCCGGCGCTCAGCACCACCCGACCGGCTTCGACGCTAAACGTCTTCCCGCCGCTTTCGGCTTCGACGCCGACCGCCTTGCCATCCTTGATCACGATCTTGCGGACAAACACCCCGCCTCGCACCGTCAGGTTCAAGTGGTGGCGCACCGGGTTGAGGTGCCCCATGGCCGTACTCACCCGCACACCGTCGAGGTTGTTCGAGGGAGTCACCCCGAGCCCGGCCGGGTGTAGCCCGTTTTTGTCGCTCGTGGTGCCGTACCCGGCCTGCACACAGGCGGCATGGAAGGCCTGTTGGATGGCCGGCCAGGGACCGGTCTGGCGGCGCCTGACCGGGATGGGTCCCTCCGAGCCATGGCAATAATTGTCCTGGATGTCGAGATCGCGCTCGGACTTGCGAAAGTACGGCACGACCTTCTCATACGACCATTGATCGTTGCCGAGAGCGGCCCACGAGTTGAAATCCTCGGGGAAGCCGCGCTGCATCGCCTGGCCGTTGATCGACGACCCGCCGCCGATCACCTTGCCCTGGGCAACGTGGATCGCGCCCTGCTCCTCGGTGATGGTGCCACGCAAGGCCCAGTTGTGCCGCGAGTCCGGGGCTTCGGCAAAGCGGGTATGGCCGAACTTGACATCGTCCGGAAGCATCGCCGGGTCGGGGTAGTCGGGCCCGGCTTCCAGCACCAAGACCGAAGTCTGCGCGTCTGCGGCCAGTCGCGCGGCCAAGACCGATCCGGCCGCTCCCCCGCCGACGATCACGACGTCATATTTCATGGGCCCGCCCTTCCTTCGTGCAATGCGCCTCACGATGCCCTATTCGGCCGCCGCCGCGATCTTCGCGCTGCGGAACGCCGGCATGACCTCGCGCGCCAACCGGTCCAAATCCTCGAGCTGAACGTCGAGCGGGGTGCCGAGCGGGGTGCTGCACATCACCCGATCGATCCCGGGATAGCGCTTTTCCACGGCCTTCAGCGCTTCGATGATGTCTGCGGGCGTGCCGGCGAGGAATCCGCCGGCCTTCACCGCGTCCTCGATCGTCGGCAGCTTCGTCGTCGCGGCGAGCTTGGGGTCGCGCATCGCCGCGATCTGTTCGTCGGAGAGCGCGCGCACGAGGCGCAACTCGCCGAACATCTTCATGTTCTCTTCGTAGTGTTTGGCGGCTTCGCGGATCGCCGCTTCGCGGCTTTTCGCGATATGGAACTGGAAGCCGAGTGCAAGGCGCTCGCCGAGTTCGAGCTTGATGCCGCGGCGCGCGTAAGCGGCCTGGAACCCGAGCATGTGCCGCTCGACCGCGCCGCCCTCGGCCGAGCCGCCGCCGATGACGCCGTTGATCTCGTGCTTAGCCATGAAGTCGAAGGCGCGGTCCGAGCCGCTCTGGATCGGCTGCCAGCATTCGACCGGAAGGCGTTCGGGGCCGGGCACCAGCGTGATCTCTTTCAGCGTATAGCCGCGATACGGCACCTCCGGCGGGATCGTGTAGAATTTCCCCTTGTGCGAGAACGGCTTCCCCTCGAACGCCTTGAAGATGATGTCGACGCCCTCCTCGAACATTTCGCGGTTGGCGGTCTGGTCGAGGAGCGGGGAGCCGAAGCTTTCCACTTCGCGAGTGTGGTAGCCGCGCGCGACCCCGAAAATCACCCGCCCGCCGGTCAGAATGTCGGCCATCGCAAAGTCTTCGGCGAGGCGCAGCGGGTGCCACATCGGCACGACGTTGAAGCCGCAGCCGATCTTCAGGTTGCGCGTGACGCCGCACAGATGCATCGCCATCATCAACAGGTTCGGGATCAGCTCGGTGCCCTCGGGCTGGAAATGATGCTCGGCCATCCAGAAGGTGTTGAAGCCCCGCTCATCCATGCATTTGGCGTAGGCCACGACCTTGCGCAGCGCCTTGGCAAACTGCGCCTGCGGGTAGTTCCGCGAATTGATCGGCGTGCCCTCGTAGCCGAGATCCTCCATGTCGGCGGTGCCGTAGTACGAGCTGTCGAATTTGGTGATCATCGGTGGGGTCCTCGCCATGCCATATCGGGACTATCATCGTCCCTGGCGCTTCTGTCTCGCCGAAATATCGCAGGCCCCTATGAGAGGACGCCATGGCATACGACATCCCGCCCCCCGACCGACGGCCCGAGCCGGGGTTCTATTACCACTACAAGCATGACCCCAACGGGCCATTGAATCATTATGCCTACTATATCTATGGTATCGGCCACCACACCGAGGACGATTGCCGCCCCGAGGATGCCTTCATGCAAGTCTACCGCCCGCTCTACGAGGCCTACGTCTACCGGCACGGCGGCATGTTCGACTTGCGCCCATTGCAGATGTTCTATCAGCCGGCGAAGAAGGACGGGAAAGAGGTAGCGCGGTTCACCCGGATCACCGATCCCGAATTGATCGCGCAGCTGCAGGCGATCAAGGCCCGGATGTATCCGGACGTCTAAACTAGACCTCAATTAGCTGAGACGCCGTGCCTGCCCCTCACCCCAACCCTCTCCCCGCGGCCGCGGGGAGAGGGAGGGACCCGCGCGGCAGGCGTGGAAGGGTGAGGGGCCGGCGCCGGCGCATGAATAGGATTCGCTTCGAGATCCCTCACGCCGCCGCGGACCGGCGTCCCTCGAGCACCTCGCGGATCCCGGCGATGATCCGGTTGCGGTCGGGGAAGACGGCGCTTTCGAGAACCGGGCTATAGGGGATCGGCACCTGCAGCGCGCAGACCCGCTTCACCGGCGCCTGGAGGCGGGTGAAGGTGGCGGCGTCCTCAGTGACGACCGCGGCGATTTCCGCCGAGAAGCCGGCCGTCGGCCCCGCTTCGTCGGCGATGACGAGGCGCCCGGTCTTCTGCACCGAGTTGCGGATCGTCTCCCGATCGAGCGGCACCAGCGTGCGCGGATCGACGATCTCGACCGAAATCCCCTCCTTGTCGAGTTCTTCAGCGGCAGCCAGCGCTTCGTGTACCAGCCACGCGAGGGCGACCACCGTCACGTCGGTCCCGGCGCGCTTGATGTCGGCCTGGCCCAGGGGAATCGTATAATCCTCGTCGGGCACCGGCCCCTTCCGTCCCATCAGCCGGCTCGATTCGAACGAGATGACCGGGTTGTTGTCGCGGATCGCCGTCTTTAAGAGGCCCTTGATGTCATGCGGGGTCGACGGCAGGAACATCTTCAGCCCGGCGACATTCATGAACATCGAATAGGGCGATTGCGAGTGCTGCGCCGCGACCAGGCCGCCGCCCCCGACCGATGCGCGATAGAGGATGGGAAAGGTCACCTGGCCGCCGAACATGTAGTGGATCTTCGCGGCCTGGTTGACGATCTGGTCCATCGCGACAAAGCAGAACGTCACCTGCCGCCAGTCGACGATCGGACGAAAGCCGCAGCCGGCCGCGCCGATCGACATGCCGGTCAATGCCGCCTCGGTGATCGGCGTTGCGCGCACGCGCTGCGCGCCAAACTCCCGCAGGAGCGGGGGCAGCGCGTCGGTCGACATGTAAAAAATCTTCGGATCGCGCCGCATCTCCTCGGCGATGGCTTCGAGCGCGGCCTCGTTATACGTCAATTCGCGCATCGTCCGCTCCTTGGGTCACGCCGCAAACACGTCGTCGGCGGCCTGCTCCGGCGTCGGGAACGGGCTCGCCTCGGCGAAGGCGACCGCCGCCTCGATCGCGCCCCTGATGTCGCCTTCGATCGCCTGGAGCCCAACGTCGTCGAGTTCGCCCTGGTCGCGCAGCCGCCGTTCGAGTTGGGCGATCGGGTCCCGCGCCTTCCACGATTCAACTTCCGCCGGGTTGCGCGAATCAGCCTGGCCGCGGCGCTCGGTGTGGCCGCGCCAGCGATAGGTCTTGCACTCGATGAGGGAGGGGCCGAGGCCGGCGCGCGCCCGCTCGACCGCGGCGTTGGCCGCCTGATGCACGGCGAAGATGTCGTTGCCGTCGACGACCACTCCCGGGATGCCGTAGCCGGCCGCGCGCGCGGCCACATCGGAGCGCGCATGGGTCGCGGCGGCCGCGGTGTTGGCCGCCCACATGTTGTTTTCGCAGACGTAGAGCATCGGCAATTTCCAGGTCGCCGCGATGTTGAGGCATTCGTGGAACGGCCCGGCATTGGACGCGCCGTCGCCAAAAAACGAAACCGCGACGCCGCCCTTCCCCTCCATCTGCGCCGCCAGCCCGGCGCCGGTGACGATCGCGATCCCGCCGGCGACGATGCCGTTGGCGCCAAGCATGCCGATCGCGAAATCGGCGATGTGCATCGAGCCGCCCTTGCCCTTGCAATAGCCGGTCTGGCGCCCGTAAAGCTCGGCCATCATGCGGTTCAAATCGGCGCCCTTGGCGATGCAGTGGCCGTGGCCGCGGTGGGTCGAGATGATCCGGTCGGTGCGCTCGAGCGCCGAACACACCCCGACCGCCACCGCCTCCTCGCCGATATAGCAATGGACGACGCCATAGATCTTGCCGGTGGCATAATCGTCGGACGCGCGCTCCTCGAACCGCCGGATCGTCAGCATCCGGCGCAGCATCTCGCGCTGCACATCAGGCGGCAGGTTGGGCGAGGTGATCATGGCTGAGGGTCCCTCCAGGCCGGTCGGGGCAGCGCCATGATGAGCCAGCGCCGCAACGACGGCAACCGGAACCTCGGCCCCGGCCCAATACCGCGTGGCGCCGGCTATTGCCTCGCCGGCCAGGGGGTGAGGGCGCCGATCTTTCGCGCGCGCTTCTCATCGTCGGAGAGTTTGTAATCGTGGCCGTAGGCGGCGCTCTCCCAGGACCCATAGACCGGGTTGGCGAGGACCATCCAGTCGTGGCCGAAATGAGCTTTCAACGCATCGAACGTCGCGGCGCGCTCGGCGATGCTGCTGTTAAATTTGTCGGTGAAATCGCCGAAATTGTCGCCGAACATCAAGAGGACGCGGTAATCCTTCGCGATCGCGGCGAACCGCACACCCTTGGCATCGCTCGACCATTCCGGCTTGTCTTTTTTCATCAGCAAGGTGTCGACATTGCCGCCCAGCGGAAAGCCGAGCGCCTCGAGGTTGCGCTTGGTGTCGGCTTTTGCGGCGGCGTCGCGGTTGGTCACGTAGAAAACCTTCACCCCCTTCGAATCGGCGTATTTGGTGAATTCGACTGCGCCGGGGATGGCTTTGGCCTGCGCGGCCTTGGTCCACTCCCCCCAGTTTTTCGGATCGTAGCCCGTGCGGTTGACGACGAGGCCGGCCTCGTAGGCGGAATTGTCGATCGCCGTCTCGTCGAGGTCGAGAATGACCGCCGGCGGCAGGTTCTGGTAATCGCCCTTTTGGTCGTAGGCCGTCCAATTCTGGTCGGCGAGCGCCTCACCGAGGCGCGTCTTGGCAAGCGCATAGACCGTCAGGCAGTTCGCCCGGTATTCGACCGCGCTCTGCATCCAGAGCTCGGCGTTGAGTAGATCGTTTTGCGGAGCGGGATCCGCGGCCCACCCGGTCGAAGAAAGAACGCATACGAACGCCGCCACCGCGGCAAGCCTCCACCAGATCCCTCGCTCGATCATCTCGATTGCCCCGGGGTGAGTAATACAGATGGACGGACGGCGAGTGCCCTCCGCGGCGAGCGGCGCTATGCCTCAATACCGCGCGTTGCCCGGCGTCCTCGGGAAGGGGATGGCATCGCGCACGTTTGAGAGCCCGGTCGAATAGGCGATCGTACGCTCGAAGCCGAGGCCGAAGCCGGCGTGGGGGACGGTGCCGTAGCGGCGCAAATCGCGGTACCAGGCGTAGTGCTCATGGTCGATGCCGCGCTCGGCCATGCGGGCGTCGAGGACGTCGAGGCGCTCCTCGCGCTGCGAACCGCCGATGATCTCGCCGATCCCCGGCGCCAGCACGTCCATCGCCGCCACTGTCCGCCCGTCATCGTTGACCCGCATGTAGAAGGCCTTGATGTCCTTCGGATAGTTCATCACGACGACCGGCCGCTTCGCGTGCTTTTCGGTGAGGTAGCGCTCGTGCTCCGATTGAAGGTCGATGCCCCAACTGACCGGGAATTCGAATTTCTCGCCGTTCGCCCGTTCGAGAACCTGAATCGCCTCGCCGTAATCCATGTGGACGAACTCTGACCCGACGATCCCTTCGAGTTTCGCGACCAGCCCCTTCTCGATCCGCTCGTCGAAAAAGCCGAGATCCTCCTCGCGCTCGTTGAGGAGCGTCGCCAGCGTGAATTTCAACAGCCGCTCCGCGAGGCTCGCATTGTCGGCAAGGTCGGCGAAGGCGATCTCCGGCTCGATCATCCAGAACTCGGCGAGGTGGCGGCTGGTGTTCGAGTTCTCGGCGCGGAAGGTCGGCCCGAACGTGTAGACCTTGGTCAGCGCCAGGCAATAGGCTTCGACATTGAGCTGCCCGGAGACCGTGAGGAACGCCTCGCGGCCGAAAAAATCCTGCGCGAAATCGACCCTACCCTCCGGGGTGCGCGGCAGGTTGGCGAAGTCGAGCGAGGACACCCGGAACAACGCACCGGCCCCCTCGGCGTCCGATCCCGTGATGATCGGGGTATTGACCCAGAAGAACCCCTCTTCGTCGAAAAACCGGTGGATCGCCTGGGCGAGCGTGTGGCGCACCCGGGTCGCCGCGCCGATGACGTTGGTGCGCGGCCGCAGATGCGCCACCTCGCGCAGGAATTCGAGCGTGTGCGGCTTCGGCTGGATCGGATAGGTGTCGGGGTCGTCGACCCAGCCGATCACCCGGAGCGCCTCGGCCTGCATCTCGAACTTCTGCCCCTTGGCCGGCGACGCCACCACCCTCCCCGTCGCCTCGATCGCGCACCCCGCCGTCAGCTTCAGGACCTCGCCCTCATAATTGGGCAGCGTATTTGGCGCGACGACCTGCAGCGGATGGAACGATGACCCGTCCGAGAGATGCACGAACGAGATCCCCGCCCTTGAATCCCGCCTGGTGCGCACCCAGCCCTGGACCGTGACCGGCGCTTCCCCGGGCGCTTCGCCGGCCAGGACCTCACGCACGCTGACGGCGGTCTTGCCCATGGCTCAATAACTGGGCTTGGCGGCAAACGGCGTCACTTGCAATTCGTGCGTCCAGCACGAGGGGTCCTGGGTGTGCAGATACCAATAGGCTTCCGCGATCTTGACCGGGTTGATGATCAGGTCGCGGCGGTTCTGGTTGCGCGGTAAGGCGCCGCTGCCGGGCGAATCGATCGAGCCGTCGATGACGATGTTAGCGACATGCACGCCGTGCTCCGAATATTCCTCGGTCAAGACCTGCGCCAGCGTGCGCATCATCACCCGGGGATAATAGAGCGACTGCCCGGTCATCCGCTTCTTGCCGCGCAGCGAACTCGAGTTGTTCGAAAAGAAGAACGAACCTGCGCCCTTCTTGCGCATCGCCGGCAAGACTTCCTTGGCGACGAGAAAGGGGCCGCGGCAGGCGATGTGCTGGGTCGTGTCGAACATCTCGATGGGGATGTGTTCGAGGAGTTCCTTCTCCGGCGGCAGGTCGCGGCCTTCGAGGTACCCGGCGTTGTAGATGAGGACGTCCGGGTCGCCGGCTTCCGCACGGATTTTGGCGAAGGCTCCGGCGATCGACTCCTGCGAGACCAGATCCAGTTCGACGATCATGCATTCGCCGCCCTGCTCGCGGATCGCCGCGGCGAGACGCGCGGCGTTGGCCTCCTTGCGGGTGGTCAGCACGGTGAAGAAACCCTCTTGCGCAAATTTCTGGGCGACCGCGCCGCCGACGCCCCAGCGCACGCCGACCGGCACCGCGCTGTCGTCGACCGGGTGGCCATGCGCCAAGAGGGTGTTGCGGCCATCGGACTGCCACTTTGAGGTGGCGCCGATGACGACGGCGACCGGCTTATCCTTCATATTTGATTTCATTCGAGAATTTCCTCGCGTTTTGCGGTGTTCGGCAGTCTATCGACATGACTGTCGCAATCCGACGCCGAGCGGCACTGCATTGTCAAGGACGGGCAGTCTTTACCAGTTGAGGCGCAGCCCGGCGGCGAAGGTATTCGCGGTCTCGTGCGAGGCCAGCGTTGCGTCATAGTGGACGAACCCCGACATCCGGCCCGGCACCGCATCCTGGGCGATCGCGAAACTGAGGCCGACCCCAAGCTCGGCGGCATCACGGCCAACCGCCGGGCCGACTTGCCCGAACCCCGCCGCCCCCGCGCCAATAAAGCTGGCGCCGAAGCGGTCCGCGGTATCGAGAAAATTGTGCGTCCACGCAAGGCGGATCTCGGATCGAAGTTCAGTGTCGCCGCTCGCCATCGGCCGCGCAATCGTCACGCCAACGCGGCTGAACATTGCATCGAGAGGGTTCGGGGCCACCGCGAGGTCGACGCCGCCGGCGCCCGCTTCCGAGAACGCGCTCTGGCCGATATGGAAATAGGCAAGGCCGGCGCGCGGCATCACCTGCCAGTCGTCGGCGAGGAAGGGCCGGCTGAACCCGACATCCGCCACCACATCGTTGCCGCCATGGCTCGAGGTCGCGGCGCGGGGCGCTCCGGGCAAGACGATGCTGCGGCTGACATCGTAGAAATCGTGAGCCAGGATCCCGGCGCCATCGATGGCAAATCCGCGCCCCAGCGCGTGCGCGCCATAGGCGCCGAGCTGGACAAACCCAATCGTGCCGCTCTCCGGCAGGGTGTTGACCGAGAGGCTGCTCTGTCCGCCGCCGACCGCGACCCCGAAAAGGCTGTCCGGGTCGCGGATCAAATCCGCGCCGATCGTGCCGCCGCCCGTCGAGTAATTCGACCCCGGCGCGACACCGCTGTTGCCGATGCTGCCGAACTGGCCAAAGCCGCGCGCCCACAGATTGCACGGGGGCGCAGCGGCCGTGCCGGGTTCGCCCGCCGCGGCGCCATTGGGATCGTCGATCGCCTCGCCGAGCGTGGCCAACTGCATGGCGTTGCCGCCGCGGCCCCAGAGGCTGGCGACGCCGCCGGGGATGCCGCCGGGGATGCCGCCGCCGCGACCGCCCTCATTCGCGCCCGCGGGCGCATCGCCGCTGAGGAGCCCGATCCGCCGATCCATCGCGCTGAGGAACAGGCGGCGATCGGCGAGGCTCACCTGCGCCATATTGCCGTAGATCGGTCCGCCGAACGACGCCAGGGTCTGCTGCAGCTGCGCCGCCGGGAGGGTGAGGGCGAGGCCGAGCGCGGCGGCGAAATCGCCGGTCGCGGTCGGAACCGCGGCGTTGAGCGCGGTGACGATCGCGGCGGTGTTGCCGGTCCCGCCGGCAAACCCGCCGAGCTGCACGTCGACCGCACTGGCCGTGTACAGGACGCTGGCCGGCAGGATCGACAGGTCCATCACCTGGCCGAACGTGCCGATGACGCCGCGCCCGGCGGTCAGGATCACCATTTTGCCGAACGGTGCGGGGCCCGCGCCCGGGGCGGCCGCAAGATCGAGCGTGCCGGCGAGGCTGGCCTTGCCGCCGACCGCGAGCACCGAGGCCGCGCCCCGACCGAGGAGGGTCAAGAGCGCGCCGCCGCTGCCTTGCACATAATTTCCGCCGACGCTCAACGTGCCGATCGACCCACCGGGCATGACAATACCGCTCGGGTTGGCGAGCGCGCCGCCGATGGTGCCGTAGCCGCCGACGAGGGCGTGGTTCTCGACCGTGACCGAGCCGCCGAGCTTGGCGCCCGGCCCAATGACGAGCGCCCCGCCTGCTGCCAAGGTCGGGCCGAGAAAGCCGCCGCTGTTCCCGGTCAGGATCAACGTGCCCGATCCCGCTTGAACCAGCTGCCCAGGCCCGGCGATCAGCCCGCCGAACGTGTAGGCATCGGACCGGTCGACGACGAGGAATTTGCTTTCCGTCGCGTTGCACAGCGGATCGGCGGCGCTGGTGCAGAACGTGACATTGCCGAGAATGCTGCCGCTGGCTCCGCCGGCGCCGAGCTGCAACGTCCCGTCGTCGATTGTCGTGCTGCCGGTATAGCTGGCGTTGCCGGCGATCGTTAGCGTCCCAGTGCCGTATTTGATGAGCGGGCGCGAGCCGACCGTCCCATTGGTCAATAACGCTGCGTCCGGCGTCGAATTGTTGTTCGCCAGCCCGAACTTGAGGATCGTGGCCTGCGGAAAGAGGCTGGTCGCATCGTAGAGCACCCAGGCGCCGCGCCCGACAAGGCCCGCGGTCAGAACGTCGACGGTCGGGTTATAGGCGAGCTCCTCGATGAGCGCGTTCGGGAGCCCGGCTCCAAAGGCCCGCCAGCCGCTGAGCTGGCCCTCGGCGTTGCTGTCGGCGACCGTGATCGGGCTCTGGGTGCTGGCGATGACGCAGCCATCGGGCGCCGAAGTGCAGCTGAGCGGCATATTCAAACCGCCAACCAAAAGCGCATTGACGCCGTTGTTGGCGATGAACT
>DASYZD010000346.1:0-10723 GCA_035946655.1 Allostellaceae bacterium | reverse complement strand
GACTGGCTGGCTGCAATCGATGCCGTGCTGGAAAACCGCGCCGGCGCGGTGGCAAAAGCCCTACCCGAGGAGTGAAGGATGAGCAGCGGTGACGATGGCGGGTTCGGGTTCGCCCCGGACGACGACACGCCGATCCCCTATCTGCAGCGCATCCGCGACTATTATCAGGCGCTGGGGTACGGCGCGCCCTACCGCTGGGCGCATTATGCCGAGGTGCCGTTCGCGCCATTGCTGAAGCCGCCCGCCAAGAGCCGCATCGGGCTGGTGACGACGGCGGCGCCCTGTCAGCCGGGCAAGGGCGATCAAGGTCCGGGTGCGCCCTACAACGCCGCCGCCAAGTTCTACACGGTCTATTCCGGCGACAGCGCGACCGAGCACGATCTGCGCATCGCGCATGTCGGCTACGACCGCACCCATACCACGGCTGAAGACGGCAACACCTGGTTTCCGCTGGCCGCGCTGCGCCGGCTGGCGGCGGCGGGGCGGATCGGTGAGGTGGCGCCGCGCTTTCACGGCGCGCCCACCAACCGCAGCCACCGCGCGACGCTCGAGCGGGACTGCCCGGAGCTGCTGGCGCGGGTGCGCGAGGACAAGGCTGACGCGGTCATTCTCGTCGCAGTTTGACCGGTGTGTCACCAGACCGTGAGTCTGGCCGCCCGTCACCTCGAACAGAATGGCATCCCGACCGTGATCATGGGGTGTGCCAAGGACATCGTCGAATATTGCGGGGTGCCGCGGTTCCTGTTCAGCGACTTCCCGCTGGGCAACCCGGCCGGCCGCCCGAACGATCCGGAGTCGCAAGCTGCCACGCTCGAACTGGCGTTGCGCGTTCTCGAGGGCGCGCCGGGGCCGCGCACAACGGTGCAATCGCCGCTGCGCTGGAGCGCCGATCCGGCGTGGAAGCTCGACTTTTCCAATATCGCGCGCCTCTCGCCGGAGGAAATCGCCCGCCGCCGCGCCGAATTCGACCGCCAGAAGGAAATCGCCCGGACGATCCGAACCGCGCCGCGGGCGGCTCGGTAACGCAACGCGCTCGGCCTAGGAAGAGCGTGGCGCGCCCGGCACGCTTCGCCGGCGGCGCGGCGCTGATGCGGAAGTCGCGGGCGATTTGCCGCCTGCCGTCTTTGCCCGTGGCGTCCGCGCTCGCCCCCGTGCGGTGCTGGCGGCCCGATCGGCCATCGCGGCGGCGAGCCTCAGCTCCTCCTCGGCGATCTCCCGTTCGGCGCGGTGCCAATGCTCATCGTGGCGGCCGTGGATGCGACCTTCTGCGACCCAGATCTGATAAGCGCGTTCGCTAATCCGCTCGTGCCGGTCCGATTGCATTCGTCCCCCTCTCCCGACCGCGGCCGCCATGCTATTAGGATGGCGCGCCAATGGTTAGCTCTCGCAGATACAGGAACCCCGATGCCCCACATCGCCACCGATGACGGTGTTAACCTTTACTACGAAGCGGTCGGGTCCGGCCATCCGATCGTCTTCGTCCATGAATTCGCCGGCGATTGTCGCAGCTATGAAACGCAGCTGCGTTATTTCTCGCGGCGCTATCGCTGCGTCGCGTTCAACGCGCGCGGCTATCCGCCCTCCGATGTTCCCGAGGATTGGCGCCAGTATTCGCAGGAACGCGCGCGCGACGACATCCGCGCCGTGCTCGACGGCCTCAGGATCGAGAAGGCGCATATCGTCGGCATCTCGATGGGCGGGTTTGCGGTCCTCCATTTCGGCCTCGCCTATCCCGAGCGCGCCAGCGCGCTGGTGGTTGCCGGCTGCGGCTATGGCGCACAGCCCGACAAGCGCCAGCAATTCCAGGACGAGACCACCCGCACCGCCGCGCAAATCGAGAGCGCCGGCATGGCGGAGGTCAGCAAAACCTATGGCGCCGGCCCGACCCGGGTGCAGTACCTCAACAAGGACCCGCGCGGCTATGCCGAGTTCCTCGGCCAACTCGCCGAGCATTCGACGAGGGGCTCGGCCAATACGATGCGCGGCGTCCAGGCGCGCCGCCCCTCGCTATGGGATTTGACCGACCCGATGAAGCGTCTCGACGTTCCGACCTTGATCGCGACCGGCGACGAGGACGATCCCTGTCTCGAACCCGGCATCCTGATGAAGCGCACGATCCCCACGGCCGCGCTCGTCGTCCTGCCCAATACCGGGCATGCCCTCAACCTCGAGGAGCCCGATCTCTTCAACGAGGCCCTCGCGGACTTTTTCCATCAGGTCGAAACCGGCCGGTGGCCGCGCCGCGACCCGCGGTCGGTGACCGGGTCGATCCTGGGGATGTGAACCAGCGCGCCGCTCCGGGCGGGCGACACCGAGCTTTAAGCGTCGTCCAAATGCAACCAGGGCAGGCGTTCCGCGGGGAAGACGTGGCGCGTCGGGCGCAGGCGTGCGGCCTCGTCAAAAGCGCCGATATGAAAGTGCGTTTCGGTCGGCAGGCTGACCACTTCGCAAGTCAAGGTCGAGCCGCACCTGGCGCAAAATCCGCGCGTTGTCCGCCCCGGCGTCGACTCGAATTTGGTGATCTCGCCCCGGGTAACCGTATAGGCCGCACGCTCGAAGGCGACAAACACCGAAACCGGCGCACCGCTGTGCCGGCGACAGCTTTGACAATGGCACCAATAGACGCCCTTCGGTTGACCCTCCGCGACAAAGCGCACCGCGCCGCACAGGCAGCCGCCCTCGAAGTGATCGGCCCCGTCGCTCATCGGCCTACTCCACCGGGACGAAGATGCAGTGGCGGATCTTGCCTTCGACCGCCTTCGAGAGATGTCCCTTGCCGGTGGTGTCTTCGACCAGGATGACTTCGCCGGCGCCGATGATCCGCGCTTCGCCGTCGCTCGCGGTGATCTGGACGCCGGCGTCGAGGTTGATGATGTATTGCCGGCGCGGCGCCGGGTGCCAGTCGAGGTCGTAGTCGGGCTGCACCTCGCGGAAGATGATGCCGGTCGCCGGCAGCCGCTTCGACAATTTGCCGGCGCGGCCTTCGTCGACCCATTCGACTTCGATGTCGCGGTAATGCGACTGGCCGCTGGCATCGGTGTAGAGGTTGTGGATCCGCATCGCACCGTCTCCTTGGGGTGAGTTCGAAGGTGCGAGTGTAGCGGGGCTGGCGCCCGCCGCGCCAGCGCGACGAAGCCAAAGGCGTCAGCGCGGGGGAGGCGCGCCGTAATAGGCCGGCGGGGGATAGGCCGGCGGGGGATAGGCTGGCGGCGGTGGGTAATAGGGCAGCGGTCCGTAATAATAAGGCGGTGGCGCAACCACCCGGAATGGCGCCGAGACGACCGCCGCGGCGGTGCCGACGACCGCACCGACGATGCAGAACGGCCAGGTCAGCGGGAACGGCGTGCACGGCGGGCCATAGACGACCTGCGCCTTGGCCGCGGCGACTGGCAGGGCGGCGAGCCCGGCGGCGAGCACGGCCGAGATCGCGATCCGCTGGAGGAGCATGGGGGGACTCCGGGGTTGGGGGATGGCGACGATGGAGCGGCCGCAATAGAAATGCAACTGCGGCGTCGTGTTATCGGCGGGCGGCAGCGCGGTCATCCCCGCCCAGCCATGCGCCGATGTTGTATCGCGCCCGACGACAGGTGGCTTGCGCGCCGACGCAGCCATCCGGATGATGCCGCAGCGGTGTTGGGGGATGCTCGGCGATGGAATTCGGCAGCTTTATGGAATTTCCGCCGGTGGCGGGGAAGGGCGACAGCGCCGCCTTCGATCGCGCGCTTGATGAAGTCGAGACCGCCGAGCGCGCCGGGCTCGACGCGATTTGGCTGGCCGAATTGCACGGCGCCCCGGAACGCTCGGTGATGTCGGCGCCGATGATGGTGGCGAGCGCCATCGCCGCGCGCACCGCCCGGATCAAGATCGGGATCGCGGTCCAGGTCTTGCCGCTGTCCCACCCGCTGCGCCTCGCCGAAGAGGCCGCGACGATCGACCAGATCAGCCACGGCAGGCTGATCTACGGCATCGGCCGCAGCGGCGTCGTGCGCACCTATGAGGATTACGGCATCGACTACGCCGAGAGCCGCGAGCGGTTCGCGGAAACCCTGGAGATCCTGAAGCTGGCGTGGACCGAGCCGGCATTTTCCTACGCCGGCAAGTATTACAGCTTCGACAACGTCGCGCTGACGCCAAAGCCCTGGCAGAAGCCCTATCCCGAATTGCGGATGGCGGCGGCGACGCCCGAAACCTTTCCCCAGATCGGCCGGCTCGGCATGCCGATCTTTGTCGCCGTGCGCCAGGGCCCGTTCTCGCAATTGGCCGAGCACATCAAATCCTATCGCGCGGCTTATCAGGCGGCGGGCCATGAGGGGCGCGGCCGAGTGTTTCTGCGGGTCCCGGCCTACCTCGCCAACACACGCGAGCGCGCCCGGAAAGAGGCCGAAGAGAGCCTGATGGGCTTTTTCCGCTATCAGGCCGAACTCGGGCGCGACTCGGCGCGCCGCGCCGGGGGCGAGGTTGCCGTGCAGCGGCTGCGCCGGGTCGAGCGGCTGGAAGCGCTGACCTATGAGGAGGCGCTGGCGACGCAAGTCTTGATCGACGAACCCCTTGGCTTTACCGCCCGGCTGCACGAGGTCGACGAAGAGATCGGGCTCGACGGCATCCTTGCCGAACTGAACTGCGGCGGGAAGATCCCGCAGCCTCAGGTCCTCAACGCCCTCAAGCTGCTATGCGAGGAAGTGAAGCCGCGCTTTCATTGAGAGCCTTGTTAAATTCGGCCTCAATAGGTCGTCGAGGACCGCCGAAGGACGTCGTGCACGAGCACCAAGTGCCGCTCGGGGTCGAGTTCGAAGATGATGCGCCACGAACCGACACGGCGCCTGAACAATCCCCGATATTCTCCCTTCAGAGCGCTCACATCTCCCGAGAATGGGTCGTCTTTCATCCGGTTGAGCGCGGTGTTGATCCGTTGCCGCTCGCGCGCGGGTATCGCCCGAAACGACCGCTCCGCCGCCCTAGCGAGTAGGAAGTCCCAGGTCACGCTGGAGGTCTTCCAGGCGGACGAATTCGCCGCGCTCAAATTGAGCGCGTCCGCGCTGGGCGGCGTCCACCTCCTCCGGCTTCGCATCGTCGAGCGCGATCATTCGCCTGGGTCCAGAGGACAGGTATCGACGCAACGCCTCGCGTATCAACTCCGAGCGGCTCCGACGCTCCTGGCGCGCCGCATTGTCGATCTCGGGGAGCATCTCCCGCGGAATGCCCACAGAGATCATCTTGTTGGACATGCTGAGACCCATAGTGGGTTGCTGGGACTTATATGGGGTAACCCGTCCACGGCGCTAAGAGAGTTCCCTCCCGGTATTTCACGCCACGCTCGGCAGCCTTTCCCGTTCGCTGACAGGAATGGTCGCGGGTTCGGGGAACAGCAGTTCTTCGTAAAGGTCGATCGTCTTCGAACACATTGTCTCACGGGTGAAGCCCGCGGCGACCTGGGCGACTGCGCGGCGGGCCAATGCCGCCCGCGCGCCAGCGTCGAGGCGCAGCGCCTGGCCAATCGCGTCCGCCAGCGCCGCCGGGTCGCGCGGCGGGGCGAGCCAGCCGGTGACCCCGGGGACGATCGTCTCGCGCGCGCCGCCATGGTCGGTGGCGACGACTGGACGGCCCATCGCCTGCGCCTCGACGATCACCCGCCCGAACCCTTCGGGATCGGTCGAGGCGGACACCACGACATCGGAGAGCACATAGGCTGCCGGCATGTCGCGGCAATCCTCGACAATGCGGAACATGCCGGTGAGCCCGCGTTGCTCGATCGTTTTTTCGAGCTCGCGGCGAAAGCCGGGACGCTGCTCGGCACCGACCAGAAGGCAGCACAAATCGCGGCGACCGAGCCGGGCAATCGCCTCGATAAAGTCGAGACCGCCTTTCCAGCGCGTGAGGCGCCCCGGCAGCATGACGACGGTGGCGTCGTCGGGCACCCGCCACCATGTCGCCAGGGCCACAACGCGCTCGCCGTTGACCCGGCGCGGGTCGAAGGCGGCGATGTCGACGCCGCGCGGGATGATGCGCAAGCGGTCGGGCCCGACCCCATAGGTCTGGGCAACATGCTCGCCGACGAAATGCGAGATGGCGATGACCCGCTCGCCCCGCGCCATCACCGAGTTGTACCAGTGTTTCAGCGGCAGATCGCTGTCGTAGGCGTTGTGAAACGTCGTGACGAAGCGCCGCCTGGTGGCGCGCGCCGCCGACCACGCGCTCCACGCCGGAGCCCGACTGCGGGCGTGCACGATGTCGATTTTGTGCCGGCGGATGATCTCGGTGAGCGCGGCGGCATTGCGGCGCATCACCAGCGGGTTCTTCGACTGGAGCGGCAGCTTTATGTGGCGCGCCCCGATGCGCGCCAGCTGGGATTCCATCGGGCCGCCGGAGGAGGCGACACAGGCGGTCCAGCCCGAAGCGACGAGCGCGCCGGCAAGGTCGATGGTGCCGCGCTCGGCCCCGCCGGAGACGAGGCTCGGAATGACCTGGAGCACCGCCGGCGGGCGGCCTTCTGCCGGGGGATTGGCAATGCTATTGTCGCTGTGCATTCGGTGGGTTGCAACACCTCGATGTCTACATCCGACAGCGCCCCGGCGCCGGCGGTGAGCCCGGCGATTCTAGCACGCCCGGACGGCGCCACAATCGCCTACCACCGGCGCGTGGGCCAGCCTCCGGGGATCGTCTTTGTCGGCGGCTTCCGCTCCGACATGACCGGAACCAAGGCGTTGTTTCTGGAGGATTATTGCCGGAGCCGCGAACGGGGTTATGTGCGTTTCGACTATTTCGGGCATGGCGCGTCGAGCGGCGATTTCGCTGATGGCACGATCGGGCGCTGGCGCGAGGACGCGATCGCCGTCATCGATTCGCTGACCGCGGGCCCTCAGATCCTGATCGGCTCGAGCATGGGCGGCTGGATCATGCTGCTCGCAGCGCTAGCGCGAAGGGAGCGCATTGCCGCGCTCGTCGGCATCGCCGCGGCGCCCGATTTTACGCAAGAGCTGCTGTGGCCGCGGCTCACCCCGGCGCAGCGCGAGGAAATCATGACGCGGGGCAGGCTTGTCCTCCCCTCCGACTACGACCCCGCCGGGTATCTCTACACCCGCGCGCTGATCGAGGACGGAAGCCGCCATCTGCTGCTCGGCAGGCCGATCGCGCTCGACTTGCCGGTGCGGCTGTTGCACGGGCTCGCCGACCAATCGGTGCCGTGGCAGCTGAGCCTGCGCCTCGCCGAACGCCTCACCAGCCGCGACGTCGCGGTGACCCTCGTCAAGGGTGGCGACCACCGCCTCTCGAGCGAACCCGACCTCGCCCGCCTCGCGCAGACCCTCGACGCGCTGATCGGCTCATGACTCCGGCGGCGGGGGTTCGGGGGCGGCGATTTCGCGGGTTTCCATTTCGCCCGGCGGGGTGCCGAAGGTGAGGCGGATGCGGTATTTGCGCCAATCGCGGCGGTAGGCGACCGGGTCGGGCAGAGCGATATCGGCGGTGGCAACCGTCGCCAACAGCTGCTGCTCGCCTCGCAGCGCGGCGCCGGTCTGCGCATTCGGCATCGTCAGCACCGCGGCGGACCCGCGCCCGGCAAGCGCGGTCTCCCATGGATCACCGGCGACCCGCTGGCCGGTCGAAACGGTCGGCGAGGCGGTGACATCGATATGGCTGGCCGGGGTCGTTCGGCCGTCGGCCGAAACCAGCTCGGCGGCGCGCAGCGGCAGGCGCTCAATGGCGTCGATCTCGATCGTATCGACGAGGCCGCCCTTGGGAAAACTGGCGCGGAGCTGATTCCCCGGGTCGGGCGATGCCGAGGGTGGCGCGGCGTCGCCTTCGCATGCGGCGAGGAGAACGAGCGGCAGAAGGACCGGCAGAACGCGGCGCATCGCATCCTCGGAGATCGAACAGAGTGCGGTTAAGCTATCTCACCCCAGGCGCAACGGCGCAATCATCGGGCGCTTGCTGATCGTTACCGGGCAAAGCCTGGGCAAGCGAGCGACAGCGGCTAAAGGCGCAAGCGGAGGAGGGCGAAATGGCGGACGCGACCACGCTGGACACTCGCGATATCGGCACGGTTGAGGACCGGTTGTTCACGATCCGCGATTTTCGCCTCGCCAACGGCGCGGTCATGCCCGAGGCGAGGATTGCCTATGAGACCTACGGCCGGCTGGCGCCGCACGGGAAGAACGCGGTGCTGATCACGCACGGCTACACCAGCGGCCACCATGCGGCCGGGCGCAACCCGGCAAACGGCAATCTGCCGGGCTCGTGGGACGGGCTCATCGGTCCGGGCAAGGCGATCGATACCGACCGGCTGTTCGTGGTGGCGAGCAACATGCTGGGGTCATCCTACGGCTCGACCAATGCGGCGAGCCTCAATCCGGCGACCGGCGAGGCTTACGGTCCCGATTTCCCGGCGATTGCGCTGCGAGACATCGTCGCGGCGCAAAAGGCGCTTCTCGATTCGCTCGGCGTCAGGCACCTGGTTGCGGTCGCCGGGCCATCCTATGGCGGCTATCAGGCATTCCAATGGGCCGTCGCCTACCCCGACTTCATGGATGCGATCGTCCCGGTCAACACCGCGCCCTGGGCTTCCACCAACACCGACAAGCAGCTGGCCGAGACCGCTGCGCGCCTCGCCACGGATCCCGAATGGCACGACGGGCGCTATTACGGCAAAGGCGGCGCCAAAACAGTGCTGACCGAAATCCGGGTCGATACGCTGCGGCGCTACGGCACCGAGGCGAATTTGCGGCCGCGCTATCCCGACCCGGCCGAGCGCGAGGCGGCGCTGCGCTCGCTTGCCGCCAATTGGGCGGCGAACTGGGACGCCAACTCGCTGCTGATCCTGCGCCGTGCGCTCCTCGGTTTCGACGCGCGGCCCGATTTCGCCATGATCAAGGCCCGGGTTCTCTATGTGCTATGCCGCACGGATGCGCTGTTCCCGCCGAAGATTGCGCCGGCGGTGATGCAGGCGCTGGGCGAAGCCGGCGTCACGGCGCGCTACTTCGAGCTGGACAGCGAGCTCGGCCACAGTTCGAGCGGGCCCGAGCACGCCAAATGGTCGCCGGTGTTGCGCGAGTTCCTGGCTCCGCTCGTCGCCCGCGCACAATAGCGCCGCCGCGTGCTCCATGACGGCGGGACGCCTCATGCTGCGCACGCTTGGCCATGCGACGATCGCGCTCTACCGCGATGCGGATCCCCCGCTGTTGGCCACCGACCCGTGGCTGGTCGGCTCGGTCTACTGGCGCAGCTCGTGGCTGCGGAATTATCCGAGCCGAGATGAGATCGCGTGGCTGGCCGGGGCGGACCACGTCTACATCACCCATGAGCATCCTGATCATCTGCACCTGCCGTCGATCCGGCGGCTCGGCACCCACCCGCAATACTGGCTGCCCTCGCCTGCTGCCACCCTACGCGCGCCTCGATCTCGCCGATCTGAGCCATAACGCCCCGAGCGAGGCCGACTATCGCCCGGCCACAGCAGTCACGGTGGCGGCGCTGACCCAAGCCCGCCTTGCCGACGAAGCGGCGGCGGAACTTACTGCCGCCGAGGTTGTGCGTCTCGAAGCCAAGCTCAACGCGTGGCGATGGCTGTTATGGCCCCTCTTTCCGCCCGGCTTCGCGTTTTGCCTCGGCGGACTTCGCCTGGCCTACTCGCCGCGCCGCGGTAAGCTGCACGACACCGATGGCGAGACGGTTGGAGATTTCGAGATTTCGATGCCCGCGCTGACCCTGAAGGAGGCGCTGCGCAACAACCATCTGTCCGATCTGGGGATCACGATGTTCGTGCGCGTGCGCCTGTTGCGCCGCCTCGACCCACGCAAGGTTTATGGGCTCTTCGTGCTGTTCCAGTTCGACGATTACGGCCACTTGCGCAGTCCCGGCGCCTTTTTGCGTTGGGTGCGGGCCATTCTGTGCGACCTATGGCCGCCCGCTGTTAGCTCGCACTAGCGGAGTGTGCCCTATGTCTCGCGCAATTTGTAGCGCTGGGTCTTGCCGGTCGCGGTCTTCGGCAGGCTGTCGCGGAACTCGATCCAGCGCGGGTATTTCCACACCCCGATGCGCTCCTTGACGTGGTTCTGCAAGGCTTCCGTGAGGCGCGCCGGGTCGTCGCGCGGCGCGCCTTGTTGCAGCACGACAAACGCCCGCGGCTTGATCAGCCCGTCGGCATCGGGATGTCCGACGACGGCGGCTTCGAGGACGGAAGGGTGGCCGGTCAGCGCCTCCTCGACCTCGAACGGCGAGACCCAGATGCCGCCGACCTTCAGCATGTCGTCGCTGCGCCCGCAATAGCGGTAATAGCCGTCGCCGTCGCGTGTGTAGGTGTCGCCGGTATGGGTCCACTCGCCGCGAAAGGTATGGCGTGATTTGTCGCGCTGGTTCCAGTAGCCGTCGGCGGCAGAGGGGCCGCGCACCACCAGTTCGCCCGGTTCGCCGACCCCGACTTCGCCCCCGGCGTCGAGAATGCGCAGATCGTAGCCCGGCACCGCCTTCCCAGTCGTGCCATAGCGGATGTCGTCGGGCCGGTTGGAGAGGAAGATGTGCAGCAACTCGGTCGAGCCGAGCCCGTCGAGGATGTCGCTGCCGACTATCTCGCGCCAGCGCTTGCCGATATGCTCGGGCAAGGGGTCCCCGGCCGAGATCGAGCGGCGCAGCCGATCGGAGCCGGCCCCGGGGCCGAGCGCGGGATCGGCGACAAGCGCGGCATAGAGCGTCGGCACCCCGGCGAAGATCGTCGGGCGGTATTTGCGCATCG
>DASYZD010000345.1:0-8015 GCA_035946655.1 Allostellaceae bacterium | reverse complement strand
CAAAATCGGCCTGGTAGGCGCGATCGAGCGTGGCGCCCCAATTGGGGGCACGGCCGATCAGGGTCGCGCTGAGCACGCGGCCGACATAGCCATGCGTGACGAGGTCCTTGATGTAGTTCAGCGTCGGCGACCACTGGCCCTGCAATCCGACCGCATGGACGACGCCCTTGCGGTCCGCCGCCGCCAGCATGCCTTCGGCTTCGGCGGTGTTGCGGCCGAGCGGCCACTCGCAATAAACATGCTTGCCGGCCTCGACCGCCGCCATAACCGGCGGCAGATGGTCAGGGACCTTGACGGCGACCGTCACCAGATCCACTTCGGGGTGCCGCGCCAGGGCGGCCGGATCGGAGAAGGCCAGCTTGATGTTGAAATGCCTTGCTGTCGCCTCCGCACTCTCTTGCCGCGTTGTGCACACCGCGGTGATCTCGAAGTCGGAGAGACCGCGCAACGCTGGAATGTGTGCCACCGCAGCAAAGCCGCGATCCGGGCTGGCGCCGACGATGCCGACGCGGATCCTCTCCTGGGTCGTCATTCTTCTCCCACCCCGAGCCCGGCGCCAACTCGCTAGTCCTGCCTATAATGCCCGGCGCCGGCAAAAGATACAGCAGCCGTCTGGCGCCGAACTTGGACGACCGGCAAATCCGGTTACTTGGCAGCACGTTTCCGCTTCATCTCGATCATCGCCAGAACATTTTCGGCGCCGTGCCGGCGGCAAAGCGCGGCCAGCGTTTTCGGGTCGAGCGGTTCCGGCGCATAGTTGATCGCGTCGCGCAACGGCGCGGGCAAGGTGTCGAACACCGCCATCAGCTCGCGCAACAAAGCGCTTTTTCGCTGCATCACCCGCTCACCGTGCCGCCGGCGCGTGCACCTTCACGCACTTCGCGGGTGGTGTGCCGTTCCAGCCGGAGCCCCAGCCGCGACAGCGTGAAACAGATGATAAAATACCCGAACGCGACCGCCAGCAGAACATCGGCGGTGCTGCCTCCGGCGTTTGATTCGCGGATCGCCATCCCCTGCCCCAACAGTTCGACAAAGCCGATGATCGAGGCGAGCGAGGACTCCTTCAGCGTGCTGACATAGACCCCGATCGTCGGCGGGATCATCACCCGCAACGCCTGCGGCAGAATGACCAGCCCCATGATCCGGGGATAACCGAGGCCAAGCGCGGCGGCCGCTTCCCATTGGCCCTTCGGCACCGCTTCGATACCGGAGCGGACAACTTCCGCCATGTAGGCCGAGCAATGCAGGCTCAATGCCGTGATCGCCGCCGGATAGGGCGGGATGTCGAGGTTGAGCGCGACCGGCACAGCGTAATACATCAGGAACAGCAGGATCACGAACGGGGTTGAGCGCAAGCCCTCGATATAGATGGCCGCGAGCGCCTTCACGACGCGCCGGCGCGAGCCGCGCATCGCGCCCAGCACGACCCCGGCGATGCTGCCGAGGATGAGGGCCCCGAGGCTCAATTCCAGCGTCACCCCGGCGCCCTCAAGCAAGAGCAGCAGATAGTTGCCGAAATGGCCGGAGGCGATCATCGGGCGATCATCGGGCGCTCATGCGCCGAGCGGGGCGCGCGCGGCGCGGCCGCTGACGAGGCGCCACAAGACGCCAATCAGCTGCGCGCAGAGGATGTAGAACAGCGCCGCCAGGGTGAACAGTTCGAAATAGCGGAACGTCGCCGAGCCGACCGATTGGGTTTGATAGGTCAATTCGCCCACCCCGATGATCGAGGCCTGGGCCGAGCCGAGGACAACCGCGACGACCTGGTTGCCGAGCGTCGGCAGCACGATCCGAAAGACCTGCGGGATGATGACGAGGCCGAAGGATTGGACCGACCTCAGCCCGAGCGCGCGCGCGGCCTCGTATTGCCCGGGGGGAATCGCGGCAAACCCGCTCCGGAAGATCTCGATCGTAAAGGCGGTGCTGTTGATGGTAAGGCCGAGGACCCCGGCGCTGAAGGCATCGAGCGGCACCCCCCAGGCGGGCAGGGCATAGAACAGGATGTAGAGCACGACGAGGAGCGGGATGTTGCGCACCGCCTCGACAAAGCCGGTGGCGAGACCGCGCGCCAGCGGGCGGCGCGAGATCCGCATCAGCGCACCGACGAGCCCCAAGGGAAAGCTCGCCAGGATCGCCAGCCCGCTCAATTCCAGCGTGAGGCGCGCCCCGCTCAAGAAGTTCGGCAGATAGGGGACGAGAACCCAAAAGTTGAAATCGTACACCGCGCGCGGCTACCTTGAGGCTACGGCGGCGCGAGGTCAGAGGGTTTTCGGCGGCGGTTTGACAAAGGACGGCGGATCGGTCCCAAACCATTGCACCCAGAACCGATAATTGGTGCCGTCCGCGTTGATCTGATGGACGAACTGGTTGAGCCACATCCACCACACGAAATCGCCCTGCGGCAGGCCGATCGAATCGTCCTCGGGGGCGCCGAGCGCCGCGGCCGCCCGATATTTGCCGCCGCTCTTCTTGACCGTCCAGTTGACGAGGCCGTCATTGCTGCAGGTGGCGTCGACCTGCCCCGCGTCAATCGCCTGAATGATGTCGGCGAGCCCGGGCAATTCGACGATCGTCGCCTTCGGGACGTATTGGGCCAGCGCCTTGGCGGCGGTCGAGCCGCGGCCCAGCGCGATCTTGATCGTCGGCTTGTTGAAGTCGGTCAGCGCGGCCAGATCCTTGCGATCCGAGCGGGTCATCAGGGTCAAGACGTCGGTCGTATAGGCATCGGTAAAGGCCACCGTCTTCAGCCGGTCGAGCGTCGGGGTGAAGGTGGCGACGGTGACGTCGGCCTTGTGCGATTGCAGCATCGCCACCCGCCCGGCAACATCGGTGCGGATGAACTCGACCTTGACCCCGAGCTGCTTTGCCAATTCGTTGGCGATATCGATATCGTAGCCCTGCAGGTTGCCGTTCTCGTCGACGAACTGGCGCGGTTCGTTGCCGGTGGTGACGGCGATGCGCACCGTGCCGCGGTGCAGCACGTCGGAGAGGATGCTGTCGGCGGCAAGCGCCGGAGCGGCGCTCGCCAGCCACCCCGCCGCAACGGCCAACACCCACGCAAGAGCTGAAAACCGCCGCATGTCCCCGCCCCCCGTTCAGCTACCCTTGGACTGCCAGCTTAGCAAGCCCCGGGGAGTGGCGGCAACCGGCGTGCCGCGATGCCCTGCCTCAGGCGAAGCCAGGCCGGCGCTTCGCGGACAGCATCGAGAGGGTGCGCACCGCCCCGGCCGCGGTGACGGCGAGTGCGAGCCCGAAGACGACCGCCGCCGGCCGCACCCCGGTGACGAGCGAGAAGTTGGCGGCGATGACGCGCAGCGGATCAACCCCGTGCGCCACCCAAAAATACGTCGCCTCGCCCAACCCCGTCAGGATCGCCGCGGCGATCCCGAGGGCGCCCAGCCATGCGAGCGGCAGGCGCCCGCGCACCCCGGCGGTGCGGGCCAGCATCCGATAACCCATCATCCAGGCATAGATCCCGGCCATCACCGTCGGTTCCCAGACATCGAGCTTCGACTGCATCCAGAAATGCACGACCGCGAGGAGCGCGATCACGTACACCACGCGGTGCAGCCTCTGCCAATTGCGGGCGCCGAGCCGGCGGATCATGCCATCGGTCGAGGTCGCGGCGAGGGCGGCAAGGCCCAGAACCGCGGTAAACCCGATCGTCAGATAGATCCGCAGCACAATCTCGCTCGCCACCTTGGCGAGATCGAACATCTGGTCGGCGGTGTAGAGGGCGAGATGGGTGAGGGCATAGGCGAAGGCGGCGACCCCGATCATCCGCCGCACCACAATGAGGCGCGGGTATTGCAGGACCCCACGCAGCGGGGTCACTGCCAGGGCGATGAAGATGAGGCGGATCGTCCACAGCCCGATCTCACGGATTGCCGCGGTGAACGGCCGCGGCTCGAGCCAGCCCATGGCAAACGCCAGCCCGGTCCACAGCGCCGGGACAAACAAGAGGACAAAGACCGCCAGCTTCAAAGGCGAAGTGCGGTCGTTATAGTCCTTCCACGGGTACAAGCATCGCTCCGCGCGGCTGAGCCTTGGTTACATCGGCGGCTTGATGCCATTCTTCTCCGCCGTGACGCGGGCCGCCGTCAAGCTGCCGTCCGGCGCTTTCAGGGCGATCAGGAATACCGTGGCGCCGCGCTTCAGCAACCTGGCGTCGCCGGGGCCAAGCGTGACCACCTGCGCAGCGCGGGGAACCACCACCTCGGACACGCCGCCTTTGTAGCTGACCTTGAGCGCCCGCCCGCCTGGAGCCGACGCGATGCCGGTCACGGTAGCGTTGGTCATCACGCTGTCACCCACCAGGTCCCAGGGATGCTCGCCCTCGGCGACACCCCTCATCGCCGCGGGGAAGATCAGTACCTCGATCGCGCGAAGCTTGCCGTCGGTGCCCCTGGTTGACGCCACGCCGACATAGTCGCCGGCCTTGATGTCGGAAAGGCGCTTCTTGACGACCGCCGCCACGGTGAAATTCGGCGCCAAGGCGATCGTCAGGACCGGGCCGTCGCGCGACTTGACCAGAAGGGTCTGTCCGTCGAGCTTGTCGATCGTGCCGCGCACCCGCACCGGCGTGCCGGCGGGCGGAGTCTGGGCAAACGCCGGCACGACAAGCACGCCGATCATGGCGGCGGCAAGCACAATCTTTCGCAAGGGTCACCTCCTCCCGGTTTACGTGTCGTCGACGAGTTCCGCAGAAATGGTGTGCCGCCCCCGCCTTTTCCGCTCACATTCCGGTGAGCGACCATCGAACCCGGCGTGGCGCGCTGACCTGGCCGCTGAGAACCGCCGGGCCATCGTACATCGACAGGCGCCGCTTGCTATATTTACATTTTTGGAGTGTTCGTAAGGATCAAATTTTCCTCATAATCTGTTAATGCAATCGTGGTTGTCCCATATTGCCGTGAAATCTGCTGGATTTCAGGGAACAGCGCGATGAGCAGACAGCACGAAACCGGCGGCGTCGATTGGAAGACCAACGGCGTCAAGGTCATCCCAGGCAATGAGCTCGACACCAATACGCCGCAGACCCCCGGCATGAACCGCGCCGCGGCGATCAATTTCGCCCGCGTCGGCGCGCAGAAGATCTGGGCCGGCACCGTCCACATCCACGCCAACGCCAAGACCGGCGCGCACCATCACGGCGCCCTCGAAAGCGTCATCTATGTGCTGAAGGGCAAGGCGCGGATGCGCTGGGGCGAGCACCTCGAATACGTCGCCGAGGCCAATCCCGGCGATTTCATCTTCATCCCGCCCTATGTGCCGCACCAGGAGATCAACGCCTCCACCGACGAGACCCTGGAATGCGTCCTGGTGCGCAGCGACAATGAGGCCGTCGTGGTCAACCTCGACATCGAGGCGGTCGAAAAACCCGAAGAAGTCCGCTGGATCGACCCGATCCACAAACACGGGTAACGCCAACCGGACCAGGGCCGGGCATCGACGAGAACGCTTTTCCCTCGCCCAGCTCCGCACGATCGCGAAAGATTTGTCCGGTCCCCGGCGAAGGCCGGGATCCATGGAACCGACCGGACAAACCGTTGCGGAGTGGGTCCCTGCCTGCGCAGGGAACCCGGGGATTATGTGCCGGCCTCGCCGATCGCCAGGCGCAGGCCCGACAGGAACAGCTCGCGGTCTTCGGGCCTGTGCCAGGGCAGTTCGCTCGGCACGATTTGTGGAGTGATGGCGCTTAGCCTTGCGATGACTGCCTGTGCGTCATCGAGCCGGCCCATATGGGCATAGCACGCAGCCAAAGTGCGGTATGGGATCGGAAAGCCTGGAAAGTCCTGGATGGACAAAGCCAGCTTCGATGCCGCCTCGTCGAACCGACGTTTGAAGAAATAGGGCAGGGCCATCGCACTTAAGGGGCTACCCAGGCGCTCGCGTGGGCTCAGCCGCAGCGCGGTCTCGAAATGCTCGATCGCAAGGTCGTGTTCACCGGCAAAGGTCCTGACAAAGCCGCTCAGATACCAGCCGCGGGCAAAGCTCGGCGTGAGCGCCAGCGCGCGATCGACCAGCCCGCTCATGGCGGCGATATCCTCGCCGAAATTCGCCAGCACAAACGCGGCGTTGGCAAGGACACCCGGATCGTTTTGAGTGGCATCGAGCGCCTGCCGTGCAAGATCGATGGCTTCGCGGCGGTTCACGTCGCGCTGCTCGGCCCAGCCGTTGTTGACGAGCTGCATGAGACAGATCGCCGCCCAGGAAATTGCCGGTCCATAACGTGGATCGATCGCGATTGCCCGCGCGAGCAATCCTCTAGCCTCGATAAGCCGCTCTTTTGTCAGCGGAAAGAAAACCGCGAGCGCGCGCAGGTAAAGATCATACGCGGTGAGGTCGGTCGTCGGCCGTGCGGCGGACCGGCGCATCTCGGCCGCCTGCAAGGCCGGTTCGATCACGCCGGCGACGCTGGTCGCGATTTTGTCCTGAAGCTCGAAGACGTCTTCGAGCGAACCGTCGAAGCGGTCGGCCCACAGATGCGTGCCGGTTTCGGCTTCGATCAACTGCCCGGTGATCCGCACCCGGTTGCCGCCTTTGCGAACGGACCCTTCGAGAAGATAGCGCACGCCGAGCTCGCGGCCGACCTGCTTCACGTCGACCGCTTGGCCCTTGTAAGTAAAGCTCGAATTGCGGGCGATGACGAACAGCCAGCGGATACGGGATAGCGCGGTGATAATCTCCTCGACCATGCCGTCGGCGAAATATTCCTGCTCCGAGTCGCCTGACATGTTCTGGAACGGCAGCACCGCGATCGACGGCTTGTCGGGCAGCGGCAGGGCGGCGGGTTCGGGCATCTTCTTTTCCTCCGCCAGCACGCGGAAGACGTGCACCGGCTGGGCGATGTTCCTGAGCGCCTGCTCGCCAAGGTCTTCGACTGGGAAATTGAGTTTTCCCCGCGTCTGGGTCAGCACCGCGTGCGAGATGCAGATGCCGCTTGGCTCGGCCATCCCTTCGAGCCGCGCGGCGATGTTGACGCCGTCGCCGTGGATGTCGCCGTCGTCAATGATGATGTCGCCGAGATTGACCCCGATGCGCCACGCGATCCCGGTCTCGGCACGCTCCACCATCGCGTCCTGCCATTCGGTAGCGCAGCGCATCGCGTCGACGACGCTGGCGAATGCGACGAGCAGCCCGTCGCCGGTAGTCTTGACGATGCGCCCGTTATGCCGCGCGATCGCCGGGTCGATCAGCCCGGCGCGCAGCGTTTTGAGCCGCGCGAGGGTCCCCTCTTCGTCGGCCCCCATCAGCCGCGAATAGCCGGCGACATCGGCAGCAAGGATCGCGGCGAGCCTGCGCTGTACTGGCGGATTGTCGGCCATGCGGCGCCTCCTGCCGCATTATAGATCAGAAGCGGGCGAATGCGCGCTCGACGCGGGCGAGGAAGGCGGCGCAGCGGGCGCGGCTGGCGGCGTCGATGTTGTAGAGCGCGAGGAACCGGGTCCGGACGCCGTTTCCGCACAGCCGCGCCAGCCCGCCGATGATGACCGCGCGCACCGGATCGCGCAGTACGAGCTTGATCAGCCACCACGGCGCGCCATAGCTCGTCACCACCCACAGCTGCCGGATGTTGGTGAGGGCGGGAAGGATCGCGCCGCCGCCCTCGGGGAGCTTAAAGGCGACGCCCTGGGCCCACACCCGGTCGAAATAGCCTTTGAGGATCGCCGGCATCCCGTACCACCAGGTCGGGAAGCACAAGACCAGCGCCTCGGCCGCCTGGAGCCGCGCGACATGCTCGGCAACGCCGGACAGATCGGGGGTCGGCGTGTTGTAGGAGGCGCGTTCGGCGGCGCTGAGAACCGGATCGAAGCCGATGGCGTAGAGGTCGCAATCATCGACCTCGTGGCCGCCGCGCTTTAGCGCCGCGACGACCGCGCGATGCAGCGCGCCGACAAAGCTGTCGGCCAGCGGATGGGCATAGACGACGAGAACCCGCATGCCGCCCGATCAATCTGTGGCAGAAGCTGCTGACGTCGTGCCGGCCCCTCACCCTCCCGCTGACGCGGGTC
>DASYZD010000344.1:0-14377 GCA_035946655.1 Allostellaceae bacterium | reverse complement strand
TGACCGGGGTCCTATGCCGCGATTGCGCCGTGCTCTCGGCGCCGGCCGACCTCCCGGAGCGCTGCCCGGAATGCGGCTCCCCGCGCCTCATCGGGCACCCGGAACTCGCCGAATTGGCGATCGCCCACCTCGATTGCGATGCCTTTTATGCCGCGATCGAAAAGCGCGACCGGCCCGAGCTCGCCACGCTTCCGGTCATCGTCGGCGGCGGCGGCGCGCGCGGCGTCGTCCTCACCTGCTGCTATGTCGCGCGGCTCTATGGCGTGCGCTCGGCGATGCCGATGTTCAAGGCACGGGCGCTCTGCCCCGACGCCGTGGTGATCCGCCCGGACATGGCGAAATACCGAACCGTCGGCCGCGGCGTCCGCGCCGCAATGCAGACCCTCACCCCGCTTGTCGAGCCGTTGTCGATCGACGAAGCGTTTCTCGACCTCACCGGCACCGAGACTCTGCACAGCGCCGCCGCGGCGCAGCTCCTCGCCGCGCTCGCCTTGCGGATCGAGAATTCGTTCGGCATCACCGTCTCGATCGGGCTCAGCTACAACAAGTTTCTCGCCAAGCTTGCTTCCGACCTCGACAAGCCGCGCGGCTTTGCGGTGATCGGCCGGGCCGAGGCCAAGGGCTTTCTCGCCGACAAACCGGTCGGCTGGCTGTGGGGGGTCGGCGGCGCGATGCAGCGGCGCCTCGCGGCCGACGGCATCATGCGGATCGGGCAATTATGCGCGCTCGACCCACGCGAGATGGCAGCGCGCTACGGCCGCCTCGGCGCGCGCCTGGCCCTGCTCGCGCAGGGCGATGACGAGCGCCGGGTCGACCCCGAAGGCCGCGCCCGCTCGATCTCGGCCGAAACCACCTTCGCCCGCGACGAAGCCGAGCCGCAAGCCCTGGCGCGAACGCTGTGGCCGCTGTGCGAGAAGGTCGCCGCCCGCCTCAAGCAAAGCGCGCTCACCGCCGGCAGCGTGACCCTCAAACTCAAGACCGCCGATTTCCGGCTGCGCACCCGCTCGCGCCGTCTCGCCGACCCGACCCAACTCGCCGATACGCTCTACCGCACCGCCCGTCACCTCCTCGTGGCCGAAGCCGACGGCGCCACCCGCTTTCGTCTGATCGGGGTCGGCGCCGACGGGCTCGTCGAGGGTGCGGAAGCCGATCTCCCCACCCTCTTCGACCATGAAACCGGCCGCACTCGCCGGCTCGACGACGCCATCGACGACATCCGCCGCCGCCACGGCCCGACCGCCGTGCAGCGCGGCCGGAGCAGCCCCACGAACCCGCAGAGGGGCATCCGACCGCCGCGACCCGCGTAGGGTCGACAAGGCAAGCCAACTCCAATTTGTCGGACGCCGCATCAGGTCCCGTAGATGGGTCGGGGGCGGACAGCGCCTCGGACAATTTCCGAAGGGCCTTAACAACCCGGCTTCGGCATGGCTTCGATGTCGTCGAGTTTGGCGTGGATCGCATAGTCGCCGTAATCGATCACCATGTCGCGCGAGACGCCGTTATCGAGGAGCAGCATTCCGAGTTCGTAATCGGGCGTCTCCTCCTTGGGGTTGGCCGGGAAGAAGGCCAGCCGCACGCGCCAGCCGGGGCGATCGAGGAGCGGGCTTTTCTTGGCCGCAGCGGGATCGGGCGCCACCTTGGGGCCGATCACCGCCGACACCAGGACCGCGTTCTCCACCGTCGCGCCGTCGAATATGTGTTTCGAGACGAAATTGACGCCGGCCTTCGCCTCATTGATCAGGAAGATCGTGTGGGCGCTGGGGAACAGCATCCCGGCCGGCAGCTTGAAGGTCTTGCCCGGCGGTATCTCGAAATCGGCGGTACCGCCCTTGCCCGGTCCGTCGAGTTTGGCGACGCCACGGATCTCCTGATCGGCGGTGCCGTTGCGCGTCTCTTTCTGGTTGAAGCGGTAGTTGAGGCCGTCCTTGGCTTCCCAGGTGACGAAATTCGACGCGATCGCGACGTCCGGCGAGTCGGCGTAGCCCATCTTCAGCCGATAGCGCTGTTCGACGGTCCACCCGTCGCAGGTTTCGCCCCATTGGTAGGCCATCGTGCCGGCCGCCGCGATGACCCCGGCATCGCCACCGGCCCGCCCCAGCGTCATCGTATAGAGCGCGCGATGCGGCATGATCTCGGCCGCGCCCGCCGCGTTCGCGACGCCGGCAGCGAGACCGGCACCAAGCCCGGCGCAGATAAGCCCCAGCGCCATGGCGCGCGTGCGGCCAATCGCGAACAAGCGCTCGATCATCAGAGGCAAACTCCCGCGGGATCGGTCCGGTCATCTATGCCGGCAACCCGGCGGCGCTGCAAGCTGGATGCCCGCCCCGGCCGGCGCGGCGAGAACAGGCGGTGGTGATTGCGCCCGCGGCGAGCCCCACAACTGCGATACCCTGCGCTAAGGCACTTGCGCCGGACGCGCCGGATGGTTAGCTTGCCGGCCGTGACACACGTAATCCGCCACAACCTCGCGCGATTTTGGTACCGCCTGTACATGCCGGCGGCTTAGGATTGCGACGATTGCGTTTTCCCAAAGCCGCCCCATCGAGGCGGCTTTCGTGTTTCCGAGGTTAGGAATGGCGATGTCGTCGATGGTGGAGCGGCCTCCAACCGAGGAGGTAATCCATGCGTAAAAATGCCTGTGAGGCGTCGATCCGAAGGCGGGGTGACCAACGATGACCCAGAATCGGACACCCCAGAATCGGACACCTCAGAAGTGGACACCCCGGAGCTGGCGCGGCCTGCCGATCCGCCAGGTGCCGGGCTATGCCGACGAAGCCGCGCTCGGCCGCGTCGAAGAAACACTCCACCGCTTCCCGCCGCTGGTCTTCGCCGGCGAAGCGCGGCGCCTCAAAGACCGCCTCGCCGACGTTGCCGCCGGGAAAGCGTTCCTTTTGCAGGGCGGCGACTGCGCCGAAAGCTTCGCCGAGTTCCACCCCGACAACATCCGCGACACCTTCAAGGTGTTGTTGCAGATGGCGGTGGTGCTGACCTTTGGGGCGGCTTGTCCGGTGGTCAAGCTCGGGCGGCTGGCCGGCCAGTTCGCCAAGCCGCGCTCCTCGGAGACCGAGACACAGAACGGTCTCACCCTGCCCTCCTACCGCGGCGACATCATCAACAGCCTGGACTTCGCCGCCGCCGCGCGCGAGCCCGATCCGCAGCGCATGGTGCAGGCCTACAGCCAGTCGGCCGCGACGTTGAACTTACTGCGCGCATTCGCCCAGGGCGGCTATGCCGATCTCCACCGGGTGCACGCCTGGAACCTGGATTTCGTCGCCGACTCGCCGCAAGGCGAGCGCTACCAGGCGCTGGCCGACCGGCTGACCGAGACCTTGGATTTCATGGCGGCCTGCGGGCTCAATTCCGAGACGACGCCGCAGATCCGCGAGACCGAGTTCTACACCTCGCATGAAGGGCTGTTCCTCTCCTATGAGGAGGCGATGACCCGGGTCGATTCGACGACCGGCGATTGGTACGACTGCTCGGCTCATCTGGTGTGGCTCGGCGACCGCACCCGCCAGGTCGACGGCGCGCATGCCGAGTTCCTCAGCGGGATCAAGAACCCGGTCGGGATGAAATGCGGGCCGACGCTCGACCCCGCCGACCTGTTGCGCCTGATCGACAAGCTCAACCCGGATAACGAGCCGGGGCGGCTCACTCTGATCACCCGGATGGGCGCCGACAAGGTCGCCGAAAAGCTGCCGGCGCTCATTCGCGCGGTCCAACGCGAGGGGCGCCAGGTCGTCTGGTGCATCGACCCGATGCACGGCAACACCGTCACCTCGTCCACCGGCTACAAGACGCGGCTCTTCGACCGCATCCTCGAGGAGCTGCAGGCCGCCTTCCAGGTCCATCTCGCCGAGGGGAGCTATGCCGGCGGGGTGCATCTCGAGCTGACCGGCCAGAACGTCACCGAATGCGTCGGCGGCGCCCAGCAGCTCAGCGAGCAGGGCCTCGGCGCCAATTACCTGACGCATTGCGACCCGCGGCTCAACGCGAGCCAGGCCTTGGAGCTCGCCTTCGAGGTCGCCGAGGCGCTGAAGCGGGAGCGCCAGGGCAACGGCGCCGGCAGCGCCAGCCGGCTCGCCGCGGTGTCGTGAGACCGGCGTTGTCATTGCGAGGAGCGCCGCGACGACGCAATCTCGATGGGATTGCGCCGCTGCGCCCGCAATGACAGCCATGAGTGACGAGCTTGCCGTGCGCACCGACAGCTATTTCCTGAAGACCAAGGCTATCGTCGGCCGGTTCGGCGACCTTTGATCCACCATAAAATGCGGTTTTTTGGGAGGGGAAAGTGCCGCGAGACGAAACCGAACGCGCTGAAGCGGCGATGGCCATGCACCACCTATTGTCGGGCGGCTGGGTCGCCGAAATCATCCACACGGCGGCGCAGCTTGGTCTCGCAGACCATTTCGGGGAGGAGGCCAGGGATGTGGCGTCACTCGCCAGCGCCACCGCCACGCACGCGCCCTCGCTTTCGCGTCTGCTGCGCGCCCTCGCCGCTGTCGGCGTTGTGCGCGAGACAGAAGATCTCCGCTATACGCTCACCTCGCTCGGCGCGACTTTGCGAACCGACCAACCCGGCTCGATGCGGGCCTGGGCGCGCTTCGTTCTGGGCGACGAAATGTTGCATACGTGGCGGGCATTGCCGCAGACGGTCCGCACCGGCGACATCGGTTTCCGCCACGCGTTCGGCACTGATCAGCGGAGTTATCTGGCGACGCATCCCGACTTCGCGACGCTGTTCAATGCCGCGATGTTAAGCGCCACGCAGGGCATTAACGCCGAGATCGGCGCGCACTACCCGTTTGGCAATTTCGGCTGGATCGTTGATGTGGGGGGCGGCATCGGAACGTTGCTGCTGCCGATCCTCGACCGCCACCCGGAGATGCGCGGTACGATCTTCGAGTTCCCGGACGTCGCCGTGCAAGCGCGCGAGCGTATCGCCGCCGCCGGCCTTGCCGCGCGCTGCGACGCCGTGGAAGGCGACGCGCGGATCACGGTCCCGGCCGGTGCGGACGCTTACGTCATGAAAGCGGTGTTGCATGGGCGGACCGACGACGAGGCCGGGTCAATCCTACACAACTGCCGCCACGCCATGTCGGCACACGCCAGGCTGCTGATTATCGAACGTCTGCTTCCGGAGCGCATCGACCCAAATGATGCGATCGGCCGAGAGAACTTGCTCTCGGATATAAACATGATGGTGGCTGCCGGCGGACGCGAACGCACCGAGGAGGAATACCGCGGCTTGCTCGTCAAGGCGGGCTTGCGGCTCACGCGCGTCATCCGCACGCCCAGGACATCGGCCATCATTGAAGCGGAGCCAGCCTGAATTCAGAGCAGTGCATCGGTTCAGAGTTGCAACAACATGGTCGAGGCAGCAGCGGCGCGGGATTGCGTCACTTCGCTCGCGATGACAGAAATAGGGCATGGACGAGCTCGCCGCGCGGACCGACAGCTATTTCCTCAAGACGAAGGCGATCGTCGGGCGGTTCGGCGATTGCGCGGCGACTTATGCGGTCTTCATGCGCCGACCGGTCATCTGCACGCCGCGCCTGGCGATCGAGTTTCTCGAAGGGAAGGCCGCCGAACGCGGCACCCGCTTCACGATCGAGCTCAACCATCCCGAGGCCGCCTGGGTCGGAGCCGGCGAGCCGATCCTCTATCTGACCGGCCCCTTCTACCATCTGGTCGACCTCGAAACCGTGCTCTTGCAGAAATTGGGGCCGGCGTGCGTTGCCGCCTACAATGCGTCGGCCATGTGCGCCGATCTGCCCAAGGTGGCGTTTCTGGCGATGGATGCGCGCCACTGCGCCGGGGCCGAGATGGCGGAACTCATGGCCTACGCCGCCGCGGTCGGCTCGGCCCACGCCAGGAGGGTCGCCGGCGCCACTGGGTTTGTCGGCTGCGCGGCGGCAGCGACGGCGCATTTCTTCGGGCATGAGAGCGGCATGGGAACGATGCCGCACGCGCTCATCGGCTATGCCGGCTCGACGCTGCGGGCGGCCGAGATGTTTCACGAAACATTTCCCGACGAGCCGCTGACCGTGCTCGTCGATTATTTCGGGCAGGAAACGAGCGACGCGGTTGCGGTCGCCCGGCGCTTTCCCGAGCTTGCGGCAGCCGGACGCCTCGCCTTCCGCATGGATACGCCGGGCGGGCGCTATTGCGAGGGGCTCGACTTGGCGCGCTCCTACGAAATCCTCGAACGCCATGCGCCGCAAGCGATCCGCGGCTACCGGACCGAGGCTGAGCTGCGCTATCTGGTCGGCACCGGGGTCTCCGCCGCGGCGTTGTGGACCTTGCGCCAGGTGCTGAACGAGGCCGGGTTTCCCGCCGCCAAGATCGTCGCCAGCTCGGGGTTCGGACCGGAGAAATGCAGGATGATGGCGGCGGCGAACGCGCCGATCGACGTCATCGGCACCGGTTCTTATCTTCCTGAGATTTGGAGCGAAACCTACGCCACCGCCGACATCATCGCCTTTGACGGAAAGCCGATGGTCAAGGCCGGCCGCGAGTTCCTGCTCCGCAAGCCGGCCAAAGGGTAGCCGCGCCCGCCGGAAACATAAAGCAATGACATAAGTTTATTTTCCCGATGACAGCAGCGCGGGGCTCAACTACGCTGGCCGCACGGTCCGAAGAGGCACCGTGAGGCGGCATGGGTCCGGCGTTATCCAGCCGGGCGTGGACAGGATAAAAAGGTTGATCCGGTGACATTTGGTACGATTGCCAGGGCTCCCGAGGCGTTGACAAGAAAATAGAAAATACTCGAGACTTTGTTCTTGAATGACGCAAAAGTCTGCCTCGTCGGTTCCGCGCCATCGCATCGTCCCCCGGTTCGACCGCTCTGGGAGGTAACGATGGCAGACAGTCTCCCGATCGACCGATCGGCAAATAGCGCGGGGTTTGTGCTCGGCCACAAGCTCGACACCATTCCCTTCAGCGCCTACCACATACTGATCATCGCCGTGCTCGCCCTCGTCGGCTTTATCGAGGGTTACGATCTGGTGATTACCGGTTCGCTCCTGGTGCTGGCCAAGGCGCCGCTGCACCTGACCGGGGCCGACATCAAGTGGCTCGCGGTCGGTCCGACCTTCATGCTGTGCGTCGGCGGTTTCCTGTCCTCTGCGGTATCCGACCACTGGAGCCGCAAGACGATCATGCTGATCGGGGTGATCGCCACGACCGGTTTCACGCTGTTGATCCCGCTGGTGCAAAGCGCCGACCAGTTGATCATTGTGCGTCTCTTGACCGGGATCGGCGCCGGTGGCGCCGTGTCGGCCGCCTTCCCGATCGCCGCCGAATTGATGCCGGCCCAGCACCGGCGCACCTATGGCGCGATCTATGAGATGTCCCTGGCCGCCTCGTTCACCGTGGTGCCGTTCATCGGCGGCCTGCTCGCCGGCAACGATTACGCCTTTCGTTTTCTCGCATTGCCCGGCGGGCTGGCGGTTACGGTGGTGCCGGTGCTGATCTATTTCGTGCTCCCGGAAAGCCCGCGGTGGCACTTGCAAAAAGGCCGGGCACAAACCGCAGTCGATATCCTCAACCGGATCATCGCCCGCAGCGGCAACCGCGTGCCGCCGCTGACGGTGGCCGAGCTCGGCGACCACCAGGAAGCCGCCCGCGAGGTGCTTCCGCCCTATTGGGCCTTGTTCGCCAAAGGTCAGCTACGCTGGACCGCCGTCGGCATCCTCTCCGGTGTGTGCGCCGGGACCGCCTATTTCCTGATTTCGGTGCTGCTGCCCAAGGCGCTCAACGATCAGGGCTTTGCGGTCAGCGCGAGCCTGGGATTGACCTCGATCGTCTATGCGGCGAGCTTCTTCGGGAAGGGCTTTACCGGCTTCCTGATGGAGGTTATCGGGCGGCGATGGACAATCTGTTACGCGCTCCTCGGTTCGCTGCCGGGCCTCGCGCTGATGCTGCTGGCGCACCGCGCCGGGCAGTATTCGGGCGTGATGATGGTGGCGGGAGGGCTGATTATGGGGTTCACGGTCCTGTCAGCGTTTACCGCCACCCGCGTCTACCTCTCCGAGCAGTTCCCGACGGCGTTGCGCGGGCGCGGACACATCTTTGGCGAGTCGTTCGCGCGGCTGTTTGCCGGTGGGCTGGCGCCCCTTCTGATGGAGCCGTACACCGGCTCGGCGACGATCTTCTTCGGTACGATTTTTGTTGTCGTCGCGATCGGCGCCTTCATTCCGCTGGCTTTCGGCCGCGAGACCGTCGGCCAGCTGGAGACCGTGACCGAGCGCGTTCCGGCCTACGCCTGAGGCTTGCCGCGCGGCCCACACCGCCGCCAGCTCCGGCTGCTGAACCGAGAAATGCCGGGAGATCGCGGCCGCTCGCGCCGATCGACGTGAGCGGCCACCCGCTCTCGCGGGGGTGATGACTGGGGGGTGCTTCAACCAAAAGCGACAATGCGCCAGATCCGGTCGCGAACCTCGCCGGCGGGAAACTTCATCCCGTGATACTGGCTTGGTCGGCGTAGGTCGGGGCCTTCGCCGATAAGCGCTGGAAGGAAACGAGGGTATGAAGAACTGGCACGCGGCGCACGCCGAGAAGCAGAGCGCGGGCGACCGCATTGCCGACCGTGTGGCATCGTTGATCGGCTCATGGGCATTTATCATCGGCCAAACCGCCATCATGGTCGCGTGGGTTCTAGTCAATACGCTCGCAATGTTCGGCATCATCCGCTTTGACGAATACCCCTTTGTCTTCCTCAACCTGTTCATGTCGGCCGAGGCGGCGTTCGCGACGCCACTCATCCTCATGTCGCAGAACCGCTCGGCGGCGCGCGACCGCGAGCATGCCGAGCATGATTACGAGGTGAACATCGCGGCCAAGGCGGAGATCGAGGAATTGATGACCACCCTTTCCCGCATCGAGAACGACAAGCTCGACAAGATTATCAGCGCTCTCAAGGTGTCGGCGGCAAATTGACCCGGCCCACAGCTTGACGCACGGCCGAAGCCGTTGACGATCCTCTCCGGCCTGTGTTCGCTTCAAGCGATGATATTCACCAGCGAAAGCGGCCTCACCGACCGGACCCGCACCGCGGAGTGGGACGAGTGGTATCGCGGGCATCTCGCGGCGATGGCGGCGGTGCCCGGAGTTAGCTCGGCGCAGCGCTTTCGGCCGCTCGATGTAGGTCTCCCGCCGTCGTTGGCGATGTACACGGCCGCCTCGCCCGCGGCGGGAACAACCTGGCTGCGCACCATCGCGCTCGACCGCTCGATGCCTCATCGCGCAATCGCGGTATTCCCGGATCTCGCGGCGGCGCGGACCGTCGCCCAGCGCCTCGGCGGCGGCGCGGCGCTCTATACTGCGATGACGGAAACCTTTGTGCCGGCGAGGACGAGCGATGGCGCAGCACCATAACGATCTCGGTCAGCCGGTCGGCGCGGCGCTGCCCGGCTGGTCGCCGCGGCCCAGACCGCCGCGCACGGCGATGGTCGGGCGGTTTTGCACGGTCGAGCCCCTGGATCCGGAGCGCCATGCGGTGCAGCTTTTCGCCGCCTATGCCGAGGACCGCGACGGCCGCATGTGGACCTATCTACCGCGCGGGCCTTATGCCTCGTTGGAGGAATACCGCGATTGGGCCGAGGCGGCGTGCCGCGCCGAGGATCCGCTGGTCCACGCGATCATCGACGCCGCTACGGGTGAGGCGATAGGGACCGCCGCGCTGATGCGGGTCGAGCCCCCGTCCGGGGTCATCGAAGTCGGCAGCATCACCTATAGCCCGCGCCTCCAGCGCCGGGCGGCGGGGACCGAGGCGATGTATCTGATGATGCGCCGGGTGTTCGACGAACTCGGCTACCGCCGCTATGAATGGAAATGCAATTCGCTGAACGCGCCGTCACGCGCCGCCGCGCTGCGCCTCGGGTTTCGCTACGAGGGGCTGTTCCGCCAGGCGCAGGTCGCCCGTGGGCGCAACCGCGACACCGCGTGGTTCTCGGTCATCGACGGCGAGTGGCCGGGGTTGCGCGCGGCGTTCCAGCGCTGGCTCGATCCGGCGAATTTCGCCGCCGACGGCACCCAGCGCCACAGCTTGGCTAGCTTTAAATCACACGAGGGATGAGCGCCTGCCTCCCGGTTGTCATTGCGAGGAGCGCAGCGACGCAGCAATCTCGGGCGGAATAACCGTTACAGGCGCGGGATTGTTTAGCTTTACGCGTATTGACCCGGGACGGCCGCCGTCGCTGGCGCTGCTGGCGGCGGTAACGGCGCTGGCGTTTTGCGCGCTGCATATCGTCGTCCCGGCGCCCACGCGCTTCGACCTCGTCGGCATGGGGCGGGCCTATATCGGCCTTCTGCGTTCCCCGCAATTTGTCGGCTTTGCCTTGTGCAGCGCCTGCACCACCGCCTCGTGGTTCACCTTTATCGGCAGCGCGCCGCATGTCCTTATGGAAGCGATGGGCGAGCCACCCAGCACCTATGGCCTGATGATCCTCCTGCCGATGGCCACTTATATGCTCGGCAACGCCGGCGCCGCCCGCTTTGCCGCGCGCCTCGGCAGCCTGCGGCTCATGGTCATCGGCCGGGCGATCGCGCTCGCCGCCGCGGTGGCGCTGGTGGTCGCCTACGATTTTACCGGGTTCGGCGTCTGGGGCCTCTTCCTGCCGGTCGCGCTCTGCGAGATCGGCGACGGCTTGAGCCAGCCCGCGGTGATGGCGGCCGGCCTCGGCATTCAGCCGCGGCTCGCCGGCACCGCCTCGGGGCTGATGGGCTTTCTGCAGATGGCGGTTGCCGCGCTCGGCACCTTTGTGGTCGCCTTGCTGCCCTATCCGATTGCCGTCAGCATGATCGCGGTCGTCGGCGGCTTTATCGTGCTCGCGCTCGGCTTCGGGATCTTCGCGCTGCACCGGCCGAAAAGCGGCTCGATGCCGGACGCCCCGCCATTGCACCTCACGAGGGAAGAATCAGCATGATCGACGAAACCCATGATCGCGCGCGCCAAAGCTGGGTCGCCTCGGCCAACGGGCACGCCGAGTTTCCGCTGCAGAACCTACCCTTCGGGGTGTTCAGCCCGCCGGGCTCGAATGTGCCCGATGCCCGCCCGCGCGGCGGCGTCGCGATCGGCGATATGATTTTCGATCTGCGCGCGGCGCACGACGCCGGGTTGTTCTCGGGCCTCGCGGCGAGCGCGGCCGAGGCGGCCTCGGGCGCCAGCCTCAACCCGCTGATGGCGCTGGGAGGCGGGCCACGCCGGGCCTTGCGACAGCAACTCTTCGCGCTCCTCGCAGCCGATGCCCCGGGGCGGGCAAAGGTGGAGCCGCTCGCCGGCCGGCTGCTCCACCCGGTCGGCGATTGCTGGCTGCACCTGCCGGCGACCATCGGCAATTTCACCGATTTCTTCGCCGGCATCCACCACGCCAGGAATGGCGGAATGCGGCGCGACCCCAACAACCCGCTCAGCCCCAACTACAAATACGTGCCGGTCGCCTACCACAGCCGAGCGTCGTCAGTGCGCGAATCGAACGTGCCGGTGCGCCGGCCGCACGGCCAGCGCAAGCTGCCGGACGAGGCCGCGCCGAGCTTCGGGCCGTGCCGGAAGCTCGATTACGAGCTGGAGCTGGCCGTCTGGGTCGGGCCTGGCAACAGCCAGGGCGAGCCGGTCCCGATCGGCGAGGCGGCCGAGCACATTTTCGGTGTCGGGCTCGTCAACGACTGGTCGGCGCGCGACATCCAGCAATGGGAATCGCAGCCGCTGGGGCCGTTTCTCGGCAAGAGCTTCGGCTCGACCGTATCGCCGTGGATCATCACTGCAGAGGCGCTCGAACCGTTCCGTGTCGCTCAGCCGCCCCGCCCCGCCGGCGATCCCTCCCCACTGCCCCATTTGTGGGACGAGCGGGACCAGGCGCACGGCGCCTTCGATATCGCGCTCGAGGCTCTGATCCTCACCCCGATGATGCGCGAGCGGGGCCTTGCGCCGCACCGCGTCTCCGCCAGCAATACGACAGACCTCTATTGGACGCTGGCGCAGCTGGTGACCCACCACACCAGCGGCGGTTGCAACCTCACGGCTGGCGATCTCTTCGGCACCGGCACGATCTCGGGCCCGACCGAGGCCGGATGGGGCAGTCTCAGCGAGCAAAGCTTCGACGGCAGCCGCACGATCACGCTGTCATCGGGCGAGACGCGCAGCTTTCTCGAAGACGGCGACGAAGCGATCTTCCGCGCCCATTGCCGGCGCGACGGCTATGCGCCCCTCGGCTTTGGCGAGTGCCGCGCCCGGGTCGTCTAGGGCCGGAACCGAACCGACAAAACACTCCGTCATTTCGGGGTGCCGCGCCTCGCTCGGCCCCCGGAGCGACGCACGACCCTCGGGGGTTTTTACCAGCGCAACGCACCCATGCGTTTGACGTCTTGCAATAATGCACCCTATACGAGTATATTACGCTCGCTATGACGAATGGCTGGCTGGCGATGGGTCGAAAAAACGGCGCCCGGCGTTCGGTGATGATCGTCGACGACGATATCGATTACGCCGCCTCGCTCGCCGATTTGCTGCAAGTGAAGGGTTATCGGGCCTGCTGCGTCGATACCCCGGAGGAAGCCATCGCGGCGCTGCGCGAGTCGCCCACCGGCGGTGCCCGGGCCCCGGTCATGCTGATCGACGAGCAACTCAGCGCGATTCCGTCGGGACTCGATCTGATCCCGCGTCTGCACGCCGTGCAGCCGGAGTTGATTTGCGTGCTGATGGCCACCGATCTCGATAGCCAGACAGCGGTCGCAGCGCTGCGCCGCGGCGTCTTTGATTATTTCGACAAGTCGGGCGACCCCGATGCACTCTTTATGGTGCTGACGCGATGCTTCGATCGGGTCGAGTTGCAGGTCGAGCGCGCGACGGCGTACGCATCACTGCGCCTCGCCAAGGAAGCAGCCGAAGCGACGAGCCGCGCCAAATCAGGCTTTCTCGCCACGGCGAGCCACGCGCTACGCACCCCGTTGAATGCGATCATCGGCTTCTCCGCGATCATGCAGCGCGAGATGCTGGGACCGCTGGCCAACACGCAATACCGCAGCTATGTCGACGATATCCACGACAGCGGCACGCATCTCTTAGAGATCATCAACGACATTCTCGACCTGTCGAATGCGGAGGCCGGCAAGCTCGAGCTCGATGAAGATGTCTTTGACCTGCGCGAGACCATTCGCTCGGTCCGCCAACTGGTCCGCTCGCGGATTTCTGATGGCAGCCTGTCCAACACGGTCGAGCTGCCGGCGGACCTGCCACTGCTGCGCGCCGATGAGCGCAGGACCAAGCAGGTCCTCCTCAATCTCGTCATCAATGCGGTCAAATTCACCCCGTCCGGCGGTCATATCGAAATTGCCGGGCGGTTCGACCCGGAAACCGGGGTGATCCTCACCGTTAGCGACACCGGCATCGGCATCGCGCCGGGCGATCTTGCACGCGTGCTCGAACCCTTTGCACAGGTCGATTCCTCGTCTACCCGGTCGCGGCAGGGCACCGGACTGGGCCTGCCACTGGTCAAGGCGATCATGGAGCGCCATGGCGGCAGCCTCGCGATAAGCAGCGAAATCGACGCGGGATCGCAGATCAGCGTGATCTTCCCACCGTGGCGTGCCGTCGTTCAGCGGGCCGCCGCACCTTCGCTCAGCGCTGTCTGATCACCCAGTCGTCCCGCCCCACCGTTCCTGCCAATTTGGCAACCCGCCGAGCGGTGCGGCTTCGATAATCGCCCGCATGATCGCCCGCGCCAGGCACCCGGCCGCGGCACTGCCGAGGCGGGCCAGCATCGCCGGATCAACCTCGCCCTCCTCGCCAGTTGCCAACGCGAACACGGTATCGCCATCGAATGGCGTGTGCGCCGGGCGGATCGCCTGCGCCAACCCGTCCTGGGCCATGATCGCGAGCCGGCGGCATCCGTTGCGGTCGAGCGGCGCGTCGGTAGCCACCACCCCGATCGTCGTGTTCGCGCCCGGCTCCAAGGCCGCGCAGGCCGAGAAATCGGTCGGGTCAAGAAAGCCGGCGGGCGGCGCCGGCTGGGGCGCGATCTCGCCGGCAAGCGCCTGCTCGGCCGCCCAGAGGCGCCCGCAATCCGGCCGCACCACCGACCCCCAGCAATTTACCGCGACGAGCGCGCCGACCATCGTGTGATCGCCGACACGCAGCGACGCGCTGCCGATCCCGCCCTTGAGGCGGCCGGCCTTGGCGCCCGTGCCGGCCCCCATGTTGCCGAGCCTGAAATCGCGGCCGGCGCGCGCCAGCGCCTCCCGCCCGAGCCGGCGATAGGGCGGCTCGCCCGACCACGCGGCGCGCCCCGGAAAGCCCAGATCAAACAGGATCGCCGCCGGGACGATCGGCACCAGCACATCACGGACGGCAAACCCGCGCCCGCTGGTAACCAGCCCC
>DASYZD010000343.1:0-18630 GCA_035946655.1 Allostellaceae bacterium | reverse complement strand
ACCTCAGCAAGTGGCGGATCAGCTCGGCCGGGGTCAGGATGTCCGCTGTTGTGGCAAAAACCCGCTTCATCTCGGCCGTAATCCGGACCGCCTTCAGCGCCCGGTCGAAGACACCGCCCCCCGCCGAGATCATTCTCGGGTCGTAATCGGCCCAGCTCGAGCGGGCCATGCGAAAGAGCCGCTCGCGTTCGGCAAAGCTAGTCCGCGGATCGGGCTGGGGATCGACAAAGATGTGCAGATGGTTGAACGCGGCGAGCAGCCTCGTATGGGGCGATTGCAGGAGGGCGTTGCCGAACACGTCGCCCGACATGTCGCCGACCCCGACCATGGTGAATTCGCTCGATTGGATATCGCGGCCGAGCTCGCGGAAGTGCCGTTTCACGAGCTCCCAGGCGCCGCGCGAGGTGATCGCCATCGCCTTGTGGTCGTAGCCGGCCGATCCCCCCGAGGCGAACGCATCGCCGAGCCAGTAGCCGTGTTCGAGGGCGATTTCGTTGGCGATGTCGGAGAAGGTCGCGGTGCCCTTGTCGGCGGCGACGACGAGATAGGGATCGTCGCCCTCATGGCGCACCACATCGGGCGGCGGGACGACCTTATGCTCGGTGGAACCGTTCGCCGCGGCGATGTTGTCGGTGAGGTCGAGGAGGCTGCGAATCAGGATCTTGTAGCATTCGACCCCTTCCGCGGCGAGTTGCTCGCGGTAGTTTGGGGTCCCCGGGAGCGGCGGGCGCTTCAGGACGAAGCCGCCCTTCGAGCCGACCGGCACGATGACGGCGTTCTTGACCGTTTGCGCCTTCATCAGCCCGAGGATCTCGGTGCGGAAATCCTCCTTCCTATCGGACCAGCGGATGCCGCCGCGTGCGACCTTGCCGGCGCGCATGTGGACGCCCTCGACGCGCGGGCTGTAGACATAGATTTCATAGAGCGGGCGCGGCAACGGCAGGAGGTCAATTTCGTGCGACGCGAGCTTGACCGCGAGCGCCGGCTTGGGCTCGCCCGAGGGCCCGGTCTGGTAGTAATTGGTGCGCACGCTCTTCAGGATGAGCGTCAGATAGGCGCGCAGGATGCGGTCCTCGTCGAGGCTCTCGACCCGGTCGAGCGCGTGGTCGATCGCCTGCACTTCGGCGATCTGGTCGAGGGCGGCGCTCTGGGCGCGGGCGGGATCGAAGCGCCGCTCGAAGAGCTGCACGAGACGGCGCGCCACCCCGGCATGGCGCGCCAGCGTTTCCTCCATATAGCTCTGGCTGTATGTCGAGCCGGCTTGGCGCAGCACCTTGCAATAGAGCCGCAAGATCGTGGTTTGGCGCGCCGACAGCCCGGCGGCGAGAACCAAACGATTGAAGCCGTCATTCTCAATCGTGCCGGTCCACACCAGGGCGAGCGCTTCCTCGAACCGGCGGCGCAGCGCCGCAGAGAGCGCGGCCGGGACCGTGCCAGCGCCGGCGCTGATCGTGAATTCATGGATCCACACCGCGCGTGAGTCGTCGCTCTCGATGCGGAACGGCTCCTCGGCGATGATGCGCAGCCCGAGGTTTTCGAGGATCGGTAAGACGTCCGAGAGGACCGCCGGCTCGCCCTGGCGGTAGAGCCGCAGGCCTGTCCCCGCCACCGCCTCTTCGCCAGCTGGCTCATCGCCCTCCGGGCCGTCACGATTTGGCCACGGATGCAGCGACGCTTCGATCGGCGACCCGGCGAGCACAGCTTCGATCCGGTCGAGATCGGCGATCGCTTGCGCCGGCTCGGTGCGTGCCTGATAGGGAAGCGGGAACGGCTTCAAACGGCGCAGGCGGGAGCGGCCGGGGCCTTCGCCGAGGGCGGTGGTCGCGGCCTCCTCGATCCGGTCCGACCAGCTTCGCCCGGCCTCGGCGAGGCGCCGCTCGAGGGCGGCGACATCGACCGGCGGCACCGCGCCGCGGGTGACGCGGATGATGAACTGGACGCGGGCCAGCACCGATTCGTCGAGGTGGGTGTAGAAATCGCTGACCCGGCCGGCGAACGCCTCAGAGAGGATCGCGGCAAGGCCCTGGCGCAAGCGCGTGTCGTAGCGCTCGCGCGGCACATAGACGAGGCAGGAGACAAAGCGTTCAAGCGGGTCCTTGCGCACGAACAGCGCGACGCGCTGGCGCTCCTGCAGGTTGAGGATGCCGATCGCGGTGTCGAACAGCTCGTCCTCGGTGATCTGGAACAACTCGTCGCGCGGGAAGGTATCGAGGATGTGGAGGAGGGCCTTGCCGTCATGGCTCTCCGCCGCAAGTCCGGCGCGTTCGATGGTGCGGCGCACCTTGCTGCGCAACAGCGGGATCGCGCTCGGGCTGTGATGGTAGGCGAGCGAGGTGAAGAGGCCGACGAACAGCTCGACCGCGACCACCTCGCCCGCGGCATTGAAGCGGCGGACGCCGATCGCATCCATGTGGACGGCGCGGTGCACGGTCGAACGGCGCTCGGTTTTGGCGATGATCAGGAATTCGCGCCGGCGCACGAAATCCTGCACATCAGGCGGCAGCGCGGCGAGGTCGCGCAACCCGCCGAACACCGGATAGCTGGCTTCGGCGAGGATCCCGAGCGGCGGGCGCGGCGCCACATCGGGCGCGGCCGCCGCGCCGGGAAAGACATACTCGCGAAAGCCGAGATAGGTGAAATTGTCGTCGTCGAGCCAGCGCAGGAAGTCGACGCCCTCGGCGATTTCGGCGGGCGAGAGCGGCGTCGGCTCGGTGGCCGCCGCGTCGGCGACCGCCTGCAGGGTGCGGCGCATCGGCGCCCAGTCGAAGACCGCGCTGCGCACGTCGGCGAGCGTGGCTTCGATCCGTGCTGCCAGCGCCTTGCGCAGCGCCGGATCGGGCTCGCGCGTGATCTCGACCTGGATCCACGATTCGCGCAGCCCGCCGGCCTGCGGATCGAGCTCGACGAGCGTCCCCGAACCGTCGCGCGCCACCGTCAGGATGGGGTGGATCGCCAGACGCACCTCGCGGCCACCGTCATTGACCGACGCCGTCACCGAATCGACGAGGAAGGGCATATCGTCATTGACGATCTCGACGATGGTGTGGTGCGAAGACCAACCATCCCTCCCGCCGTCGGGGTTGTAGACGCGCACCATGGCGCCGCCGCTCTGGCGGCGCGCAGCAAAGCGCCACAGCGCCAGCGCGGCGCCGCATAGATCGGCGGGGCTGCGCGCGGCAACATCGCTCGGCGGCACATGGGCGTAGAGTTCGGCGATGAAACGCTGCAGGGGTGCCCGCTCCGCCGCCGTGGCGCGCTTCTCGGCCAGCGTCTGAGCGTCGTGGAGGAATGTTGCCTTTGTTGGCTGCACTGGACTCATCAGGGCGCGATCCCTTCCGGGCGGCAAGGTTCGGCGCTCTGCAGCACCGGGGCAAGCGCTTTCCGCCGGGCGGGCGGGCGGCGGTTGCGCCGACGGATCCACCGAGATGCTGGAAAATTTGCTGGTATTTTGCCAATCATATCAGCCGCCGCCACCGCCCCCGGCTGATCGGTGAGCGAGGCAGGCAAAGATTTGGCCTCGCTCGCATGATGTGCAATCCCCGGTGAAGCCTCTCCTCTCCTTGGTCCGCCGCAGCATCGCCTATTGGCTGCCGCTGGCGGTGCTGCTGACGACGGCCCTGGCGCACCTCGTCCTTCCCGAGGGATTTGACCAGCTGTCGGCGCTCGTCGCCTTCGACGTGCACCTGCGGGTGGCGCCGCGCGAACCGCCAAAGGATACCCCGGTTCTGATCGTCGACATCGACGAGGCCAGCCTGAAGCAGATCGGGCAATGGCCATGGCCGCGCACCGTCCTGGCCCAGCTTGTCGATAAACTGAACCAGGCCGGCGCCGCCGTCATCGCTTTCGACATCCTGTTCAGCGAGCCCGATCGTACGTCGCCCCAGATGCTGAAGACGCTGTTGACCGATCGGGGCGCCAACCCGGAGGAGGCGACAAGGCTGCTCGGCTCGATGCAGGATCCGGACGCCGAGTTCGCCAAAGCGATCGCCAAGGCACCGGTTGTCGTCGGGTTCGACCTTACCGGGGGAGCGGGCGAGGGAAATCCGATGATCAAGGCCGGGTTTTCCTGGGTCGGCGCGGCGGGCGCCAACCCGCTGCGCTTCGTGGAGAGCTTCCCGGATGCGGTGTGCGCGCTGCCGCAGTTTCAGCAAGCCGCCACTGGCGACGGCTTCGTCAACCAGATTTCCGATTGGGACAACGTGGTGCGGCGCGTGCCGCTGCTGTTGCGCTTCGGCGACAAGGCCGTCCCCTCGCTCGCCGCCGAGGCGTTGCGCGTGGGGCTCGGGGCATCCGGCTTTATCGGCCGGTATGCGGGCGCCCAGGCGGCGAAGAGCTTTGGCGAGAATACCGGACTGAACGCCGTGAAAATCGGCCCGCTGGTGGTGCCGACCGACGCCAGGGGCCAGGTCGCGGTGCACTATATGCGGCCGCGCCCGCGCGCTTCCGATCCCCGCTACATCTCGGCCGCCAAGATCCTCGCCGGCGATTTCGATCCGGCGCGGGTTGCCGACCGCATCGTCCTGGTCGGCTCGTCGGCGGCCGGCCTCAATGATCTGAAGGCGACGCCGATCACCCCGGACATGCCCGGGGTGGAGATTCACGCCCAGCTGATCGAACAGATCCTGAGCCAAGATTTCCTGTTTCGGCCGGATTGGGGCTCCGGGGCGGAAATCCTGTTCGCGGTGTTTTTCGGGGTCATCGTGATCGTCGCCATCCCGCTCGTCGGCGCACTGCCGAGCGCGACGGTCGCCGGGTTCGCGATGAGTGTCGCGGCGGCGGTCTCGTGGTTTGCCTTTCGCCATGGTCAGGTGCTGATCGATCCGCTCTATCCGATCGCGGTTCTGGCCACCGTCTATCTGTGCGGCACGCTGATCAACTATCGCCTCACCGAAACCCGCCAGCGCGAGGTCCGCGAGGCCTTCTCGCGCTACATGTCGCCGCATTACGTGGCCGAACTCGCCAGGCACCCCGAGAAGCTCAAGCTCGGCGGCGAAGTCAAGCTGATCACGATCATGTTCTGCGACATCCGCGGGTTCACGACGATGTCGGAGGGCATGACGTCCGAACAGCTCGGGCTCTTGATCAACGAATTCCTGACGCCGATGACCGACATCATCATGGCGCACAAAGGCACCATCGATAAATACATCGGCGATTGCATCATGGCGTTCTGGAACGCGCCGCTCGACGATCCCGACCATGCCAAGAACGCGGTCGCGGCGGCGCAGGACATGCGGCGCCGGCTGGTCGAGCTAAACGAGGCGTGGGTCGCCGAGGGCCGACCCGAGTTGCACATCGGCATCGGCGTCAACACCGGAGAGTGCAGCGTCGGTAATTTCGGCTCGCACCAGCGGTTCAATTATTCGCTGCTCGGCGACCCGGTCAACCTGTCGTCGCGGCTAGAGGGCCTCACCAAGCAATACGGCGTCGATCTGATCATTGGCGAAGAGACCGCTGCCCGGCTCGACGACCCGGGCCTTATCGAACTCGACCTCGTCGCGGTCAAGGGCAAGAAGAACGCCGTGCGCATCTATACGCTGCCGCCGCATCCGGTCGAGAGCCAGCAGTATCTCGTGCGCCACGCGGCCCTCTTGGCGGCCTATCGCCAGCGCGACTGGGACGCCGCGCTTGGCCTCCTCGAAGATCCGGTGCTCGCCGCGGAACGGGAGATGGCGCCGCTCTATGGCCTTTTCCGCGAGCGGATCGAGCAGTTGCGCGAGGAAGCGCTGCCGCCCGACTGGGACGGTGTGTTTGTCGCGCACGAGAAATAGCCCGGCGCCAACCCGGTCCCGCGAACGATTCTCCGATTGGCCGGCGTCGCGGGGCTGAAGCGCCCGGCGCGAGGGTTCCACGCGCTGCATCGGTTCCGGCAAAATCCGCGATTGCGCCAATAAATGCGGCCTTCCCCGCCGATCGCGTGCGAATCAACCTTCATTCTTCGCTAACCGTTGCCGATAATCCGGGAGCGAGGCCAGGCGCCGGCGATCCTATGGATCGCCGGTGCGCAAAGGTGAAGAACCGGGGCCGGAGTGGCTGCGCCGCCATGGGGGATGCGACGGGATGATGGAATTCGAGGTTTGCCGCCGGGCGCGGGACGCAAGATGGACCGTCCGGCTGAATAACGCGCTCTACGGTGCCTATCTCGACCGCGAACAGGCCCTCCTCGACGCGATTGACGCGGCGCGCGATGCGCTGATCTGCGGGTGCGAGGCGCAGGTCTGGATCCGCGACCGCGCCAGCACCGCCCGGATCCTCTGAGCCCCATCCAAACCGCGCGCGCGGGCCGCCGGTCGGGTCGGCGCGACTATTTCGGCTCATCCTTTTTCGGCTGCGCCTTCCCCGGCGGATGAACCGGCTTGGGTGCCGCCGCGGGGTGCGCGGCGGGTGCTGCGGCCGGATGCGGCGGGGCGGCTGCCGGACGCGGCGCCGCGACTGGCGTCTCGATCCGACGCGGCGGGGCCGCCGGGGCCGGACGCGGCGCCGCGGCTGGCGTCGCGATCCGCCGCGGCGGTGCCGCCGGGGCCGGACGCGGGGCCGGATGCGTCACCGCGGCTGGCGTCTCGATCCGACGCGGCGCTGCCGCCGGGGCCGGACGCTGGGCCGCTGAAGGCGGCACCTCCGGATTGCGTGCGCCCGGAGCCTTCGCCGGGGCCGTCACGGCGGGGGGTTCGGGCAGCCGCGCGCCCGGAGCCTTCGCCGGCGGGTTCTCGCCCGGAGCTTTTGCCGGCGCGGTCGCACCCGGAGCCTTCGCCGGCGGGTTCGCACCCGGAGCTTTCGTCGGCGCTGTCGTGGTCGGCGCTGCCGGCGCGGTCGCACCCGGAGCTTTTACCGGCGCTGGCGTCGTCGACGCCGCCGGCTTCGTCGCACCCGGAGCTTTCGTTGGCGCCTTCGCGGACGGGGCGGCCGGGTGCGCTGGCGCCACCGGTGCGGCGGTCGGCTTCACCTCCGGGGAACGCACGCTGACCGAAGCCTTCTGCAGCACCTGCGGCGTCACGCGGACGGCCGCCGGAGCCACCTTCGCGGCGCTGGTAAAGGTCTTGACCGGCACCACGGTCGCTGCCGCGCGGTTGGCGAACTTCTGGTTGACGACGACCGCCGGCGGGTTGGTGATCCGCTGGTTCACGGTGACGTTGGTGATGTTGGTGATCGTGGTTTGGCTGACGTTGGTGACGTTGATGTTGCGGATGTAGGTGGCGTTACGCGAATAACTCGGCCAATAGACTTCGTTGGGCGCGAGCGGGAACCAGCCGACCGCCGGCCCGGCGACGCCGGCCACCGTGAAGCCGATCCCGGGAGCGCCGATAAAGGCCACCAGCGCCGGGGCGTAAACCGGCTGGGCGACCAGCTGCCCGGGCACCCATCCCCAGCGCCCGCCGATCTGCGCCCAGCGACCGTAATGGAACGGGGCAAACCCCCATGGCTCGGCATCGACCCAGGTCCAGCCCCAGGGCGCCACCCAGCGCCAATGGCCTTCGCGGTAAGGCGCCCAACCGGCCGGCACCGAACTGGGATACCAGACCTGCCCATACGTGGCGGCGGCGCCCCAGGTGCCGTATTGGTCGAGCTCTTCGTAACCGGTCATCTGCGGCGAGACGTATTTGGGGGCGGCGAGCTGGGTCGGGTGATAGTCGCGCGAGCGGCACCACTGGGCGAAGGCGTCGGGTTGGGCGCGCTCCATTGCCGCTGACAGCGTGTCCCAGCCGCTGATCACCGCCGCGTCGCCGGTCTTGAAGGTGAGATCGACAGGGCCGCCGACAAAGTGGGTGCTGCCCTCGAACACGGCGATGCGCGACGGCTGGTCCTGGGTCCCGGCATCGATGTCGTAGATGCCCGGCTCCAACAGCGTCACGGTGCCGCGCGGGACGTCGATCTCGACGCTGTTGCCTTGCGGTAGCGCACGCAGGCGCAGGTTGATCCGGCCCTGCGGCAACGACAGCTGCATCACCTGCTCGGTAAGCTGGGTGACATCGATTTCGGTATTGTTGGAGAGGTCGATCGTCTGGCTGCCGATGCGCAGTTCCGCGCGGGATTGCGCGTCGGTCGCAAAGGCTCCGCCGGTCGCGACCGGGTAATTGACCCCGCCTGCCGACCACTCGGTCTCGCCCGCGGCGTGCAGGCTGAGCGCGCCCTCGACAAAGCTGACGCGGCCGACCAGGGCCGGGGGCTCATCCTGGGCGAGCGCCGGCCAAGTCGGCGCCGCAGCGGCGGCGATCCCAAATAGGGCGATGATGGTGGCAGTAAGACGGCGCATGGCGGACCTCGGAGGGCTGACGACGCGGTGATAACGGGTGAATTGCGGCGCGATTGCGGCACCGCCCGTGCGATAAACGCTCTGCGGGCCGCAGGTTCCCGTAATTCGGGTCAACCGCGCGCGATAAAGCTGCGACCGATCAGCTGGCGGTGGATCTGGTTGGTGCCTTCCCAGATCTGGGTGATCTTGGCGTCGCGCATCAGGCGCTCGACCCGGTTATCCTTGATATAGCCGTAGCCGCCGTAAAGCTGCACCGCTTCGGTAGCGATGCGCATTGCCAGGTCGGAAGCGCGCAGCTTCAGCATCGAGGCTTCGATGGCGATGTCAGCGGCGCCCTCGTCGACGAGCCGCGCGACATGCCAGAGCCACGCTTCGCACATCGCCAGATCGGTGGCGAGATCGGCGAGCAGGAACTGGATCCCCTGGAATTCGATGATGCGACGGCCCGATTGGCGCCGCTCGTTGATGTATTGCACAGCGTCCGTGAAGGCGGCGCGGGCGATGCCGAGCGCGTGCGCCGCGATGCTGGGGCGCGACTTGTTGAGCGCCGCCAGCAGCAGGCGAAGCCCATCGCCGGGCCCGCCCAGGAGATTGCCACGGGGGACCCGGCAGCCGTCAAACGCCAGCGCGGCCGTTGGCTGGGCGCGCAGCCCCATCTTGTCTTCGAGGCGCACGACGGTGAGGCCCGGCGTGCCTTTTTCGATGACGAGCGCGGAGATCGCGTTACGGCCGTCGCCAAATTCCGACCATTTGCCGAACACGAGATAGAGGTCGGCGATGCTGCCGTTGCTGATGAAGATCTTGCCGCCGGAGACCATGATCGTGTCGTCGCCCGCGGAGGTGAAGCGTGTGGTCATGCCGGTCGCATCCGAACCGGCTTCCGGCTCGGTGATGCAGAGCGCGCCGATCGCCCCCGCGGCCACGCGCGGCAACAGGCGCTTTCTTTGTTCCTCGGTGCCGAAATCGATCAGCGGCTTCAGCGCGTGAAAATTAGTGGCCCAGATGCTCCCGGTCGCGGCGCAGGCGGCCGCGATCTCGCGCACGCAGAGGAGATAGGCGGCGTAGCTGAGCCCGGCCCCGCCATAGGCCTCGGGCACGAACATCGCATTGAGCCCGAGCGCGTTGATCGCGCGGATATTGTCCCACGGGCATTCGGAACTGCGGTCGTAGCCGGCGGCGCGCGGCGCGATTTCGTTGCGCGCCAGCGCCTGCACGCTGGCGAAGAGCTGCCGCTCCTCGGGCGACAACGCCGGCAGCGCATCGAGGCGCGCGTAGAGCGGGGAAGGCATCAGCGGTCCCCCGCACAGCAAGCAAATGCAAACCCGGCGCAGCCCGAGCCGGCGTCCTTCGAGACGACGCTTCGCGCCTCCTCAGGATGACGTAAGTTTATGATGGCATTAAAAAAAAACGTCATCCTGAGGAGCCCGCGCAGCGGGCGTCTCGAAGGACGCTCTGCGCCGATACAACGATTCTCGGAATCCTACCCATCCCTGAACACCGCTTTGCGCTTTTCGATGAAGGCGGTCATGCCCTCATTCGCGTCCTCGGTCTGGAAGGCGAGAGTCGAGAGGTCGGCTTCGATCTTCAAGCCGTCATGCAACGGCAGATCGTGGGCGCGGCGAATTGCGTCGCGGGCGAGGCAGAGGACCGGGAGGCTGAAGCCGGTCATCTCGTGGGCGAAGGCCTGGCCGGCCTCGATCAAATCGCCCTCGACGATGTGGTTGACGAGGCCGATCCGCTCGGCTTCTTCGGCATCGAGGGTGCGCCCGGTCAAAATCAGTTCGGTCGCGCGGGCTTCACCGATGAGGCGCGGCAGGCGCTGGGTTCCGCCATAGCCCGGGATGAGCCCCAATTTGATCTCGGGGAAGCCGAGCTTGGCGCTGCGCACGGCGAGGCGAAAGGTGCAGGCGAGCGCCAGTTCGAGGCCGCCGCCAAAGGCGTAGCCGTTGATGAGGGCAATCGACGGCATCGGCAGCTGGTCGAGCTTGGCCAGCACCGCCTGGCCGAGCATCGCCCCGGCGCGCTGTTCGACGAGGCTCCTCCCCATCAGCTCCTTGATGTCGGCGCCCGCCGAAAAGGCGCGGTCACCGGCGCCGGTCACAAGCAGCGCGCGGGTGTCGCTGTCGGCGATCGAATCGAGCTGGCGGGTCAAATCGTGCAACTGGGCAAAGCTCAGCGCGTTCAGCGCCTCCGGCCGGTCGAGCGTGATCAGCGCCAGATCGTCGATGCGGTTCATATGGATCGCCATCGCGCCACCTACTCCTGTTGCCGGGTCGGGTCGGTCCAGCGCACCGGCACCGGACGAATGCGGCCGGTCCGCACCCATTCGACGAGCTCGCGCTTGAGGATCTTGCCGCTTGGCGTCAGCGGATAGACGCTCATCGCGATGAAATACTCCGGCATGTCGTAGCGCGACAGCCCGGCCCCGTGCAGATGAGCAAGCAATTCGGGTGCCTTGGCGCTCGCCCCCTCGTGGAAGATGACCGACAGACACACTTTTTCGCCGAGCCGATCATCGGCGACCGCGAAGACGGCGACCCGCGCCACCGCCGGATGGCGCATCGCCAGATCCTCGATCCGCGCGGGATGGATGTTGTGGCCGCCGCGGATGATCAGATCCTTCTTGCGGCCGACGATTTCGAGGCACCCGGCGGCGTCGAGCCGGCCGAGGTCACCGCTCATGAACCAGCCCTCGCGGTTGAACGATTCTTCGGTCGCCTCCTGGTTGTCGAAATAGCCGAGGGTGAGGCAGGCGCCGCGACCGCCGATCTCGCCGACCGCGCCCGGTGCGGCCGCGAAATCGGGGTTGTCGTGGTCCCAGATCTTGATCTCGTAGGCGCGGCAGGCCCGCCCGCAGGTCGCGACGATGGCGTCGGCGGGATCGCTCGGCAGGGTATATTGGTGCGAGCCGTTTTCGGTCATGCCGTAAACGTTCTGCGGGATGACGCCGCGGTCGAGAAAGGCCTGCGCGACCTCGCGCGGAATGGGCGAGCCGGCCATGTAGAACACCGTGACCGCGCCGAGTTTTTCTGTCCCCCGCCGGCGCAGCTCGGCGAGGATGTCCATCGCATGGGTGGGCACGCCCATGACGTAAGTCGCACCGGTCTCGATGATCCAGTCGAGCGGCGTCATGACGCCATTCTTGCCGTTTGGCGGCGGGGCGTTGACGACCAGTTCGAGCCCGGCCGCCATCATCTGCTCGACGGCGACTGTCGCGATATGGTGGGAAAGCGGGCTGAGGCTCAATAGGATCGTGCGATGATCGTGGTGCCAGTCCTCGACCATCGCCCGGCCATTGGCGAGGAGGGTGTTGTCGGAATGCATGACGCCCTTGGGCGTGCCCGTGGTGCCCGAAGTGAACGCGAGATAGACGATCTTGTCCGGGTTGGTGTCGACCGGCGGCAACGCACGCGTACCGTTGGGGTCGGGAAACGCGGCCGCGTCCGCCGGCCCATCGCCGAGCGCATAGACCCGGCGCAGGCCCGGCAGCTCGGCGACCATGGCAAAGATGTCGGCGGTGTGCGCGTCCGCGCCGTAGCCGGGCTGAGCGAAGAGCGCCGCCGCGCGGGTGCGGGCCAAGAGCTGGACGATCTCGCCGACCGTGTAGTTCTGATGCAGCGACGGGTTGCAGACATAACCCTGGCGCGAGCAGGCGAGGAGGACCGCGACCGCCTCGACCCGGTTGGGCAGCCACACCGCGACCCGCTCGCCGCGCTTCAGCCCGGCCGCGTCGAGATCGGCCCCGACCGCATCGACCAGCGCCAGGAGCGTCCGCCAAGTGAGGCGCCGCGTGCCGTCGCGCAACGCGAAATCATCGGGCCGCTCCGCGGCATGCTTGGCGAGGAGCGTGTAGAGCGTCTCATCCCGCCACAGCCCCGCCGCGTAATAGCGCCGCGCCGCCGCCGGATCGTGCAGGGCGAGGAGGGTGTTGGTCATCATCGGGCTGTGCTTGACCGAGAATATGCCGATGTATACATCTCAATCACCAACTGGTGGAACAGTCGCATGAACCCAGCCGGTACCACAATCATCACCGCGAGGATCGACGCCGCGCTCAAGGCAAAGCTCGAAGCCCTGGCGCGCAGCACGAAGCGCTCGAAATCCTACCTCGCGGCGGAAGCTATCGCCGCCTATGTCGAACTCAACGAGTGGCAAATTGGCGAGATCGAAGCGGGAATAGCCGAACTCGACCGGGGCGAAGTGCTGTCAGCGCAGGAGGTTGAAGAACTGTATAAGCGGTTGTCGCGCCCGCAGTGACGCAGCATCGGCTGGCATATCCGCGTCGGTATTCCCGTCGGTTGGAGGACATCTACGAACGGATCGCGACCGAAAATCCCGCCGCTGCACCACGCGTAATCGAGCAAATTCGGATAGCGGTGGAGCGCTTGCGGGAATTTCCGGCGATCGGCCGCCCCGGCCGCGTCGCCGGCACCCGCGAACTCGTCATTCCTGGTACGCCATACATCGTTCCCTATCGCATCAAGGGCGAGATCGTGCAGATAATCACCGTATTGCATAGCGCCCAGCGGTGGCCGGAGCGATTTCCCTGACGCGTCCGCCCCAACGTCAATGCCCGAATTTATCCGGATCTGGTGTGCGACGCTCGGCGAAGGCGTCGCCCAACTCGTGTGACTCCTCGCTGTCGAGGTATTGGCGCAGCAATAGATCATGGGCGAGGCGGGCAAGGCCGCCGACGCCGCCGTGGCGGGCGCTGAAGGCGGTCTTGATCGCGGCCAAAGCGAAGGCGCCGCGCTCGGCGATTTCGAGGACCATCGCGCGGGTCGCTGCCGCAAGCTGATCATCCGGCACCACCTGATTGATCATCCCGAGTTCCAATGCCTCGCGGGCCGAGAGGCGCGGGTTCCTGAACCAGATCTCCTTCGCCTTTTTCTTGCCGACGAGGTCTTCGAGATACCAGGTGCCGAACCCGGCATCGAAGCTGCCCATCATCGGCCCGACCTGGCGGAAGACTGCGCTTTCCTTGGCGATCGTGATGTCGCACATGATCTGCAGCACATTGCCGCCGCCGACCGCATAGCCGTTGACGCACGCGATCACCGGCTTTTGCAGCCGCTCGATTGCTTCGTACATGTCGAGGGTCGGCAGCACGCCGGCATAGAGGCGGGTTTCCTCCATGCCGGCCTTGCGCCCGCCGATGCAGAAAAACCTGTCGCCGGCCCCGGTGATGACGAGGACGCGGGTACGGGTCTCGCGACGCACCGCGTTGATGCAGTCGCGCACCTCGTGGCACATCGTCTCGGTGAACATGTTGCCGTCGTCGGGCCGGTTCAGCGTCAAGGTGCCCACCGGCCCCTCCTCGGCGTAGAGGATCGTCTCATAGCCCATCCTTGGTGCTCCTTTCGCGGCGAGACTTGCAAAGCGGCAGGCGGAACCGGCAAGGTCGGCGCCGACAATCACGGAGGCGCACGATGTTACAGGATTTGTTGCCGCAGGCCGAACGGATCGCGGCGAAGCTGAAGGCGCGGAAGGAAACCGTATCGGTCGCCGAATCCTCGACCGCAGGGATGATCTCGGCGGCCTTGCTGGCGGTCCCCGGCGCCTCGGCCTATTTCATCGGCGGCGCGGTCGTCTATACGCGCCAGTCGCGCACCGAACTGTTGCGCGTCACCGACGCGGAGTTTGCCGCGCTCACCGGGATCACCCCCTCGACCGAACCCTATGCGCTCTTGTTTGCCCGCAAGATCAAGGAGCGCCTCGGCACCACTTGGGCGGTCGGCGAGACCGGGACGGCCGGTCCGACCGGCAGCCGCTACGGCCACGCCGCGGGGCATTCCTGCGTCGGAGTCATCGGCCCCCATGGCGAGCGCTCGCTGACCGTCGAAACCGGCAAGGACGACCGGGTCGACAACATGCGGGCGTTTTCGATCGCGGCGCTCGATCTATTGGAGCAGAGCCTCGGCTGAGGCCCCAGCTCAGGCGCTGTCGACGAGCACCAGCTCGGTGTCATCGAGGGCGACGAGGCGCAGTATCGTCTCGTCGCGAATGGCGGCGCCATCGCGCTTTTCGATCGGGACGTCATTGACCGTCAGTGCGCCCGTCGCCGGCACCAGATAGGCGTGCCGCCCCGGCCGCAACCGGTATTCGACCCTCTCCCCCGGTTTGAGCCGGGCGCCGAGGACGCGCGCATCGGTGCGGATCGGTAAGGCCTCGGTGTCTGCGTTGTCGCCGCTCGCGAGGACGACGAGGCGCCCGGCGCGATCGGCTTGCGGGAAGGGCCGCGTCCCCCAGCTCGGCGGGCCGCCGCGCGTGGTGGGGACGATCCAGATCTGAAAGATCTGCGTGGGTACCTTCTCGTGGTTGTATTCGGCGTGGCGGATGCCCGACCCCGCCGACATCACCTGGACGTCGCCCGCCGCGGTCCGCCCCTTGTTGCCGAGGCTGTCCTCGTGGCTGATCGCGCCCTCACGAACATAGGTGATGATCTCCATGTCGGCATGGCCGTGCGGCGCAAACCCGGTTCCGGCGGCGATCTCGTCGTCGTTCCAGACCCGCAGCGCGCCCCAATTCATCCGCGCCGGGTCGTGGTAGTGGGCGAACGAAAAGTGATGGCGCGTATCGAGCCAATCGAGCTTGTCGCCGCCGAGGCTGGTGAAGGGCCTGCGTTCGATCATTCCGGGGGCTCCGCTGGAAATAAGGCCGGAGATATGGGTGCGACGCGCTGCCATTCCAGTCTTGCCGTCGCATCGGTTTCGCGAGCCTGACGAGAATCGGCTTCGGCGGCGAGAGCAGCGGCGCCGGCGATGCGCGCGAAGGCCCAGATTGCGGCGCCGCGTACGAGGGGCGAGGGATCGTCGAGGCAATCGCGGGCGGCGGCAACCAGTGCGCTGGTCGGCGTGGGCACGTTCCCGATCGCGGTCAATACGTTGCGCAGGAAACGGTTGCGGCCGATGCGCTTCACCGCAGTGCCGGCAAGGCGGGCGCGAAAGGCGGGGTCGTCAAGCCGGGCCAATTCGGCGAGAGCGGGCGCGCTCAGCCCCTCGCGCGGTGAAAAGGCGGGCTCCGCGGTGGCGCGGGCGAACTTGTTCCACGGGCAGACCGCGAGGCAATCATCGCAGCCGAAGATGCGGTTGCCGATCAGCGCGCGCAGCTCATGGGGGATCGGGCCTTTGTGCTCGATCGTCAGATACGAGATGCAGCGCCGCGCATCGAGGCGATAGGGGGCGGGAAAGGCGCTGGTCGGGCAGATGTCGAGACAGCGCTGGCAGGCGCCGCAGTGGTCCTTCTCCGATGCATCGGGCAGGAGCGCGAGGCTCAGATAGATTTCGCCGAGAAACATCCACGAGCCGAACTCGCGCGAGACGAGGTTGGTGTGCTTGCCCTGCCAGCCGAGCCCGGCCGCCGCCGCGAGCGGCTTTTCCATGACCGGAGCGGTGTCGACAAAGACCTTGAGTTCGCTAGGCCAGCGCCTGGCGATCCAGCGCGCCAGGGCCTTCAGCCGCCGTTTTACCGTGTCGTGATAATCGCGCCCGCGGGCATAGACCGAGATCGCGCCGCGTTCGGGGTCGGCCAGTGCGGCGAACGGGTCATCCTCGCCCGCGTAATTGAGCCCGAGAACGACGATCGTGCGCGCTTCGGGCCATAGCGTCTGCGGGTCGCCGCGGCGCGCCGCGGTATCGGCGAGCCAGCCCATGTCGCCGTGATAGCCGCGCTCGAGGAACTCTCCCAGGTTGGCGCGGGCCTCTCCGGCGAGCCGTGCCTCGGCGAAGCCGACCGCGTCGAACCCCATCGCCAGCGCCGCTTCCCGGATCGCCTCGCGGATCTCCGTGGTCATCCCTCTCAGCCGCGCCCGCGGTAGGGGGGGACGCCGGGATCGGGCAGCCAGAGGCCGGCGGGCGGCTCGCCGGTCTGGTAGAAGACGTCGATCGGGATCCCGCCGCGCGGGTACCAGTAGCCGCCGATGCGCAGCCAGCGGGGCGTCAATGCCGCGACGAGGCGATGGGCGATCTGCAGCGTACAGGCCTCGTGAAAGGCGCCGTAATTGCGGAATGCGCCAAGAAAGAGCTTTAAGGACTTGCTCTCGAGGATCGTGGCGTCGGGCACGTAATCGATGACGAGATGGGCGAAATCGGGCTGGCCGGTCAACGGGCATAGCGCGGTGAATTCTGGGCAGGTAAAGCGTACCAGGTAGGTGTGGCCGGGATGCGGGTTGGGCACGGTGTCGAGCACCGCCTCCTCGGGCGAGGCGGGCAGCGGCGCCGGGCGCCCGAGGACCGGCCTGCCATCGCTCACGACGCCGGCTCCGGCAGCGCGAAATCGCCGAGACTGCCCTCCCTGATCGCGGCCCGCAGATCGGCCATCAGATCGGCGTAATAGGTCAGGTTGTGCCGGGTCAGCAGCATGCTCGCGAGGATTTCTCGTGACTTGGTCAGGTGATGCAGATAGGCGCGGCTGAACCCGGTGCAAGCGGGGCAGCGGCATAAGGGGTCGAGGGGAGCGGGGTCGTCGGCGTGGCGGGCGTTGCGCAGATTGAGGGCGCCCTCCCGGGTGAAGGCCTGGCCGGTGCGGCCGGAGCGGGTCGGCACGACGCAATCGAACATGTCGACCCCGCGCCTGACCGCGCCGACGAGGTCGGCCGGCTTCCCTACCCCCATCAGATAGCGCGGCCGGTCGGCCGGCAGCATCGGCGCGTCGTTGTCGACCATCGCGAAGGTTGTTGCCTGGCCCTCGCCGATCGCGAGGCCACCGATCGCATAGCCGTCGAACCCGATCTCGATGAGGCGCGCGGCCGAGTGCGCACGCAGCTCGGGGTGGACGCCACCCTGGACGATGCCGAAGATCGCGTGCCCCGGCCGCGGCCTGAAGGCGGCGCGCGAACGCTCGGCCCAGCGCAGGGTCCGCTCGACCGAAGCTTCGATCGCCGCGCGCTCGGCCGGAAACGGGGCGCATTCGTCAAACGCCATCGTGATGTCGGCGCCGAGCAGGTGCTGGATCTCGATCGAGCGCTCGGGGGTGAGGAGATGCCGGCTGCCATCGAGATGCGAGCGGAAGGCGACGCCCTCTTCGGTGATCGTTCGCAGTGCGGCCAGCGACATCACCTGGAAGCCACCCGAATCGGTGAGGATCGCATAGCGCCAATTCATAAAGCGATGGAGCCCACCCAGTTCGGCGATGCGCTCGGCCCCGGGCCGCAGCATCAGGTGATAGGTGTTGCCGAGAATGATGCGCGCTCCGGTGGCGGCGACGGCCTCCGGGGTCATCGCCTTCACCGTCCCCGCGGTGCCGATCGGCATGAAGGCCGGGGTCTCGATCGCGCCATGCGCCGTCACGATGCGCCCCACCCGCGCCGCACCGTCTCGCGCCACGATTTCGAAGCGGAGGCTCACCGCGGGGCCTCGATCAGGCAGGCATCGCCGTAGGAGAAGAACCGGTATTCCGCATCGATGGCATGGGCATAGGCCGCCTTGATGCGGTCGAGCCCGGCCAGGGCCGCGACCAGCATCAGGAGGGTCGAGCGCGGCAGGTGGAAATTGGTCAAGAGCAGGTCGATGGTGCGGAAACGGTAACCGGGCAGGATGAACAGGCTTGTGTCGCCGCGGAATTCGGTGACCGCGCCGCTCGCGTCGGCCGCGCTTTCGAGGAGGCGCAGGCTGGTCGTGCCGATGGCAACGATGCGCCCGCCCCGGGCGCGCGCTTCGTTGATGCGGGCGGCGGAAGCGGCGCTGACCTCTCCCCATTCGGCGTGCATCGGATGCTGGCGCGGGTCGTCGACCTTTACCGGCAGAAATGTGCCGGGCCCGACATGCAAGGTGACCGTCGCCCATTCGACACCACGCGCGGCGATCGCGGCGAGGAGGCCCGGGGTGAAATGGAGGCCCGCGGTCGGCGCGGCGACGGCGCCCTCGGCGCGGGCGAAGATCGTCTGGTAATCGCCGCGGTCGCGCGGATCGCCACCGCTCGGCCGCTTGATATAGGGCGGCAACGGCATCGCGCCGTAGTGCAGCAGCGCATCGCGGAAGGCCGGTCCCTCGCGATCAAAGCGCAGCGTCACCTCGCCCTCGGGGCTCTTCCCCATCACCTCGGCCGAAAAACCGGTGGCGAACTCGGGGGCGAACTCGATTGTCTCGCCCGGGTGCAGGCGCCGCGCGCCCTTGGCCCAGACGCCCCACACGCCGCCGCCCCGGTCATGCGCCAGAGTGATTTCGACCGTCGCCCGGCCGCGACGGCCGACGAGCCGCGCCGGGATCACCTTGGTGTCGTTGCACACCAGGAGGTCGCCCGGCCGCAAGCGCGTCGGGAGGTCGGCGATATGCAGGTCGCTGAGACCGCCAGCTTGCGGCAACACCAGGAGGCGCGCCGCCTCGCGCGGCTCTTTCGGCCGCTCGGCGATCAGCTCGCGCGGCAGAGCGAAATCGAAATCG
>DASYZD010000342.1:0-5154 GCA_035946655.1 Allostellaceae bacterium | reverse complement strand
GGCCCGCTCATGTTCGCGGCCCCCGGCGGCTCGCCCCTCGCGCCGGCGGACGGCGCCAACCACCATTCCCTGCTGCCCACGCTCCGCTAGCCAGCCGCCGAGGGCGCGGTAAATCACCGATCCTCGGCGAATCCCGATTGTGCACAATCGGCGGCACCCCATATAAGCGGCGCCGCACAACAGGCGTTGCGTCGCACGCCGTCCGGCGCTCGTCGCCTGTCGGCTCGGGGCCCGGCGGCCTTCAGGGAGACTCTGAGTGAAATTCCGGCCCTTGCACGACCGGGTGGTCGGCAACGAGGTCAAGCTCGATGGCGAGGACCTCATCATCATGAACGAAACTGACATCATGGGCATTGTTGCCCGCGGAAGGGGATAGTAATCATGGCTGCAAAAGACATTCGCCTGAGTAGTGACGCGCGCGAGCGCATGCTGCGCGGCATCGACGTCTTGGCCAACGCGGTCCGGGTGACGCTCGGGCCCAAGGGCCGCAACGTGGTGCTCGACAAATCCTATGGCGCACCACGGATCACCAAGGACGGGGTGACCGTCGCCAAGGAGGTCGAGCTTTCCGACAAGTTCGAGAATATGGGCGCCCAAATGGTCAAGGAGGTCGCCAGCAAAACCAGTACGGAAGCCGGCGACGGCACCACGACCGCGACGATCCTGGCGCACGCCCTGGTGCGTGAAGGGGTGCGCGCGGTCGCCGCCGGGATGAACCCGATGGATCTGCGGCGCGGCATCGATCTCGCGGTCGCAGCGGTGGTCGCCGATATCGCCAAGCGCTCGAAGAAGGTCTCGACCAACGACGAGATCGCCCAGGTCGGCACGATCTCGGCCAATGGCGACAAGGAAATCGGCCGCATGCTGGCCGAGGCGATGAAAAAGGTCGGCAACGAGGGCGTCATCACCGTTGAGGAGGCCAAGTCGCTCGAAACCGAGCTCGACATCGTCGAAGGGATGCAGTTCGACCGCGGCTATCTCTCGCCCTATTTCGTCACCAACCCGGAGAAGATGCTGGCCGAACTCGACGACCCTTACATCCTCTTGCACGAGAGCAAGCTCTCCAGCCTGCAGACGCTCTTGCCGATCCTTGAGGCGGTGGTGCAGAGCTCGCGGCCGCTGCTGATCGTGGCCGAGGATATCGAGGGCGAGGCGCTCGCCACGCTCGTCGTCAACAAGCTGCGCGGCGGCCTCAAGGTGGCGGCGGTCAAGGCGCCCGGCTTTGGCGACCGCAGGAAGGCCATGCTCGAGGACCTGGCGATCGTGACCGGCGGCCAGGTGATCAGCGAAGACCTCGGCATCAAGCTCGAGAACGTGACCATCGATATGCTCGGGCGTGCAAAGCGCGTGCGCATCGAAAAGGAGAATACGACGGTCATCGACGGCGCCGGCACCAAGGAGGCGATCCTCGCCCGCGTCGGCCAGATCAAGGCGCAGATCGAGGAGACGACCTCCGAGTACGACAAGGAGAAGCTGCAGGAGCGCCTGGCGAAACTGGCCGGCGGCGTTGCGGTGATCCGCGTCGGCGGTTCGAGCGAGGTTGAGGTCAAGGAGCGCAAGGACCGTGTCGACGATGCGATGCACGCGACCAAGGCGGCGGTCGAGGAGGGGATCGTCGCCGGCGGCGGTGTGGCGCTCCTCTATTCGGCAAAGGTCCTCGATGGGCTGACCCCTGCCAACAGCGACCAGAAGTTCGGCATCCAGATCGTCCGCAAGGCGCTCCAGGCGCCGGCCCGGCAGATTGCCGAGAACGCCGGAACCGATGGCTCGGTCGTCGTCGGCAAGCTGACCGACAAGGCCGATCCCAATTACGGGTATGACGCTCAGCTGGGCGACTACAAGGACATGGTGGTTGCCGGCATCGTCGACCCGGCCAAGGTGGTGCGGGTGGCGTTGCAGGACGCCGCCTCGGTCGCGGGCCTCTTGATCACGACCGAAGCGATGGTGACCGACCGGCCCGAACCCAAGCAGCCCGCGATGCCACACGACCACGACGGCGGAATGGGTTACTAGCCGAACGCCGCTCTTGGCCTGCTTCCCGCCCATGCCCTAGGGCATGGGCGGTGGCCTGCCATTCATCAGGGAAGGGGTAGGCCGCGATGCAGGTTTTTGTGCGGGACAACGATATCAACTCGGCGCTGCGCGTCTTGAAGAAGAAAATGCAGCGCGAAGGCACCTTTCGCGAGATGAAGCGGCGGCGCTCTTATGAAAAGCCGTCGGAGCGCCGCGCCCGCGAGCAGGCCGAGGCGGTGCGCCGACATCGCAAGATGCTGCGCAAGCGGCTCGAGCGCGAAGGCTATTGATCCGGACGGCGGCGGACCCGACCGCCCGCCCGCGGCGCACAGCCATGCAGCGTTGCGATCCGGCGCCAGTCTGAGCTATTGACGGCCTGCCGCACCAGAAGGACTTGCACGCATGCCACAGGCTGGGCCGCTTACCGGCATCACCATCATCGATCTCTCGCGGATTCTCGCCGGACCCTATTGCACGCTGCTGTTGGCCGAATTGGGGGCGCGCGTCATCAAGGTCGAAGCGCCGACATCCGGCGACGACGCCCGCCAATACGGCCCGTTCAAGGGCGGCAAATCGACTTATTTCGCCAGCGTCAATCGCGGCAAGGAGTCGATCGTGCTCGACCTCAAGGCGCCCGCCGACCGCGATATTTTCGAGCGCCTCTTGGACCAGGGGGATGCGCTGGTCGAGAATTTCCGTCCCGGAACGATGGAAAAGCTGGGGTACGGCTGGGACAGCCTGCATCAGCGCTATCCCCGCCTGATTTATGCCGCGGCCTCCGGGTTCGGGCACACCGGCCCCTATTCGCACTATCCCTCCTATGACATGGTGGTGCAGGGATTGGGCGGGATCATGAGCATCACCGGCGCGCCCGGCATGCCGCTGGTGCGGGTCGGCACCTCGGTCGGCGATCTGGCCGGCGGGCTCTACACCGCGATCGCGCTCAACGCCGCCCTCCTCCATCGCGAGCGTACGGGCGACGCGACCAAGGTCGATGTCGCCCTCTTCGACTGCCAGCTGGCGCTCCTCGAAAACGCCATCATGCGCTATACGACGACGGGCGAGATCCCGGGGCCGATGGGGGCGCGCCACCCCTCGATCACCCCGTTCGAGGCTTTTGCGACCAGTGACGGCAACATCATCATCGCCGCCGGGAATGACAGCCTCTACGTCAAGCTGACCCAGGCACTGGAGCGGCCCGATCTTGCCGACAACCCGCTGTTCAAGACCAACGCCCTGCGCAACCACCACCAGGAGGCGCTGAAAGCGGAAATCGAGGGGGTGCTGCGCGGCGCGACCACCGAGCACTGGATCGCCCTTTTGGAGAAGGCGGGGATCCCGTGCGGACCGGTTAACAACGTCGCCCAGGCGCTGGCCCATCCGCAGACCGCCGCGCGCAACATGCTGGTCGAGGTTGACGACCCGGTGACCGGGCCACTGCAGCTCGCCGGCAACCCGATGAAATTTTCCGCCTTCGCCGACCCCTCGACGCGCGCGGCTGCCCCCGACCTCGACGCCGACCGCGAGCATATCCTGCGCGAACTGGGGCTGTGACCGGCGCTAGAGCGGTTACGTCGCATTGATGCCCCTCACCCCGACCCTCTCCCCGCCAGCGGGGAGCGGGAGATCTGCGGCGGCGCCTGAGAATAGCCTTGGACGACTGCGAAAGTTCATCCGCCAGCGTCCCCTCTCCCCGCAGGCGGGGAGAGGGACAGGGTGAGGGGCTTGCCGGCCGATGATCCGCCGGGTTCTGGCCGGCACCTTGCTCCTGCTGCTGATCCTCGGCGGCGGCGCCTACCTCTATCTCCGCTCCTCGCTGCCGCAGGTCGAGGGGCGGATTGTCGTAAAGGGGCTGACAGCCGAGGTGACGATTGCCCGCGACAGCGACGGCATTCCACTGATCACCGCTTCTGATGACGAAGATGCCGCCTTCGGGCTCGGCTACGCGCATGCTCAGGACCGCCTCTTCCAAATGGAGCTGATGCGGCGCAACGGCGCTGGCCGCCTCGCGGAAATTTTTGGTCCGCAGGCCGTCGGTATCGACCGACAAATGCGGGTGCTCGGGCTCTATCGCCTGGCCGAAGCAGAGGTCGCCTTGCTCCCCCCACCGGTACGCCGCGGGATCGAAGCCTACGCCGCCGGCGTCAATGCCTTTCTCGCCACGCACCGCGGCGCCCTGCCGCCCGAATTCCTGCTGCTGCGCTTCGCGCCGGAACCGTGGCGCCCTGCGGATACGCTGGTCTGGGGCAAGCAAATGGATCTGCTGCTCGCCGGAAATTACCGCGCCGAATTGCTGCGCGCGCGCCTCCTTCGCACGCTGTCGCCCGAGGATCTGGCGGTCCTCTACCCCGAATATCCCGGTGACGCGCCGACCACCCTGGCCGGACTGGCGAGGATCTATCGCCGGCTCCCGCTCGACCGCTTCTATGCGGCATTGCCGCCGGCGGTCGGCCCGATCTACGCCTCGAACAACTGGGTCGTCGACGGCGCGCACAGCATGAGCGGGAAGCCGCTCCTCGCCAATGACCCGCACCTCTGCTTCGGCGCGCCGGGGTTCTGGTATCTGGCGCGGCTGAAGACCCCGGGGCGCGAGATCGCCGGCGGCACCGTCGCCGGCGCGCCGTTCGTCGTCATCGGCCACAACGACCGGGTCGCGTGGGGCTTCACCACGACCGGCGGCGATGTCGAAGACCTGTTTATTGAGAAGGTCGACCCCAAGGACCCGGGCCGGTATCTCTTGCCCGACGGCGGCAGCGAGCCGTTTGCAAGCCGGGAAGAAACGATCGCGGTCAAAGGCACCGCACCGGTCAGCCTGACCATCCGCGCGACCCGCCACGGCCCGGTGCTGTCCGACACGCTCCCCGCCGGTTCGGCCGAAGCGGGCTATGTCCTCTCGCTTGCCGCAACATTTCTCTCCGGCGACGACGCGACCGCGCAGGCGCTCTGGGGCATCGACCGCGCCGGCGACTGGAACGGGTTTCGCACGGCGCTCGAATCCTGGGTCGCTCCTCAGGAAAACATCGACTACGGCGATCGCGCCGGCACAATCGGGTTTATCGCGCCCGGCCGCATCCCGATCCGCAAGCACGGGAATGGCCGGCTTCCGGTGCCGGGCTGGACTGGAGAGTATGACTGGACCGG
>DASYZD010000341.1:0-18751 GCA_035946655.1 Allostellaceae bacterium | reverse complement strand
TTGCCGTTCTGGGACCGGAACGCGCCGCTCCCCGACGAGGATGATCGCGTGGTCCCGTGGGACGAGGCGCAGTCGACCGTCGTTTCCGCCTACCGCGCCTTCTCGCCGGAGATGGCCACGATCGGCGAGCGCTTCTTCAATTCGCGCTGGATCGACGCGCCGGTGCGCCCGGGGAAGGCGCCGGGCGCTTTCGCCCACCCGACCGTGCCGGGCGCCCACCCGTATCTTTTGCTCAACTACCAGGGCCGCACGCGCGATGTGATGACGCTGGCGCATGAGCTCGGCCACGGCGTCCATCAGGTGCTGGCCGGCGCGCACGGCCAGCTGATGGCCGATACGCCGTTGACGCTGGCGGAGACCGCTTCGGTGTTCGGCGAGATGCTGACCTTCCGGGCGCTCCTCGGCGCCGAGAGCGACCCCGCCCGCCGCCGCGTCATGCTCGCCGGCAAGGTCGAGGACATGCTCAACACCGTCGTCCGCCAGATCGCCTTCGTCACCTTCGAGACCCGCGTCCATGACGAGCGGCGTGAGGCTGAGCTGACCGCCGAGCGGATCTGCGAGATCTGGCTCGAGGTCCAGCGCGAAAGCCTCGGCCCGGCATTGCGCCTCGATGATGCCTACCGCTATTACTGGGCCTACATCCCGCATTTCATCCATTCGCCGTTCTATGTCTATGCCTATGCCTTTGGCGATTGCCTGGTGAACTCGCTCTATGCAGCCTATGAGGACGCCCATCTGGGCTTCGCCGAGCGCTATCTCGCCCTGTTGCGCGCCGGCGGCACCCTGCGCCACAAGGAACTCCTGGCGCCGTTTGGGCTCGACGCCGCCGATCCCGAATTCTGGTCGAAAGGTTTGGGCGTCATCGCCCGCTTCATCGACGAACTGGAAGGATCGGGCTGATATTTCCGTGACCGAGGCAGTGTTGCGGGGTGCGACGACGGGCGGACTTGCTTCGAGGCGCAGGCCGGGGTACGCGAGGGGTGCAGGTGCCCTCGCCGCGCCGGTCGTGATTGCGAGCGGTGCGCGGATCCCAGCTGCTTTTCTCGGATATGGAGCGGTGCGGGTGAGGACCCGCTGGCGATGATCACCTCGGACCTCACAACGCGAGTAGCGGGCTTTGTGCGGCGCATGTTCGACGCGCCGGGGGCTGGATCGGCACGGACTGCGACCACAAGCGGCAAGCGGGGGTCCCTGGCAGGTGGCCCCCCCGCCATTGACGACTCGGTGGTGGTGATCGGCCCGGTATATCGGTGGGGCGAGGTGTCGCCCGAGGGGCCGCTCGAATTTGATCAGTCCGGCCCGGCGGTAACGGTCCCAGCCAGCGGAACGTGGACTGGGCCAAGCCCGCGGCTGGTCTGCCGGTTTGCGCATGTGGATGCCGGGGCGCCTGTCGATATCATCATCGAGGTGCACTCGGCCAAGGGCCGCGTCTATTTCAGGCTGAAGCTGGGCGGCTCGCGCGCTGTCGACCTCGCCGGACTGGGGATCTCGCTGCCGCAGGGCGATGCCCATTTGTGGGCCGTACAGCAACGCTTGCTCGACCGGAAATGGTTGACCGCGTCCCGCACGGACCTGCGCGTCGAGCCTGAATGGCCCGATGCGGCCAGGGTGATTGCGGTCGTCTCTCCCGCACCCGAGGGCGAGGCCGCGGCGCCAGCTGTGGCGGAAGAGCGGATCGGCGACCAGCGGCAGGTCCATCTCGCGGTATGGGCACGCGACATCGCCAACAGGAGCGGGAGCCCCACTGATCCGAAGTTCATGTTCGGACCGTTAGAGGAGCCGGTCGATCTTTTGATGGTGCGTTGCGACGTCAGCGGGGTCTTTCCCAACGCGTTCACCGCCGCGTGGCTCGGGACACTCTTGGCCGAGCGCGAGACCGGGGCGGCGCTGGTCCAGCGCGACGACCAGGGAATGGCGGAGAAGCTCTGCAAATTCTTGCCCAAAGCGGCCGTACGAAAGCACAACGGGCGTTGGATACGGCTCGATCGCACCGACGATCTGGCCGATCGCGTCGCCTCGCTCCCCACCTCCTATCCGTTTCTGCACCGCGCTTACGAGGGGTTCCGCAAAAAGTTTATCGAGCAGGGCTGCGGTCCGCTTGCGTCTCGCAGTTTCATGTATTCGATGCTGGGCACCAGCCGGAATTCGCTATTGCTGGAGCGGATGTCCACCCAATTCGGATGGGGCCCGAACCCGACGCTTGTCGATATCGGCGGGGGCTGCGGCTTTCTGGGGCTGGAACTGGCCGCCAAGGGATGGAACGTCGCCGCGGTCGATCGCGATCCCTTCAGAATTGAGGTGGTCGGGCGCTGGCTGGTTGAGCGCTCGCCGCGCCCGCTGCCGCTCGAGTTGGTAACGCAATCGATGGATGAGATCCCCGAAGGCGGCCTCCCTGGCGGAGTGGCGCCGCACGTGATCACCTTTTTTCACAGCCTCTTGATGGGGCAGCGTGACCGGGTCGGCGATATCCTCCTCGCCTGTTGGGACAGTCTGGTGCCGGGCGGAGCTTTGGTCATCCACGAGCTGGTCCATGGCACCCCGGGTGAACGTGTCGGCGATGGGCGTCTCTTCGAACAGGAAGGGCTGCTGCGCCTGATCACCGAGAATGCGGCAGCGCCGAGCTTTGTGTCGGTCGTCGACGGCAAGCCGATGGAACTATTCGTCCCCGGCACCAGCCTCATCGTCGTGCGGCGCCCGTGAGCGATGAGGACAGCTTTACCGGCCGCGTGCGGCGCTATGCGCGGGTTGGCGGCGCGATGGGGGGACTGGCGGCGCGCCTTGCCGGCGAGCGCTATCTTGGGGTGCCGATCGATCGCGAGCGCCACGCCGCCGATCTGAAGGCCGCGCTTGGCGGCATCAAAGGGCCGCTGATGAAGGTGGCGCAATTGCTCGCCACGATCCCCGAGGCGCTCCCCGAGGAATATGTCCGCGAGCTGATCCAGCTCCAGGCCAACGCGCCGGCGATGGGCTGGCCATTCGTGCGCCGCCGCATGATGGGTGAATTGGGGCCGGATTGGCAGGGTCGCTTCGCCAGCTTCGAGCACGAGGCGGCGCGCGCCGCGTCATTGGGCCAGGTTCATCGCGCGGTCGGCTTGGAGGGGACCCCGCTCGCCTGCAAGCTGCAATATCCCGAGATGGCCTCGGCCGTCGAAGCCGATTTGCGGCAATTGAAGCTGGCGATGGGCCTTTACGAGCGCTACGACCGCGCGGTGTCGACCGCCGATATCCACGCCGAGATCGCCGACCGGTTGCGCGAGGAATTGGATTATTTGCGCGAGGCCGCGCATATGCGGCTCTACCGCGAGATCCTGAAGGACGAACCCGGGGTTGCCGTGCCGCGTCCGGTGCCCGAACTGTCGACCCGACGGCTGTTGACGATGACCTGGCTCGACGGCGAGCCGATCCTCGAGATCGCCAAGGCGCCGCTGGCGGTGCGCAACAGGGTCGCGTTGGGCATGTTCCGGATCTGGTACGTGCCATTCTACTTTTATGGCGTCATCCACGGCGACCCGCATCTTGGCAATTACACCATCGCCCCCGACCGTACGGTCAATTTGCTCGATTTCGGCTGCGTCCGCGTCTTTCCGCCGAGTTTTGTCAAAGGTGTCATCGACCTGTACCACGCGTTGGAGCGCAACGATCAGGAGCTGGCGGTCGCAGCCTATCGCGGCTGGGGCTTCGCCGAGCTGTCGCACGAGATGATCGCCGTCCTCAACCGCTGGGCGGCATTTGTCTATGGGCCGCTGCTCGATGACCGGGCGCGGATGATCCAGGAAAAGGCGACCGGCGGTGACAGTCGCGGGCTTGTCGACAGCGTGCATCGCGACATCCGCCGCTTGGGCGGCATCGCGCCGCCGCGCGCCTTTGTCTTCATGGACCGCGCCGCGGTCGGCCTCGGCTCGGTGTTTCTGCACTTGCAGGCCAAGGTCAACTGGCACCGGCTGTTCCACGAGCTGATCGACGATTTCGACGAGAGGGTGCTTGGCGAGCGCCAGACAAAGGCGCTCAAACACGCCGGCGTGCCGTTGCTCTCGTGATTGGGCCGTGCCGACTTCTCTTCATATCGTATCGCATGGGCTGACCCATGTCGGCCTGGTGCGCCGGCGCAATGAGGATGCCTTTCTCGACCGGCCCAAGCACGGCCCCGGCCTTGGGCTTTGGGTGGTGGCCGACGGCATGGGTGGCCACGAACAAGGCGACTATGCCAGCGCCCGCATTGTCGCCGCGCTCGGCGAATTCAAGGCAGCCGGCGAGTTCGGCGACGTCGTCCAAGGCGCCGCCGCGCGGTTGCGCGAGGTCGATGGCGAGCTGCGCCTTCGGGCATTCCGGCTCGGTTCCGCCGCGGTAATCGCCAGCACGGTCGCCGTCCTCCTCGCCGATTCCCGCGAGTTCGCAGTGCTGTGGGCCGGAGACAGCCGGGTTTATCGGTGGCGCAACCACAACTTTCGGCAGCTGACGGTCGATCACAGCCAGGTGCAGGAGCTGGTCGATGCCGGGCTGCTTTCGGCTGAAAATGCCGCTCATCATCCCCAATCGCATATCGTGACTCGGGCAGTTGGCGCCGGCCGGCTCGAATTCGGCATCCTGCGCGAGAAGCTGCTCGCCGGCGATCGCTTTCTGCTGTGCAGCGATGGCCTGACCAATATGGTCACCGACGCCGAGATCGCGCGCGAGATCGCTGCGGCATCGCCGCGCATCGCCGCCGAGCGGCTGCGTGATCGCGTGCTGGCGCGGGGTGCAGTCGACAATCTCACGGTCCTGATCGGTGCTGTCGAACCGGCGGCGCAGGGGTAGGACGGATGGCGCGGATGGCGCCTGCCCTCGCGCACCGGTGGCGATGACCCTCCCGCGCGGGGATTTTCGCCCGGGTGGCGGCGCTATAATTTCCCATCACCGCAACCTTTCCCGCCCGAGCGTGTTCGCTTGGTCGAGTGGCGAAATCCGTTTGATCGGAAACCGAAAGCTCCGTGAGGCGTGCGATGAAGTTCGATCATTTTCCCAGTCGGCTGGTGCTGTCGGCCGGAGTGGCGGTTTCGCTCGGCCTGTCTTACGTGACGTTGTCCGCTCAGGACATGCCACAGCTGGGTGCCGCCCCCGGTGCCGCGCAGCCGGCCTCGCCGGCGCCAGCGGCACAGCCGTCGGCCGACTCGTCGGCCGCATCGAACCCGATTTTCGCGCTGGCCCAGGCGCAAGAGGCGACTGCGGATTCGCAATCCGCCCCGGCGCCGGCAACTCCGCCATCCGCAGCGGCACCGGCCAGCCCGCCGGCCGCGGCAGAGCCATCGGCGCAGGCGGCTGCGCCGACACCGGAAGCGCCGGCCGCCCCGCGCCTGACCCAAGCCGAACTGGCTCAGCTGTTGGCGCCGATCGCACTCTATCCGGACCAATTGCTCGGCCAGATCCTGATGGCGTCGACCTATCCGGTCCAAATCGTCGAGGCGGCTCGCTGGGTGGCCGAGCCCGCCCATCGGCGGTTGAAGGGGCAGGCCCTCACCACTGCGGCGAGCGACCGGAATTGGGATCCAAGCGTGGTGGCGCTGCTGCCATTTCCGCATGTGCTCGAGCTGATGAGTTCCCGGATCGAGTGGACCGAGAAGCTCGGCACGGCCTTCGTCGCCGAGCAGAGCGACGTGATGAACGCGGTGCAGCAGCTGCGTCAGCAAGCGGTCGATGCGGGCAATTTCAAGAGCGGGCCGCAATGCCGCTGCGTCGTCGAGCGCAGCAACAATTACATCACCGTCGCCTCGGCCAATCCGGGCGTCATCTACCCGCCTGTCTATAATCCAGTGGCGATCTATGGTGCCTGGCCATACCCAGCCTATCCGCCGTACCTCTTCCCGGTGCCGGTCGGCTTTGCGTTCGAGCCCGGGTTCTTCATCGGCTTCGGATACGGCGTCGACATTGCCTTTTACCAACCATGGTGGAGCTGGTGGGGCTTCAATTGGGGCGGTGGCAACATCATCGTCAACAACACGAACTTCACCGTGATCGCCGGCGGGCGCGGCCGCTTCGACGGCGGCGTCTGGACTAGTCGCTCAAACGTCGCCAGTTCCGTCACGACCAATCGGGTGAGCTCCTCTACTACCCGTGTTGCCACGAACACCACCGCCGCCGGTTCGCTGGCGACCCGTTCGGGAACACGCGGCACCGCCGCAGGTGCTGCTACGACTTCCGGGAGAACAGCTGGCACCACTTCGGGCAGAACAGTGGGGTCCCGCACGGCGGTTTCGGGTCGTACCGCCTCTAGCCGCACGGCGCTGACGCACGGGTCACGTTTGGGGCGCACGGCGTACAAAGGCGGCGCCACAGCGCGCGCGACGACGTCCCACCGTGGCGTCTGGGGCGGCGGGCGCGGCGGGCGGTTCGGATCGGCGGCCCCGATGCGCGGGTCGATTCGCGGTGGCGGATCGGTGCACATGGCCGCCAATGGCGGCTTCGGCCATGGTGGTGGCTTCGCCCGCGGCGGCGGCGGGTTCGCCCGCGGCGGCGGCGGGGCGGTGCACATGGCCGCGGGTGGCGGCGGGTCAGGCAAGCGCCGCTGACGAATTTTCCCGCGGCGTAGCAGCAGCGCCCGCGGCGCGGTGGCTGGCGGGAGCCGGCCGCAACGCCGCGGTTGCGTCCTCGCCCGCCTGTCGGCACACTGCGGCGGCTTCGGCGAGCCTCGGATGGTGCCATGCGGATCTTGTTTACTCTCGTGATCCTGTCGCCGTTGATGGCGGGCTGTACGCCCTATATCCCGGTCAAGGATGATTTCGGCACCAGCGCGCTCGCGCCGGTGGGCGATATGCCGCCCGAATTTGCCGAGTTCAACGCCAATGACCCGGCCCTCAATGGCCTCCTGGCTGATCAGATGTGTGCGACGCCCTATCAGCCGCTACAGGACAGCAGTATCGGCGCTTCCCCCGGCCGTCTGGTCCAGGCCCGCGGCCGCTGTCAGACGCACGTCCCGCTGTTGGGTCCGTAAGCGGGGCGCCATTCACGCCGCCGCCACCGTTCGCTTGGGCGTCCCGCCGCGCTCGGTAAGGAGCTTCTCGAAATAGGCGATCGTGCGCTCCAGGCCGGGGCGCAGCGAGGTTTGCGGCTGCCATTTGAGCAGCCTCCTCGCCGCGGAGATGTCGGGGCAACGCTGGATCGGATCGTCGACCGGTAGCGGCCGGTGCACGATCCTGGAGCGCGCGCCGGTCAACTCGATGATCAGCCGGGCGAGTTCGGCGACCGTGGTTTCCGCCGGATTGCCGAGGTTGACCGGCCCGATCAGCTCATCGGGAGCATCCATCATCCGCAGGAAGCCCTCGATCATGTCGTCGACATAGCAGAACGCGCGGGTTTGGCTGCCGTCGCCGTAAAGCGTGATCGGCTCGTTCCGGAGCGCCTGCACGATGAAGTTCGAGACCACCCTGCCGTCATTGGGGTGCATGCGCGGGCCATAGGTATTGAAGATGCGCACCACCCTGATGCGCACATTGTGCTGCCGGTGATAATCGAAAAACAGCGTCTCGGCGCAGCGCTTGCCCTCGTCATAGCAGGCCCTGGGGCCGATCGGGTTGACGCTGCCGCGGTAGCTTTCGGGCTGCGGGTGCACCGTCGGGTCGCCGTACACCTCGGAAGTCGAGGTTTGCAGGATCTTGGCCTTCACCCGCTTGGCGAGACCGAGCATGTTGATGGCGCCGATGACGCTGGTCTTGGTCGTCTGCACCGGATCGAATTGGTAATGGATCGGCGATGCCGGACAGGCGAGATTGTAGATCTCGTCGACCTCGACGAACAGCGGGTGGGTCACGTCATGCCGCATCGCCTCGAACAGCGAATCGCCGAGCAGGTGAGCGATATTGTCCTTGCGCCCGGTAAAGTAATTGTCGACGCAGAGCACGTCGTGGCCGTCGGCGCGCAGGCGCTCGCAGAGATGCGAGCCGAGAAATCCGGCGCCGCCGGTGACCAGAATTCGTTTAAGAACGGTGCTCATCTGAATTTCCTCGGAGGTTTGCCTCGCGCGACCGGGGTCAGGCGATCACCCGCAGAGCGGCCGTGGTTGCGGCGGTTGGCGCGCTGCCCGACCGGCCGATGCTGTAATAGATGAACCCGGCGGCGGCCATCTCGTCAGGGTCGTAGATGTTGCGCAGATCGATCACGAGCGGCTGGCGCAACAGCGACTTGACCCGGGCAAGATCGAGCGCGCGGAACTCGTTCCACTCGGTGATCAGAACGAGCGCGTCGGCCCCGGCCATCGTTGCATAGGCATCGCCGCAATAGTCGAACTCGGGCATCAGCTTTCTGGCCTCGCCCATGCCCTCCGGATCGAACGCGCGAACCCTCGCCCCGGCGGCGTGCAGCGCTGGCAATATCGCCAGGCTCGGGCTGTCGCGCATGTCGTCGGTATTGGGCTTGAAGGTGAGCCCAAGCACCGCCAGCGTCTTGCCGGAAATCGCGCCGCCGCAGGCCGTGGCGATCCGGTCGGCCATCCGCTGTTTGCGCGCCTCGTTGACTGAGAGCACGGTCTCGACGATCGACAGCTTCGTCTCGGCAAGCTCGGCGGAACGCACCAGCGCCTGACAGTCCTTGGGAAAGCACGAACCGCCAAAGCCCGGGCCGGCATGGAGGAACTTGCGGCCGATGCGCCCGTCGAGGCCGATGCCGCGGGCGATGTCCTGAACATCAGCGCCCACCGCCTCGCAAAGATCCGCCATCTCGTTGATGAAGGTGATCTTGGTCGCAAGAAAGGCGTTGGCCGCGTATTTGATCAGTTCGGCGGTCTCGACCGAAGTGAAGACCATCGGCGTTTCCAACAGATAGAGCGGCCGGTAGAGCGCCCCCAGAACCGTGCGCGCGTGATCGCTCTCGGTCCCGATCACCACCCGGTCGGGCCGCATGAAATCCTGGATAGCCGAACCTTCGCGCAGGAATTCCGGGTTGGAGGCGACATCGAAGCGGCCAGGCGGCAGTGCATTCTTGAGGATGCGCTCAACCCGGCGACCGGTGCCGACCGGTACCGTCGACTTTGTCACCACGACGGTGCGTTCGCCCGCTCCTTGCGCCAGAGCCGCGGCGATCTCGGTGGCGGCGGCGAAGACATAGCTGAGATCGGCGTGGCCGTCGCCGCGCCGTGACGGCGTCCCCACCGCGATGAACACCGCGTCGGCCCCGCTGACCGCAGCGTTGAGATCCATCGTGAAATTGAGCCGCCCGGCTGCGGCATTGCTGGCGACCAACTGATCGAGGCCAGGCTCGAAGATCGGGATCTCGCCGTGCCGGAGGCGTTCAATCTTGCCGGCATCCTTATCGACGCAGGTGACCGACACGCCGAATTCGGAAAAGCACGCACCAGAGACCAGGCCGACATATCCTGTCCCGATCATCGCTATGCGCATCGACGCACTCTCCCTGTTATCCTGACGCTCGATCCCGCCCAGAACGGGCCATCCCGGGCGTTATTCCCGCCGTCCTGAGGCGCGGCGCGCTGACGCACCCCGCGCGACGTGGAAGAGAGAGGCGGGATGCCGCGTTATCCCCACGCCACAGAACGGTAACCGGTAATGACCTGATGTCGCAATCGATCCTCGTCACCGGCGGGGCCGGCTATGTCGGCTCTCATGCCTGCAAGGCGCTCGCCGGCGCCGGGTACCGCCCGGTGGTCTACGATAACCTGTCCCGCGGCCACCCGGCGGCGGTGCGGTGGGGCCCGCTCGTCGAAGGCGATCTCCACGACCGCGAGAGGCTCGCCGCGGCAATGCGCGCGCACCGCGTCGCCGCAGTGATGCATTTCGCGGCCTTTGCCTATGTCGGGGAATCGGTGAGCGACCCCGAACTCTATTATGCCAATAATCTCGGTGGCAGTCTCTCACTTCTTGGTGCAATGCGCAATGCGAACGTTGATACGATCGTCTTTTCCTCAACCTGTACGGTCTATGGTGTCCCCGCAGCGGTGCCAATCCGCGAGACCGCGGCCAAAGCGCCCCTCAACCCCTACGGTGACACCAAGCTCGCGATCGAGCGGGCGCTCCACTGGTACGCTGGCGCCTATGGCATGCGCTATGCCGCGCTGCGTTACTTCAATGCCGCAGGGGCTGATCCCGATGGCGAGATCGGCGAGGATCACGAACCGGAAACTCATCTGATCCCGCTGGTCCTGCGCGCTGCGCTCGGCCACGGCAATCCGCTCGAGATCTACGGCACCGATTATCCCACCCGGGACGGCACCGCGATTCGCGATTACATCCATGTCAGCGATCTGGCCGAGGCCCATGTGGGGGCGCTCGGCCATCTTGCCGCCGGCGGTGCCAGCGCGGCGCTCAACCTCGGGACCGGAAAGGGCTGTTCGGTGCGCGAGGTGATTGCCGCGGTCGAACGGATCGGCGGGCGGGCGGTGCCGCGGCGCGAGGCGGCGCGGCGGCCGGGCGATCCGCCGGAACTGGTCGCCGACGCGGCGCTCGCCCGCTCGATTCTCGGGTGGCAACCGCGCCACTCCGATCTCGACACGATCATCGCGACCGCACTCGCCTGGGAGACCCGCCCCCGAGAGGTTGCTGCGAGCCGGCCGGATTAGCGCGAGGCCGTTCCCCTGGTCCGCCGATTGCTTGGTTTGGATGCGAAATGGACATAATTTCACCGCTTGCGCGAGAAAACCCCGACCTTCCACCGGTCGCCGGGCCGCCAAATCCGGGAGCTGCCGCCGAGATGAGCATCGAGGACCGCGATGGCGTTGCCGCAGAGGCGCCCGCGCCGGAGGGGCTGTTGCAATACGCGCCGCCGGTTGGCGATCAGCTTCGGGTCTGCGGCAAATTCTTTTTCGCCGGTGATGTGAAGCACTTCGTCCGGGGCGTCACCTACGGCCCGTTTCCCCCCGGCAGCCATCAGGCGCCGTTTCCGGAGCGCGCGACGGTCGAGCGCGATTTCGCGCTGATGCGGGGTGCCGGGGTCAATACCGTGCGGGTCTTCACCGTGCCGCCGGTCTGGCTCCTCGACAGGGCCGACCAGGCGGGGCTCAAGGTTCTCGTCGGCCTGCCGTGGTCACAGCATGTCGCCTTTCTCGATAGCGCCGCGATCAAGACCGAGATCCGCAGGGCGGTGGTCGCCGGGGTGCGCGCCTGCGGTCGACACCGGGCGGTCTTTGCCTATCTCGTCGGCAATGAGATCCCCCCCGACATGATCCGTTGGCAAGGCGCCGATGCCGTGCGGCATTTCCTCAAGGGCCTCGTGCATCTGGTCCGCCAGGAGCACCCGGGGACGCTGGTCAGCTACGCCAATTTCCCGTCGACCGAGTATCTGACGACCGATTTTACCGATTTTCTGTGTTTCAACGTCTATCTCCACGACGAAGCCGCGTTTCGCAGCTACATCGCCCGGCTGCACAATCTGGCGCTCGACAAGCCCCTCGTGTTGACCGAGTTCGGGATCGAGTCCATGCGCGCCGGCGAGGCGGAGCAGTCCGCCAGTCTCGCCTGGCAGGTCCGCGCCGCCTTTTCGGCGGGGGTCGCCGGCACCTTCGTCTTCGCCTGGACCGATGAGTGGTTCACCGGCGGCCACCTCGTCGAAGACTGGGCGTTCGGCCTGGTCGATCGTGACCGTACGGCGAAACCTGCCCTCGCCGCGGTGGCGCGGTGCTACAGGGCGCCGTTGCCGCCCCCTCTCGCGCGTTATCCGCGGATCTCGGTGGTGGTGTGCGCCTATAATGCCGAGCGCACGATGGAGGCCTGCCTCGCTTCGCTCGAAGCCCTCGACTATCCCGATTACGAGGTCATCGTCGTCAATGACGGGTCGACCGACCGCACCCTCGAGATCGCCGAGAGCTTTCCGTTCTGTCGCATCGTCAGCCAGCCCAACAAGGGCTTGAGCATCGCGCGCAATGTCGGGGCCGCTGCGGCCACCGGCGAGATCGTCGCCTACACCGACAGCGACTGCGTCGCCGATCCCGACTGGCTGACCTACCTCGCCGCCCGAATGGAGGCGGGCAATCTGGCCGCCTGCGGCGGGCCCAATTTTCCGCCCCCCGAAGATAGCCTCGTTCCGGCCGCGGTTGCGGTGTCGCCCGGCGGCCCGACGCATGTCTTGATCAGCGACGAGGTCGCCGAGCATATCGCCGGCTGCAACATGGCATTCCGCCGCGACATCTTGCAGGGGCTCGGCGGCTTCGACCCGATCTACCGCGCGGCTGGCGACGATGTCGACATCTGCTGGCGCTTCCAGGATGCCGGGCACGCGATCGGCTTCAGCCCGGCCGCAGTGGTCTGGCATTTCCGCCGCAACACGGTGCGCGCCTATCTCAACCAGCAAAAGGGCTACGGCAAGGCCGAGGCGCTCGTCTATGCCAAGCATCCGTATCGCTTCAATCTGTTTGGTCAGGCCAAGTGGCTGGGGCGGATCTACGGTGACCTCTCGGCCGCGCTGTTGTTGTCGCGGTGCCCGGTGATCTATTCCGGCGTGTTCGGGCGCGGCCTCTTTCAGACGATGTACGAGCCGCCCTCCTCCCTGACCGCATTGTTGCCGCTGACGTTCGAGTGGAGCACCGCAGCGCTCGTTCTCGCGCTGATCGGCATTTTTTCCGGCGGCTGGCTGTGGCTCTTAGCGGTGCCGCTGTTGGCGACCTGGGCGATGTGCATCAATGGGGCGTTGAAAGCCTCGATCGACCCGCGCTTTTCCGGGCCCAAGGCGCGCGCGCTGGTCGCCCTCCTGATTTATCTCGGACCGCTGGTGCGCGGCTGGGAACGCCTCAAATGGCGCGTCAAGACGATGCAGGCGCACGACCACATCCGCCTTGCCCCGGTCGAGCAGCGGGCCCGCATCGACTGGCCGGCGCGCGCCTTTGTCCTGTCTTACTGGAACGAATCTTCGGCCGAGAAGGAGATCCTGCTCGACGGACTGATGGGGTCGCTCCTGCCGCAGAAATATTTCGTTGTGGCGGATACCGGCTGGAGCAAATGGGACCTCAAGATCGCACGCGGCCTGTGGAGCCGCGCCCTCGTTACGGTGTGCAGCGAGAACCACGGCGGCGCCAAACGCCTGCTCAGGGTGCGCTGCGCGATGCGCTCGTCCAGCCTCGCCCGGGTGCTGCTGCGTTCTTATGCGGCGCTCGCCGCGGGCAGCCTGATCCTCGGCGCGCCGGTCGCTGCAGTGGTCTTTTCCGCGATCGGGATCGCTAATTTCGGGGTCATCGGTTGGCGTCTGGTGACATTCGGCCGGATCATGCAGCGGATCATCGAGGCGGTGGCATCCCAGGCCGGATTGAACCCGGCCGACCCGGTTGGCGCCGCGGCGCTGCCGATCGGCGAGCCCCGCACGGTGTGAAGCGGCGCGGCCGGGGCATGCCCCGATGATCGCCAAGTTCCTGCCCTATCTGAAAGCGCATCGCTGGCGAGTTGCCTGGGCGCTGGCGCAGGTGTTCCTGGTCGCCGGCGTCGAGCTCATGAAACCCTGGCCCCTCCAGATCGTCATCGACTATGTGCTGGGCGGAAAGCCGCCGCCGGGCGGCGGGCCGCTGCGGGACTTGCTGTCGTTGCCGCCGGGCGTCCTGTTGTTCTTCGCCTGTGGCGCGATCGTCGTCGTTCATTGCAGCGCCGGGGCGCTGACCCTGTTGCACAACTACACGACAATCCGGGTCGGCCAGAGCATGGTCAACGATTTGCGCGGCGACCTTTATGCTCATCTGCAGCGATTGTCGCTCGCCTATCACGGCCGCCAGCGCGTCGGCGATCTGATGTACCGGATCACCGCTGACAGCTTTGCCGTCCAAACGATGCTGATGAACGGGCTGCTGCCGATCCTCTCCGCGGCGATTTTGCTCGGCGGGATGCTGATCATCTTGCTCCCGATGGACCCGCTCTTAACCGTGCTGGCGCTGACGATCGTCCCGGTCCTCTTCGTCTTGATCGCTGTCTTCAACAAGAAGATCGTCGACGTCGCGACCGAGGTGCGCGACCTCGACAGCCGGGTCTATTCGCTCGTGCAGTGGGGGATGGCAGCGATCAAGGTCGTCCAGGCCTTCACCAAGGAGGAGGAGGAACACCGCCGCTTCATGGGCGCCAGTCGCGACAGCCTGCGCGCCACCCTGCGCCTCTATAATTGGCAGACGCTCTATTCGGGCGGGGTCAATCTGGTGATCGCGCTCGGCACCGCGCTCGTCGTCTATGCCGGCGCCCGGGCGGTCATGGCCGGAACCTTGTCGCTCGGCCAGTTGATCGTGTTCATCGCCTATCTGGCGCAGCTCTACGCGCCGATCAACCAGATCACCCAGAGCTGGAGCCTGATTGCCGGGGCGCGCGTCGGCGCGGCGCGGGTCTTCGAGGTGCTCGAAACCGAGGCCGATCTTAAAAGCGGCACGCGCCAGTTTCCCCCTGAAGGCGCGCGAGGCGCGATCGCCTGGCGGGGCGTCAGCTTTCGCTACCGTCCCGAAACGCCGGTCTTGAACGACATTGAATTCGCCGCCGCCGCCGGTTCGAAAATCGCCGTCGTCGGACCGACCGGGGCGGGAAAATCGACCCTCCTCGGTCTGTTGCCGCGGTTCTTCGATCCCGACCGCGGCCTGGTCACGATCGACGGGACCGACATCCGCGAATTCTCGCTCCCCTCGCTGCGCAGCCAGATCGCGATGGTGTTGCAGCCGCCGCTGATCTTTCCGCTTTCGGTCGCCGACAACATCGCCTACGGCCGCCCCGGCGCGGGTCACGCCGCGATCGAGAACGCCGCGCGCCTCGCCCGTATCCACGATCGGGTCGCCGGGATGCCGGAGGGCTACCAGACCCTGCTCGGCGAAGGCGGGGTGCTGCTCTCGGAAGGCGAAAAGCAGCGCATCACGATCGCCCGCGCGCTGTTGCGCGACGCGCCAATCCTCATCCTCGACGAGCCCACCTCGGCGCTCGACGTCGCCACCGAGGCTTTGGTGATGGCGGCGATCGAGACCCTGATGAGGGGGCGCACGACAGTCATTATCGCGCACCGGCTGTCGACGGTGCGGGGCTGCGATCGCATCATCGTGCTCAAGGACGGCACCATCGCCGAACAGGGCGATTTCGCCGAGCTGCTAAGGCGCGACGGCATCTTCGCCGATTACTACCGTACGCAATTCGCTCCGGACCACGCGGCGACGCCCGGGCTCGCGGTCTCTGCATGAGACGGGGTGTTGCCGATATACAACGGACGATGTTGCGTAATTGCCGCTGCCGCTTTCAGGCCCCGCTGGAATTCGCCAAGCTGGCACAGGCGGTGTTGCAGCCCTGCCAGTACAGCCCCAATATACTTGTACGGTGACGCGCAATGCGGCAATCGATGCACAACGGCACGGCATTTATGTTCGCTGCAGCATTATCGGTTTGACTGAATCTTATGGCCGCTGCGCGCAAGGATCGTCGGATATACAGATCGGACGATCGCGCAATCCGTCATTTGCTGTTGCAAGACCGATAATGAGGCGCTAGGCTGCCGTCGTTTTGGGGGATGCCGCACGCCGGTTATGCGGGGTGGGGAAGCAGCGGTCTGGAGATTTCGCAGACCGGGGTTTTCAAAAGCATACGGCGGCGGCGCCACATGTATTTTTGCTTTGCAGCCTGGTCGGGTGCTCGGCTCGACAGCCACGGCTCAATAAAGCGCGGGGGGATAGGGGTGACCGATCTTTTGCGCTGGGGGAGTTTGAGCTTCCCCGAAAAGCGATGGTTGAGGGGCCGCGCGGGTAGCGGGATCGCGTTCATTAACGGGCATCGCAAAGCGGCAGCCCTTAGCGCTACGGCGGCGATCGGACTGGCTGGGGCGGTCTATTTCGGCATTGGCTATGCACATTATGGGCAGATTGCCACCGCCGAAGAGGCCGCGGCGATGCGCGCCGAAACCGCCAATGCCGATCTGCAGGACGCGCTGGCACGTCTGCGCGACGAGCTCGGCGCCGCCAACCAGTCGCTCTCGATGGCGCAAAACCGCATCTCGATGTTGAGCGATGAGGCGCAAAAGCAGCTTGCGGTTTCCGAGCAGAGCGCATCCTCGAAGACCGATCGGGTTGCGCAGTTGACGCACGCGCTCGAACAGGCGCAGCGCGAATTGCACCTCGCCGAAGCCCAGCGCGTCACGCTGATGGCCCGGCTCAGCAAGGCCATCGCGGATTTGAACGAAGGCCAGGCGCGCCAGCAGCAGGCGCTGGCCGGTCTCGACCAGTGGCAGAAAAAGGTCCAGCAGCTCACTGCCGATCGCGATAAGGCCGCCAGCGAGCGCGATCGGTTGCGCGCCCGCATGAGCGAACTCGAACAAAAATCCTCGATGCAATCGCCGCGACAGTCACCGCGGCCGACCGGCGAGGCGCAGCCGATACCGGCGTCGCCGGCCTCGGCCCCGCCCGCGGCTGCGGCACCCGCCGTGTCCGGGTCGGTCGCCGCACCAGTTGGTGTCGCCGCGGCCGCGCCCGCCGGCGCGGTGCCGATGCTGCCGGTCGCGGCTGCCGGCGCGATCAGCGGCGGGCTGGCGCAATTCGAGCGCGTGCTTGGATCGGCCGGGGTCGATGTCGGGCGCCTGTTTGCCCAATACGGGGTTCGAACCGGCGAAGGCGGCCCCTTCATCCCGGCGCCGCACGGCAAGTACCCCAACACCTCGTTGAGTGCCGATAAGCTCGCCGCGCTCAGCCGTCTGGTCAACGTGCTGCCGGTCTCGGCGCCGCTGGCCAGCTATCAGATCGGCAGCCCGTTCGGCGTGCGCGGCGACCCGATGAACGGCCACTCGGCGTTTCATACCGGGATCGACCTCCTCGCGCCCTACATGACGCCGGTCTATGCGACGGCGCCGGGCGTGGTGACCTATTCCGGGTACCGCGACGATTACGGCAAGGTCGTCGAGATCGATCACGGCAACGGCATCTCGACGCGTTACGCGCATCTCCATCGCCAGACCGTCTCGGTCGGGCAGCGCGTCGCGGCGCATACCCAGATCGGGTTCCTCGGCAGCACCGGCCGCGCCACCGGCCCGCATGTGCATTACGAGGTGCTGGTCAACGGCGAACCGCAGGACCCTAATAAATTCATGATGCTCGCCCACCTCGTGCCCGGGGCACGGTAGTAACCATACCGGTGTTCGTCGACCGCCGGGTGAACCGGCCGGCGGTGAGCCGGCCCATCCATTACCGCTTCCATCCGTGCCGTCACTATGCGATGAGAAATCTCGCGGGGAGACCTCCCGGCGCTGACGCACTCGCGTGCCGGCGATCGGTCGGGTGGCGCTAAAGAGACGTAGACAGAATGCGCGGCGGCGGAACGGGTTTCGAGATTCCGGGTGTGCTATGGCGCCGCGACCCGGCGGGCGAGGTTTTGCCGCTGGTTCTGGATTCGCCGCATAGTGGCGCGCTCTATCCCGACGATTTCCTCTATTGCTGCCCGTTGCCGGTGCTCAGGCGCGCCGAGGATAGCTATGTCGACGAGCTCTTCGAGGCGGCGCCCGGCCATGGCGCGACGCTGATCGCGGCCTTATTCCCGCGCAGCTATGTCGATGTCAACCGGGCGCCGGACGATCTCGACCCCGGCATGGTAGCGGGGCCGATGCCGGCCTTTCTGATGCCGCGGCCGGCGACCCGGGTGGGCCTCGTGCGCCGCCATGCCCAACCGGGCGTGCCGATCTACGACAAGAAGCTCCACGCCGACGACATTCTCGCCAGGATCGAGCGCTATCACACCCCCTATCATCGCGTGCTCGAGGAAACTTGCGGGCGCCTCCATCGCGAATTTGGCGCGGTGTGGCATGTCAATTGCCATTCGATGCCCTCGCACGCCACCCACCCCGACGACCGGCACGGCGATTTCGTCCTGGGCGACCGCGACGGCACGACCTGCGCCCCCGAATTCACCGATTTCGTCGCGGGCTTTCTGCGCGGTCTTGGCTATGACGTGCGCATCAACGAGGGCTACAAGGGCGTCGAGATCGTGCGCCGCCACGGCCGCCCGGCCGAACGCCGGCACAGCCTGCAGATCGAGGTCGACCGCGCGCTTTATATGAACCAGAAGACCCTGGAGAAGCTGCCGGCCTTCGAGGGTCTGCGGTCCGATCTCGCCGGTCTCCTCGAAGCGCTCGGCGGCTTCGTGCGCGGTCAGCTCTGAGCCTGCCTGGACAGATGGCCGCGCCCCGGTTGTATGATGGGGGGCGCCCTCCTGGCGCGATCCCTTCGGGCGATAATTTTTAGAGCGGGAGCACGGCAATGGATTTCGGCGCGTCGATGTTCATGACGGACTATTGCATTCCGCCGGCCGCGCTTGGACGCGCGTTGGAGGAGCGCGGTTTCGAGTCGTTGTGGAACCCAGAGCACTCGCACATCCCGCTGTCGCGCAAGACGCCGTTCCCGGGCGGTGGCGAATTGCCGAAAATGTATTCCGACGCGATGGATCCGTTTGTGACGCTGACCGCGGCGGCGGCCGCGACCACGCGGTTGAAGCTGGGCACCGGCGTCTGTCTCGTCATTCAGCGCGACACGATCCAGACCGCGAAACTCGTCGCCTCATTGGACCAGGTCTCGGGCGGGCGCTTTCTGTTCGGGATCGGCGGCGGCTGGAACCAGGACGAGATGGAAGACCACGGCGCGGTCTATGCGACCCGCTTCAAGAAGATGCGCGAGCAGATCGAGGCGATGAAAGCGATCTGGACCGAGGCGAAGCCCGAATACCACGGCGAAATCGTCGATTTTCCGCCGATGATGGCCTGGCCGAAGCCAGTGCAGAAGCCGCACCCGCCGGTCATCGTCGGCGGCGCCTTCCCGCATGCGGCGCGGCGCGCGGTGCGCTATGGCAACGGCTGGGTGCCG
>DASYZD010000340.1:0-9952 GCA_035946655.1 Allostellaceae bacterium | reverse complement strand
GTTTTGGCCTCGGGCTTCTCGGGGGCGGGCGACGGGGGTTGCGGAGGCGGAGCGGCGGCGGCCGGTGGTTCGGGAACGGGCGGCGCCGGTTCGGGCTTGGGCTCCGGCTTTGGTGCCGGTGGGGCGACCGCGGGCGCGGGCTTGGCCTCGGCTTTTGGGCGAAACGGGTTTGGGTGGGTGGCCCGGGTTTCCGGCGCTATCGTCACCAGCTCGACGGCAATCGGCGCCTCCTCCGGCGGCGGGTGATGGAAGAGGCTCGGCAAGCCGAGCGCGATGAGGAGCAGCATGCCGAGATGGAGGCTCGCCGACAGCGCAATGCCGCCCGGCATCATCTCCCGCGCCGACGCCCCCGGCGCGGTACCGCGCTCGGCTATCGTCAGGTCGATGGCGGTCAACCCGGGCGACCCACGTTCTAGCGCTTGACCGCTGCCGCCGGGTGCACCGGGGCGCGCGTCTTCGGCGCTTCGGCAACCAGCGACACCTTATGGAAGCCGGCGGCGCTGACCAGGCTCATCACTTCGAGCACCCGGCCGTAATTGATCTCCTTGTCGCCGCGCACATAGAGCGCAGCGTCGGGGTTGCCGCCGGTGACCGCTTGCAGTCGCGCGACCAGCTGCTCGATCGGTACGCTGGTTTCCTGGATGAAAATGGCGCCGTCGCGCTGGACGGTGATGACGGTCGGTTCCTTCGGCTCGTTGATCGGCGGGGCCTCGGTCTGCGGCAGATCAACCGGCACGCCGACGGTCAATAAGGGCGCGGTCACCATGAAGACGACGAGGAGCACCAGCATGACGTCGACGAGCGGCGTCACGTTGATATCCGACATCGGCCGGTAGCGCCCCGGCCCGCTGCGACCGCCGCGGCGGTTCCCGCTATAAACCGATACCGCCATTGCTTACGGCCTCTCGTCTAGCTGACGCGACAGAATGGCGCTGAACTCCGAGGCGAATGCTTCGAGCCGGCCGGCATAGCGGCCGAAATCGCCCGAAAGCTTGTTGTAGGCGACGACGGCCGGGATCGCGGCAACGAGCCCCAATGCGGTGGCGAACAAGGATTCGGCGATGCCCGGGGCAACGACCGCGAGGCTGGTGTTCTTCGATGCCGCGATCGACTGAAAACTGTCCATGATCCCCCACACGGTGCCGAACAGCCCGACAAACGGCGCGGTCGAGCCAACCGTTGCAAGAAAACTCATAAAACGCTCGACCCGGTCCATCTCGCGGCCGACTGTGACGTTCATCACCCGCTCGATCCGCTGCTGGAGGCTCGAGCGCATCACCGCCGTGCCGAGAAGGCCCTTCGCAGCACTGCGCCGCCATTCGCGCATCGCCGCGGCGAAGACCGCACTCATCGGATCGATCGGGCGCTGGCCGACCCGGTCGTAAAGATCGTCGAGGGAACCCCCCGACCAGAACGTTTCCTCGAAGCTGGCGGCGGCTTGGCGCAACCGGCGGATCCGCAGCGTCTTGTCGAAGATGACCGCCCACGACCAGAACGAGGCGAGCAGCAACAGGAGCATCACCAGCTTGACGATGCTGTCCGATTGCAGGAACAGCTCGAAGATCGAGAGCGTCGGAGACACGGTGCCGGGAAGCGCGGTGGTTTCGAGGGGCTGCATTGATAACGGCCTTTTATGGCGTCTTTTGGACGATCGATGACACGAAGGGGTGTGCCGGTGTCGCGAGCGCGGCCCGCAAGCCGGGCGGAACCCGGCGCGGCCGGCCGTCGCGCCCAACGCAGGCGACGAGCAATTCGAGCGCGACGAGCACTTCCCCGTCGCGGCAAATCCGTTGGTCGAGGAGGACGGTCGCGCCGCCAATCTCGAGGACCCGGGTGTCGACGCTCAGCGCGTCATCGAGCCGCGCCGGACCGCGGTAATCGGCCGAGAGCCGCCGCACCGTGAAAATCGTGCCCATCTGCGCATCGATTTGGCTATGGGCAAAGCCAAGCTCGCGCATCATCTCGGTGCGGCCGCGCTCGGCGAATTTGAGATAGTTGGCGTAATAGACGATGCCGGCGGCGTCGGTGTCCTCGTAATAGACCCGCAGCTTCATGCTGTGCGTCATGCTGGCTGCCGACGCGGCGCTCGCCATCAGCTGCTGCCCTTATCTTCGTCACCCCCGCAACAGCGGGGGTCCAGGGCAAGCGAGGGGAGCTGGCCGCCCCTGGGTTCCCGCTTTCGCGGGAACGACGGAGAGGAGAACACTGCGGTCACTCCGGATCCGGCTCGGCGGTCAGCCCCGACAGCAGGTCGAACTGGTCGGGCAGGCTCGCGGGCACCGGCAGGTCGAGGTGGCGGAAGGCGGTCTCGGTCAGCATCCGGCCGCGCGGGGTGCGCTGCACAAAGCCTTGCTGCATGAGGTAGGGCTCGATCACCTCCTCGATGACGTCGCGCTCTTCGCTCAATGCAGCGGCCATGGTCTCGACCCCGACCGGGCCGCCGCCATAATTCTCGGCGATCGAGCGCAGGTAGCGCCGGTCCATCCCGTCGAGCCCGCGCGCATCGACCTCGAGACGCAACAGCGCCGCATCGGCGGCTTTCGCATCGACGCATGACGAGCCGTCGACCGCGGCGAAATCGCGGATGCGGCGCAGGAGGCGCATCGCGACGCGCGGCGTGCCGCGGGCGCGCCGGGCGATCTCGGCCGCGCCATCGGGCTTGACGTCCAAGGCGAGAACGCGGGCGCCGCGCGTGACGATGAGGGCCAGTTCGTCGGGCTCGTAGAACAACAGCCGCAGCGGGATGCCGAAACGCTCGCGCAACGGCCGCGTGATGAGGCCCGAGCGCGTTGTCGCGCCAACCAGCGTGAACGGCGGCAGATCGATGCGGACCGAGCGCGCGCCCGGCCCCTCGCCGATGATCAGATCGAGCTGAAAATCCTCCATCGCCGGGTAGAGGATCTCCTCGACCGGGGGAGAGAGGCGGTGGATCTCATCGATGAACAGGATGTCGTGCGGCTGCAGATTGGTGAGGAGCGCGGCGAGGTCGCCGGCGCGCTGGATGACCGGTCCCGAGGTGGCGCGGAACCCGACCCCGAGCTCGCGGGCGACGATCTGCGCCAGCGTCGTCTTGCCGAGCCCGGGCGGCCCGAAGAACAGCACATGATCGAGCGCCTCGCGCCGGCTCTTGGCCGCCTGGATGAAGACGCGCAGATTGTCGCGCAGCTGGCGCTGGCCAATGAATTCGTCGAGCGAGAGGGGCCGGATCGAGGCTTCGGGCGCGTCTTCTTCGTCCCGTTCGGTGGCGATGACGCGCGGCAGGGCGTCGCTCAACGCGCCGCTCCCTGGGTGAGACCTTGCCCGAGCTCCTGCAGCCCGGCGCGGATGAGGGCGTCGAGCGGGGCGCCCTCACCAAGCCGCCGCGCCGCCGTCACAACAGCGCCGAGCGCCTCGGCCCGGCGGTAGCCGAGATTGACAAGCGCGGAGACCGCATCGGCGCCGGCGCCGGCTTCGGCGAGCGCGAAGTTCCCGCCGGGGGAGGGCGCGGCCGGCGACGCCGGCGCCAGGGCGAGTCCGCCGATTTTGTCGCGCAACTCGTTGACGATGCGGGTGGCGAGCCGGGGGCCAACCCCCTCGGCGCGCGCCAGCATCGCCTTATCTTGTGCAACGATGGTGAGGGCAAGTGCCTCGGGCGCGACCGCCGACAGGATCGCCAGGGCGAGCCGCGCGCCGACGCCCTGCACCGTCATCAAGAGGCGAAACCAGTCGCGCTCGGCGGCGTCGATAAACCCGTAGAGATGGATGTGGTCCTCGCGGACATGGGTCTCGATCAACAGCCGCACCGCCCCGCCCGGCGGCGGCAGGCGGTCCAGGGTGCGGCCCGAGCAGAAAGCGAGATAGCCGACGCCACCGACATCGATGACCGCCCCCTCCGGCCCGAGCGAATCGAGGTTTCCGGCGAGGCTGGCGATCATTGTGCCGCGCTCCACAACCGCCGGGTCGCGGCGTGATGGGCGTGGCAGATCGCCACCGCCAGCGCGTCGGCGGCATCGGCCTCGGTAATGGCGGAGCCTGGCAAGAGGTGCCGCACCATCAACTGGATCTGCGCCTTCCCGGCGTGGCCGGCGCCGACCACGGTTTTCTTGATCAGATTGGCCGAATATTCCGCAACCGGAACGCCGCGCTCCGCCGGGGCCAGGAGGACAACGCCGCGGGCGACGCCGAGTTTCAGCGTCGAGGCGGCGTTCTTGTTGACAAAGCTTTCCTCGACCGCGGCTTCGTCCGGGGAAAAGCGTTCGAGCACCGCATTCAGCTGGCGGAACAGTGCGACGAGCCGCTCGGCAAGCGGCAGATCGGTCGGGGCGTGGACGACCCCGTCGGCGACGTGGGCCAGCCGGTTGCCGGCGACGTCGATCACCCCCCAGCCGGTATGCCGCAGCCCGGGATCGAGCCCGAGAACCCGCATTCTGGTCGTAGCCCCCGCCCCCTCCGCTCAGGCGCTCAACCGCGCCAACACGTCCTCGTCGACCTCGAAATTGCCGTAGACGTTCTGGACGTCGTCGCTGTCTTCCAGCGTCTCGATCAGCTTGAAGAGACCTGCGGCGACGTCTCCGTCGATCGTCGTTGCAGCTTTCGGCCGCCAGCCGAGGCGGGCCGAATTGGCCGGGCCAAAGCGCTGTTCGAGCGCGTCGCGCACCGCGTTGAAATCCTCCGGTGCGGAGAACACGACATGACCCTCCCCGTCGCTTTCCACATCGTCTGCGCCGGCCTCGATCGCAGCGTCGAGCATTGCGTCGGCGCTCGCCGCGGCTGCCGGATAGGCGACTTCGCCGACATGATCGAACAGAAACCCCACGCTGCCCGATTCGCCGAGGGCTCCCCCCGCCTTGGTGAAGGCGGCGCGCACCTCGCTCGCGGTGCGGTTGCGGTTATCGGTCAAAGCCTCGACGATGATCGCGATCCCGCCCGGGCCGTAGCCCTCGTAGCGAACTTCGTCGTAGGCCTCGCCCCCTTCCCCGCCGGCGCCGCGCTTGATCGCGCGCTCGACGGTGTCCTTCGGCATGTTGGCCTGGCGCGCGGCCAACACGGCAGCGCGCAGCCGCGGGTTGGCCGCCGGGTCGGGGAGGCCCTGGCGCGAGGCGGTCGTCAATTCCCGGATGAGCTTGGTGAAAACCTTGCCGCGCTTTTTATCCTGCGCGCCCTTCCGGTACATGATGTTCTTGAATTGCGAATGGCCAGACATCTTCGCCTATCCCGAATTGACCGTGAGGGTTCGATGCCCCTCCGGGCTTTAATCCATCGGCGGGCTTTAATCCATCGGCCGCGCTTTAATCCATCGGCCGGAGCATCCGCAATGGCCATCGGCAATCTTACAATTGGCGTCGCATAACAAGCCAATATGGCAGGATTGGGGCTACCTCGGCGAAAGTCCGGCGTAACCCCGAGCGCTCACGATCGCGGCAGATTCGGCGCGAGCCGGCCACCGATGCGCACCGGCTCGATATGACGCGCCAGCCCGGTCGTATCGTCGATCGCGACAAAGACTCCGCACAGCGTTGCTTCCCCCTCGGACACCTTGTTCTTTTCACCCGGCATCTTGGTGACGAAGCGGCGGACCGCGGGCCCTTTCTGCATGCCGATCACCGAATCGTAGTCGCCGCACATGCCGGCGTCGCTGATAAATGCGGTGCCGCCGGGCAAGATCTGCGCGTCGGCGGTCGGCACGTGCGTGTGGGTCCCCAGCACCGCCGAGACGCGGCCATCGGCGAAATGGCCAAACGCCATCTTTTCGCTGGTCGCCTCGGCGTGGAAATCGACGACGATCGCGGTGGCACCGCCGCCGAGCGGATGCTTCGCCAGGACCCTTTCGAGCCGGGCGAACGGATCGTCGAGCGCGTCCATGAAGAGGCGCCCCATCAAATTGACGACCAAGACGCTGCGCCGCTCGTCGATCCGGTGGAGGCACCAGCCGGCACCGGGGGTCCCCTCCGGGAAATTGGCCGGGCGCAGCAGCCGGGTGTCGCGCGCAATGTAGGGGATCAGCTCACGCTGGTCCCAGACGTGGTTGCCGGTCGTCAGGATGTCGGCGCCGGCCTCATAAAGTTCGCCGGCGAGGCGCTCGGTCAACCCGAACCCCGCAGCGGCGTTCTCGGCGTTGACAATCGCCAGATCGATCGCAAGGTCGCGCTTCAACCCGGGCAAATGCGTCTTGATGGCCTCGCGCCCGGAGCGCCCGACCACGTCGCCACAGAGGAGGATGTTCAAGAGGAGAGGCTCCCAAAGGCGAAGCAAGTTACCGGCCCCCACCCCGACCCTCCCCCGTTGGGACCCGCGGCGAAGGCGTGGGAGGGTGGGGGCTATCAGCGCACAGGCGCGTCGGAATGATCCGGAACATTGGGTGGGGCCGCTTGGCCGTCGGCGTTGCAAACCCACCGTGGCCCTGCACTGCAGGTGGGCGCCATGTATCGAAGCCACGACTTCGACAGGGACAGCTCCCGAACGGTAGATATCGGCCCCGGGGTATAAGCGGCCTAACGCACCGCGCAGCTCCACCCGCCCTCTACCTAGGACGTCTCGAGGCGGGCCGCAATGGCCTCGATGCGCGCGGCGATGCCGCGAATGCTGGAAGCGGCCGCTTCGGTGGCTTCGTCGGCAAGGCCACGCGCCTCATCGCCCGACGCGCGAATGCGGCTGCGCGCCTCGATGAGCGCTTCGTTGGCGTCGGACAACTCGTCGGCGATGACGAGGGCCGCCAGAAGGATCAGCCGAGCTTCGCCGATCTGGCCCAAATTCTTGGTGAACTCGTCGATTTTGGCGTCGACGTATTGCGCCAGGCGGCGGATGCGCGGCTCCTCCCCGTCGGCGCAGGCGAGCGCAAACTCGCGGCCGTTGACCCTGATCGCGACCTGGCCCATCTCACGCCTGCGCTGCGAGCAGCCGGGCGAGCTTGGCGAGCGCGGCGTCGACCCGTTCGGCGATCGCCGCGGCGTCCATTGCCACCCGCTCGTCGAGGGCGGCGCGGTGGGCCGGGTCGGCTGCCGCCTCGAGCCGCGCAACGGCCCCTTCGAGCCGCGCGATCGCGTCCTCCAGTTCGCTCATACCGGCAGCTCGTGATGCGCGCGCGGCGCCGGCCTAACCCACCCGCTCGTATTTCTGCAGCGAGCGGATGTAGGCCGGGCGCGGGGTTTCGGGGAAGAATTGCGGCCATTGCGTCCATGACACTTCGCCGACATAGAGGTCGCCGTGTGAATCGACGGTGAGGCCGTGCGGCCCGAGAAACGCGGTCGGCGCCGTCCCGGCGTGCATGTCGCCGAACCGCGACAGGAGCTTCCCCTGGTTGTCGACGATCGAGACCCGGGGCCCGAGATTGGGGCTGTTCCTATTGACCGGCTGCACCGGGCCAAGTTCGCCGATGTAGCAGACCGGGCGGTGGGTATACGTCATGAAGATCCCGCACGGCCGGTGCAGATTGTTCCACTGCGCCTCGTACTTGCCGTTGCCGTCGAAAACCTGGACGCGGTGGTTCTCGCGGTCGGCGACATAGACCCAGCCGTCGGCGTCGGTGCAGATGTTGTGGACGATGTTGAACTGGCCGGGCTCGGTGCCGGGCTCGCCCCACGACATCAAGAGCTTGCCGTCGGGCGAGTATTTGTGAACCTTGGCGTTGCCGTAGCCGTCCGAGACATAGATTTCGCCCTTCGGCGACAATGCAGTGTGGGTGCAGCGATGGAACGGCTCGCCGCTCATGTAGGGCGCGGGCTTGCCGGGGACGCCCAGCTCCATCAGGACCTTGCCGTCCTCGAGGCGGCATTTGCGCACGAACGACCCGCCGTCGTCGGTCAGGTAGATCGAATCGTCCGGCCCCATATGGACGCCGTGCGCGCGCGGGTACTGCCCCTCGCCCCATGAGCGCAGGAATTTTCCCGTCCGGTCGAACACCATCATCGGATGCTCGCCGCGGTTGAACACATAAACGTTGTCGTTCTTGTCGGTCCCGACCGCGCCCACCTCCTTGAACGACCACCCGTCGGGCAGCTGCGCCCAGTCTTCGACAATGCGGTATCTGTATTCGCCGGTCCCGACGATCGTTGCCATCAACTCTCTCCCGTGTGGTGTTTGGGGCCGCGTTGGGCTCAGTGGATCCGTTCGTATTTCTGCAAGGCGCGCAGGTTTGCCGGGTGCGGCTGGCCCGGGAAGAGGCTGGGCCACAACGTCCAGCACACTTCGCCGACATAAAGATCGCCGCGGGAATCCACCGCCAGACCGTGCGGACCGATGAACGAGGTCGGCGCCGTGCCCGCAAACGGGTCGCCGATGCGCGAGAGGAGCTTGCCGTCGTTGTCGACGATCGAGACCCGCGGCCCCAGATTGGCGTTGAGGCGATTGACCGAAATCTCGCCGATATAGCAGACCGGCTTATGAGTGTAGGGCATGCAGATGCCGCATGGCCGGTGCAGATTGTTCCATTGCGTCTCGTACTTGCCGTTGCCGTCGAAAACCTGGACGCGGTGGTTCTCGCGGTCGGCGACATAGACCCAGCCATCGGCATCGCTGCAGATGTTGTGGACGAGGTTGAATTGGCCGGGGTCGCTGCCCGGTTCGCCCCACGAGAAGAGCAGTTTGCCGTCCGGCGAATATTTGTGGACCCGGGCGTTGCCGTAGCCGTCGGAGACATAGATCTCGCCCTGCGGCGACAACGCAGTGTGGGTGCAGCGATTGAACGGCTCGCCGCTGAGATAGGGGGCTGGCGTCCCGGGAACGCCGAGCTCCAAGAGCACCTTGCCGTCCTCGATCCGGCATTTCCTCACAAAGTGTCCGCCGTCGTCGGTCAAGTAGATCGAGTCGTCGGGCCCCATATGGACGCCGTGGGCTCGCGGATACTGGCCCTCGCCCCATGAGCGCAGGAACTTGCCGGTGCGGTCGAACACCATCATCGGATGCTCGCCCCGCCCGAAGGCGTAAACATTGTCGTTCTTGTCGACGCCGACCGCGGCGATCTCCTTGAACGACCACCCGTCGGGCAATTTTGCCCAATCTTCGATGATGCGGTACCGGTAGTCGCCCGTCCCGACCTCGATCGCCATCGGCCATCTCCTCATTGCGTGCCGTCACGAAGCGCTGAGTGGAACGTTAGCGGAGCGGCCCACCCGAGACAATTGCCACGGCAGCCGGTACGCGCGGTGTTTGCGCAAGCCGCGATAGACGATAGATTGAGCCGATGAACGCAGCCCTCGCCCCCCTTCCCGCCCCCGCCGACCCGAAATTGCGCCGCATGGCGAATGCGTTGCGCGCGCTGGCGATGGACGGCGTCGAGCAGGCCAAATCCGGGCACCCCGGGATGCCGATGGGGATGGCCGATATCGCGACCGTGCTCTTCACCCAGTTCCTGCGCTTTGATCCGCTGGCCCCCGACTGGCCCGACCGCGACCGCTTTATTCTGTCGAACGGGCACGGCTCGATGCTGCTCTACGGACTCCTGCACCTCCTCGGTTACCCCGACATGACGCTCGACGAGCTGAAGCGCTTTCGCCAGCTCGGCAGCCGCACCGCGGGGCACCCGGAGCGGGGTCTCGCGACCGGGATCGAGGTGACGACCGGTCCATTGGGCCAAGGCATCGCCAATTCGGTCGGGATGGCGCTCGCCGAGCGGCTGCTGGCGACGCAGTTTGGGGACGGGATCGTCGATCACCGCACCTATGTCTTCTGCGGCGACGGCTGCTTGATGGAAGGGATCAGCCACGAGGCGATCGGGCTTGCCGGGCATTTGAAGCTCAACAAGCTGATCCTCTTCTGGGACGACAACTCGATCACCATCGACGGGCCGACCGGCCTCTCGGTGTCCGACGACCAGATCGCGCGGTTCCAGGCGCATGGCTGGGCGACCGAGCGCATCGACGGCATGGACAGCGACGCGATCGCCGCGGCGATCCGGCGCGCCCAGACAAGCGACCGCCCGAGCCTGATCGCCTGCCGCACGACGATCGCCTTCGGTGCGCCGACCAAGGCCGGCACC
>DASYZD010000339.1:0-12962 GCA_035946655.1 Allostellaceae bacterium | reverse complement strand
TTGGCGCGCTGGATCTTCACCATGTCTTCGTCGGTTAGCGCGTCGCGTGCGCGCAATTTCTGGATCGGCGCGAGGCGCACGGCAGGCAGGCCCGGCGGCTCGATATTGGCCATGTCCCAGCCACTACCCTTGACGCACAAGACCGGGGCGGGCTCGCTCACGAGATCGGGAAGCACGGTCTTGACCGAGGTGTTGCCACCGCCGTGCAGGACGAGGCGCGGATCACCGCCGAGGAGGCGCGAGGTATAGACGCGCAGCGCCACGTCGCGCCCGACGCCCGCCTCGCCATAGTGCGCGACCATCGCTTCGGCATCACCCTCGGACCACAGGCTGTGCATCGTTGGTTTCCCGCTCTTGACGCTCAAACCGTTCCGGCCGGGAGCCGCACCTCGCGCGCAACCCGATCAATAAACTCCCTTCAAGGGGGTGGTTTCGCGCTTGTCGACGGCGCCGCCCGAGGTGCTGTCATTGGAGCCGAGTAGCTTTTTGGCGAGGCTTTGGTCGCCGACCTGCTGGCTGGCATCGGGCGCCGCGCCGCCGATCGCGCCTTCGGGGATCTGGATCGCCGGCGCCTGCTTGCCCGGCTCGCCGGGCCCGGCGGTGTCGATGACCTTGCGCGCCTTGTCGGCCGAGCTGGCCTCCTGCGGGCGCGGCGCACCGGGCTGCGGCGGGCGCAGGTCGAACTCGGGCGGGATCGTCAAGGGTGCACGCGACTCGACCGCGAATTCATCGGGACCGACCCGGTCGAGGCCGATCGCCTGACGAATGCCGGAGCAGCCCGGCAGTAAGAGGTTCGCCGAGAGACAAGCAACCGCAAGTAGAGGTACGCGCGGGAATCTAACAGCGAGCCGATCATGGCCGATCATGGTGAAAGATCTTCCCTCCCCTTTGCTTGCGGCGCCGCGCGCCGCGACAGCATGCCGTCAAGCAACATTGCCGCTACGCCGAGGCAAATGGCGCTGTCGGCAAGGTTGAATGCTGGCCAATACCATGTGCCGGCGTGAAAATAAAGGAAGTCGATGACCGCACCGAAGCGCAGCCGGTCGATGACATTGCCGATCGCGCCGCCAATGACGAGGCCGATCGCGGCGGCAAGAAGGGTCGTGCGAACCCGGCTCAACCAGACCACCAGGACGACGACGATCGACAAGGCGAGGCCTGAGAAGATCAGTGAGTTGACGCCGGTGCGGTTGAAGAGGCCAAAGCTGACCCCGGGGTTGCAGGTGAGGACGAGGTCAAGAAACGGCGTGATGATCTCGCGCCGACGGTCGCAGCCGGGCGACTGAAAATGGCGGAGCAGCGCGAATTTACCGGCTTGGTCGAGAGCCGCGATAGCGGCCGCCACGGCGAGCCCCCGCCCGAGCATTACGCGGGGGCCGGCTGTCTGTCGGCAGGGCCTTGGGCCGCGATCGTGCCACGGTCGAGAACTTCGGCGCAGCGCCGGCAGAGATCGTCGTGGCCGACGACGTGGCCGATTTCGGGCAGCACCCGCCAGCAGCGCTCGCAGCGCGCGCCCGATGCCGGCACCACGACAACCCCGATCTCGGCGACATCGGAGAGGCTGAACGCTCCCTCGGGTGGCATCCCGGCCGTCACCGTGCCCCCCGAGGTGATGCAGAGTTCGGCGAGGTTCACCTCGCGCAGTACCGCGAGGTGTCGCGGGGCCACGAACAATGCGACCGCGGCCTGCAGGCCCGAACCGATGCGTTTGGCGGCCCGCTCGACCTCGAGCGCGCCGGTGACGACCCGGCGCAGATCGCGCAATTCGGCCCACCGCACGCCGAGCGCCGGGTCATGCCACGCGTCCGGGACCTCGGCGAACAATTCGAGATGGACGCTGCGCCCGGGCGCATCACCATGCCGGGCGAGCCAGGCTTCCTCGGCGGTGAAACACAGGATCGGTGCGAGCCAGCGCACCAGGCAGTCAAAGGTCCGATCCATGACCGTGCGGGCCGCGCGGCGCTTCGGATCGTCGACGCCATCGCAGTAGAGGCAATCCTTGCGGATATCAAAATAAAACGCCGACAGATCGACCGCGCAGAAATTATGGAGCGCGGTGAACATCGCATGGAAATCGTAGGCCTCGATCGCGTCGCGCACGATTGCATCGAGTTCGGAGAGGCGGTGCAGCACCCAGCGCTCGAGCTCCGGCATGGTTTCGGGCTCGACCGCCTCGGCCGGCGAAAAACCGGCGAGCGCACCCAACAGATAGCGCAGCGTGTTGCGCAGGCGGCGATAGCTGTCGCCCATGTGCTTCAGGATCTCGGGGCCGATCCGCAGATCCTCGCCATAATCCGAGGCGACCACCCAGAGCCGCAGGATGTCGGCGCCGCTCTCTTTCATCACGTCCTGCGGCGCGATCACGTTGCCCAAGGACTTCGACATCTTGCGCCCCTCCTCGTCGAGCACGAAGCCGTGCGTCAGCACCGCTTCGTAGGGCGCGCGCCCGCGCGTGCCGCAGGATTCCAGGAGCGAAGAATGAAACCAGCCGCGATGCTGGTCGGAGCCTTCGAGATAGAGCGAGGCCGGCCATTTGAGCTCGGGCCGCTGTTCGAGGACAAAGGCGTGGGTCGAGCCCGAATCAAACCACACCTCGATGATGTCGGTGACCTGCTCCCATTCCGCGGCATCGTAGGAATTGCCGAGGAAGCGGGCGGGGTCGGTGGTGTACCAGGCATCCGCCCCCGCGCGCTCGACGATTGTGGCGACGCGCTCGACGACGGCGCCGTCGCGCAGCGGCTCGCCGGTCTTCTTATTGACGAAGACCGGGATCGGCACGCCCCAGGCGCGCTGGCGCGAGACGCACCAATCGGGCCGGTTCTCGACCATCGCGGCGATGCGGTTCTTGCCCTGCGGCGGGATCCAGCATGTGTCTTCGATCGCGGCCAGCGCCTTCTGCCGCAGATCGTTCGTGCCCATGCTGATGAACCATTGGGGCGTGTTGCGGAAGATGAGCGGAGCTTTCGAGCGCCAGGAATGCGGGTAGGAATGAACGAGGGTGCCGCGCGCAAGGAGGCCGCCGGCCGCCTCGACCGCCGCGGTCACCGCCGTATCGGCGTCGCCCGGCTTCCCGTCCGCCCGATAGACCGCGCGCCCGGCGAAGAGCGGCACGTGCGGCAGATAGACCCCGTCGGGTCCGACCGTATCTGGCACCGCCAAGCCGTTGGCCTGGCCGAGTTCCCAGTCGTCGGCGCCGTGGCCGGGCGCGATGTGGACGAGCCCGGTCCCCTGGTCCGCTTCGACGAAATCCGCCGCGAGCAGCGGCACATCGAAATCATAGCCCTTCCCGTGCAGCGGATGGCGCGCCACGGTGCCGGCGAGCGCGGCGCCCGGGAGCACATGGAGGACGGTGTGCCTCTCGATCAGCGCCTTCTGGCAAAGTTCATCGACGAGGGGCAGCGCGACCAGCAGTTTCTCGCCGAGATCGTGCGCACCCCGATAGGGGATGGCGCGACTCTGTTCGGCGACCGCGTCAACCTGGATGACCGCATATTCAAGTTCGCCGCTAAAGGCGATCGCGCGGTTCCCCGGCAAGGTCCACGGGGTAGTCGTCCAGATCACCGCGGTCGCGCCGGCGAGCGCCGGCACGCTCGGCTGAGTCACCGGAAAGCGCACCCACACCGTGTTCGAGCGGTGGTCGTGATATTCGACCTCGGCTTCGGCGAGCGCGGTCTGTTCGACGATCGACCACAGGACCGGCTTTGCCCCCTTGTAGAGCCCGCCATTGACGAGGAACTTGCCGATCTCGCGGACGATCTGCGCTTCCGCTTCGAAGCTCATCGTGAGGTACGGGTTGTCCCAGTCGCCGATGACGCCGAGACGCTCGAACTGCTCCTTCTGGCGCTCCACCCAAAAGGCCGCGAAATCGCGGCATTCCCGGCGGAACTGCGCGATCGGCACGCTGTCTTTCGACTGGTTCTTGGCGCGGTATTTCTCCTCGACGATCCATTCGATCGGGAGCCCATGGCAATCCCAGCCCGGCACATAGGGCGCGTCCCGCCCCTGCATCTGCTGGGCGCGGTTGACAACGTCCTTCAGGATCTTGTTGAGCGCATGACCGAGATGGAGGTCGCCATTGGCATAGGGCGGCCCGTCATGCAGGACGAATTTCTCGCGGCCCTGCGCCGCCTCGCGCAGCCTTCGGTAGAGGCCCATCGCCTGCCAGCGCTCGACCAGTATCGGCTCCAGCGTCGGCAAGCCGCCGCGCATTGGAAAGTCGGTTCGCGGAAGGAAAATGGTCGGACGATAATCCGTCGGCATGGTCAGCCCCGGGGTGAATGCACGAAAAAAAACGCCGTCCCGATCCTCAGCCGAGGATCGGGACGCTAATTCGCCGCATCCGCGAGGGGCCCGCCAGCATGGCGGGAGATATAGCAGCCGCGCCGACCGAATTCGAGGGGGTTGTAGTCGCGCACACGACCACCCCGCTTTCCCGGCGCAAGCCGGAGCCCATTCTTCAAACGCTGTGGCCCGGCTTGGCAGGTCCCGGCTTGCGACGGGAATGCGAGAGGGAGTTCAGTTCTTCCTCCAGTTCAACGATGCGCTGCGGCCGTTGAGAAAGGCGCCGGTGGCATCGAGCTTACCGTCGCGCAGCCTGCCGGTCAGGTTGATCGTCGCGCGGCGCTTGCCGCTGGCCTCGTCTGCATGCATGTGGATCGACACGACGCCCGACGGCAGGACGTTGCCCTCAAGATGCATCGTCACGCCCGGGTCGCGGCCCGGCCATTGGCCGGTAATGCGACCCTGCTGGACAGTGGCCTGGGCGCGGAAGCAGCGCGGCCCCGCGGCCGGACCCGGACCAAAACAGATCGGCCCGGCATAAAGCCCCTCCGAAGCGGTGGTCGTCAGGCTCGCCGAATTGGCTGGCTGCGGCGGTTTTCCGACTGCCGTCGGAGCCGCGGTCGTGGCGACGGCCGGCATCGCCTCGGCCGGTGCCGTTCCCGGCGGCTTGGCCTCGATCGCGGGAGCCGGCGTTGGTGCGGGGGAAGCGGCCGCCGACGGCTGGGTCTCGTCGCTTTTGCGCCAGTTGAGCGTAGCGGTCCGCCCGTTGGCGAACGCACCGGTGGCGTCGAGCGATCCGTTCCGCAGCGTTCCGCTGAAATCGACCACGGCCAGCTGCGCGCCATCGGCTTTTTCGGTGCGCAGGTGGATCGTGGCGTGTCCGGAGGCCGAGACATCGCCGGCGAGATGCATCGTGACGGCGGGATCGCGGCCGGGCCACTGTCCCGAGAGGCTGCCGTCTTGGAGCCTCACGCGGACCGGGAAGCAGGTCGCGGCAAGGTTCTGGGCGGCGGCAAAGCAGATCGGACCGGCATAGACCCCGTCATTCGCGGCGAGTGGAGTTGCCGCCGGCGCGGCGTCGGTTCGCTGCGGCTCGACAGGTGCAGAAGCGGGCGGCGTCGCCGCTGCGGGTTTCTCGGGCGCCGCAAGGGTAGGCGCGGCGGCGGACCTTTCGGCAGCCGACGGCGCCGTCGGCGCGGCGGGAGTTTGGCGCTGGTGATCGGAATATAGCCACCAGCCCCCGCCCCCGGCGGCGGCCAGCAGCAATACGGCCGTCGCCGCTGCAAGCCAGCGCGGGAAAGCTCCGGCACCACGCTCCGGACGATCGGCCGGCACTGGCAGCTCGCCCAGCCCCTCGGCTTCGACGATCGAGAACGTCCGCACCGCCTGCGGAATGTTCTTGTACTTCATGTCGCCGAGCGGCTTGAACGACAGCGACAGCCTGTTGCGGATCTGGTCGTAGACGCTGCCGGCGATGCAGATGCCGCCGGGTGCGGCTGCCCCCTGCAGCCGGGCGGCGACATTGACCCCATCGCCGAGCAGGTCGTGATCCTGCACCATTACGTCGCCGAGGTTGACCCCGATGCGGAACTGGACCTGGCGATCTTCGGGCAACTGGTCGTTGCGGGTGCGCAAAGCGGCCTGGATCTCGGTTGCGCAACGCACTGCCTCGACCGCGCTGCCGAACTCCGCCAGGATCGCGTCGCCGGCGGTGTTGAAGATGCGGCCCCGGTGCAGCGCGACGAGCTTCTCGAACACCTCCTTGTGGCCGCGGAACACGCGCAGCGTCTCCTCTTCGTCCTCTGCCATCAAGCGGCTGTATGCGGCCACATCGGCCGACAGGATCGTCGCCAGCCGGCGTTCGAGATCCCCCGCCGCCGCGCCATCGTTGTCGGACACGGCCACCCCCGACCTAATCGTTCGTCACGCCAATAATAGCACCGCCCACAGCCGGCGACGACGATTCCGGCAGCGGGGCAACGATTGAGTCCCGCGGGTTCAGCCCGTCGGGACGCCCGCCAGGATCGCCCGCGCCCTCTGGGCGTCTTCGGCGATCTGCGCCTTCAATGCGTCGAGCCCGGAGAATTTCTTCTCCGGGCGGATGAACTCGACGAGCGAGACGCGCAGGTGGCGGCCATAGAGGTCCTGGTCGATGTCGAAGAGATGGGCTTCGAGGCGCGGTTCGGGGGTGCCCACGGTCGGGCGCAACCCGATATTGGCGACGCCATCGATCGTGCGGCCGGTGAAGGCGTCGTCGGGGCCGTCCCCGGTGACGCGGACGGCATAGACCCCGAAAGCGGGGCGCAGGTTTTCGCCAAGCCCGAGATTGACGGTCGGGAAGCCGATCGTGCGGCCGCGGCGATCGCCGACCATGACGCGCCCGTCGATCTCCCAGAAGCGGCCGAGCTGGGCGGCCGCCTCGCGCGGCTTGCCCAATTTCAACAGCTCGCGGATATGGGTCGCCGAATAGGCGGTGGCGTCGGGGCCGCGCACCGGCTCGATGACGGTGAGGCCAAAGCCGTGTGTCGCACCGGCTTCGCGCAGCATCTCGGGGGTGCCGCGGCGTCGGTTGCCAAAGGTGCAATCGTGCCCGACGACGATGTGGGTCGCGCCGATCGCGCCGACGAGCACGTCCTCGACAAACGATTCGGCGCTCTTCCGGGCGAAATCGAGGTCGAAATGCTGGACGAACAACAAATCGACCCCGAGCCGCGCGATCTCGCGCTCCTTGACCCGGAACGGGGTCAGCCGGAACGGCTCGCCCTCGGGCATGAAGACGCTGCGCGGATGCGGTTCGAAGGTCAGCACCGCCGCGGGCACGCCGGCGGCGCGGGCGCGATCGCGCGCCTCGCCGATCAGCGCGGCATGGCCCCGGTGCAGCCCGTCGAAATTGCCCATCGCCAGCACCGCACCGCGCGGGTTGCTCGAATCGGAACCGGGATGTCGGATGATGCGCAAAGCGGCCAAGGTTGCGGCAAAGCCCTGTCGAGGTGCCTGGCGACGAAAGTAGCGGTCGCCGCCGCGCCAGGATAGCCGCTCCTGCCCCTTCGAGCAAAGCCGCCGCGCCCCATCATAGAATAGGGTTCTGTCGCGCTCTCGGGCTGGGCTAGTCTGGCGCTCTAGCGATCGGGGAGAGGAGAGTGGAGGGCAACCGGTCCGCGCCGCTGCGGCAGATCTGGTATTATGCGATGCCGAGCCGCGCGTTGCGCCCGGGCACGGTGACGCCGCGGCTGATGCTCGGCGAGCCCGTCGTCATCGGCCGCGACCGCGATGGCACGGCTTTCGCGTTGCGTGACATCTGCCCGCATCGCGGCGTGCCCTTGAGCGGGGGACGGTTCGACGGGGCCGAGATCCAATGCCCCTATCACGGCTGGCGCTTCGACCGCGCCGGGCAATGCAAGGCAATCCCGTCCTTGACCCCGAGCGACAATTTCGACGTCGGGCGAATCAGGGTCAAACCCTATCCGGTGGTCGAGCGCTACGGTAACATCTGGGTGTTCTTCGGCAGCGATCCGGCGGCGGCCCCGGATGTGCCGGCACTGCCCGGCATTGCCTCCGACCGCCAGCCCGACCTGACGATGAAGATGCAGGTGCCGTGCGGAATCGACGCGGCGGTGTTCGGGCAGATGGACCCGACGCATAACCCGTTCGTCCATGTCTCGTGGTGGTGGCGCAAGCCCGGCTCGATCACCGAAAAGGCCAAGGAATTCGCCCCCGCGCCCTACGGCTTCATGATGCTGCCGCATCCGCCTTCGAGCAATCTGTCGCTCTACCGGCTGTTGCGCGGCACGCCGGAGACGCGGCTCTTCTTCCATCTGCCGAGCACCCGCATCGAGCACACGAGGTTCGGCCGGGATTGGTTCGTCACCCTCAATACGGTGACGCCGATCGACGACGACAACATCGAGATGTGCTACGCCGCGTATTGGTCGCCGTGGTGGTTGACTGCGATCAAGCCCTTGTTGCTGTGGGGCTTACGCACCTTCGCCTTCCAGGACCGCGCGGCGCTCACCTTGCAGAGCAAGGGGCTGCGCTTCAACCCGGCCCTGATGCTGGTCGACGATGCCGATACCCAGGCCAAATGGTACCACCGGCTCAAGAACGAATATCAGCGCGCCGGCGCCGAGGGGCGCCCGTTCGAAAATCCGGTCAAGGCGCGCACGCTGCGCTTCCGCAGCTGAAGTGGATTGAGGAGACAGAGCGTGACCGATGCGATCGAACGCGCGCTCGGCGAGATCGATTTCGGCCCCGACGGGCTGGTTCCCGCGATCGCCCAGCAGCACGATACCGGCGAAGTCCTGATGATGGCGTGGATGAACCGCGAGGCGGTTCGCCTGACGCTGGCCGAGGGCAGGGCGTGCTATTGGTCGCGCTCCCGCCAGGCGCTGTGGCGCAAGGGCGAGACTTCGGGCCAGGTCCAGCGCCTCGTCGAGCTGCGCCTCGATTGCGACGGCGATGCGGTGTTGGTGCTGGTCGATCAGCACGGCGTCGCCTGCCACACCGGGCGGCGCAGCTGTTTCTTCCGGGCGTGGCGCGGCGGCGCGTGGGCGCTTATCGCCGAGCCCGAGATCGCCCCCGAGCAGCTCTACCCGGGGGCAGCGAACCGCCCGACCTCCGATCGGTATGGCGCCGGTCAGTAGGGCGCCGGTCAGTAGGGCGGAGGGCAGCGCAGCGTCGCCTGCACCTGGGCGACGAGATCCGGGTTGCGCGGCCGGTTGGCGCAGCGCGCGTTATAGTCGTTGACCCGCGCATTGTAGCGCGCGATGGCGCGGTTCAGATCGCCGATGACGAGCCCCGTCGAGCGCCGGAACGCGGCGTCGCGCTTTTCGAGCAGCTCACGGAAGCGGGCGACCGAGGCCGGGTCGTTGACGTCCATGCCGGCGCGTGCGCTTTGCAGCTGGGCGTCGAACCGCGTCAACTCGTCGCGCGCCGCCGCGTAGGCTCGCTGCTGGGCGGTCATGTCGGCGTTCAGCGTGTCGACCGCCCGCCCGAGACAGAGGCACGCGGCGATGTCGGCTGGTTCGCCTCCGGGAGGCGGCGCTTGCGCCACCGCCGGCGATGCCGCGACAAGCGCCGCAACTCCGGCCCACAGAACCGCCGCCCGGTACCACGCCGCTGACCGCATGCCGATCTCCCCTAATGACCGCGCGCTCGATGGCGCAGCGCGTCACACACTAGGATAACGCGCCGGCAAGTTCCACGGCGGGGTGACGGCGCAGCCACGCTCCCGGCCAGGATCACCGCGCCATGATGACCGGGATCTTTGCCTCCATGATGATGTGGCGGGTGGCGCCGCCGAAGATCATCTGGCGGATGCGGCTTTGCGTATAGGCGCCCTTGAGCAACAGATCGGCGCCCGCGGCCATCGCCTCCTTGACGAAGGATTCGCCCATCGCCCGCTGCCGGCCGAAGGCGGCGCGCAGGCTGACATTGAGGCCGTGGCCCTCGAGGCTGTGGGCCAGCTCTTCCCCGGTCGGCCCGGGTTCGGGCATGTGCTGCGGGCCGACCGCGACGACGATCACCTGCTTGGCGTGCTTGAGGAACGGCATGGCGAGCGCAACGGTCATCGCGGTCTCGGTGCTGCCGTTCCAGGCGACCGCGATCGTCTCGCCGAGATTGGGCCCGATCACCTTCGGCACCATCAAGACCGGGCGGCCGCTTTCAAAGAGTGCATCTTCGAGCGTCGCCTCGGCAATCGAGGCGAGCTTTTCCGGCTGCTCGACGAGGATCAGATCGTAAACCCGGCCGCTCATTCCGACGACCGCGTTCTGGCGGCCGTCTTCCTCGCGCCACGAGGCGCTCGGGCCATCATACCCCGGCGCCGGCGGCCCGATCGGCACGCCGTGCGCGTTCATAAAGTCGCGGAACAGGCCGCGCGCCTGATCGCGGCGCTCGTGCCCCTCGCGCTCCAGCGTGCGGTCAACCTCGGAGGAAATCGAAAAACCCATTTCGCCACCGAAGACGACGGCGTATTCGGTAGTCAGGCTGTGCAGCCCGACGATGTGGCTGTTGAACCGGCGCGCCACCATCAGCGCCGCTTCGAGAACCGGTCCCGCGTTGCCGTCGCCGATCACGGCCAGCAGATTCTTCATGGCAACCCCCCTGCTCCCGCGTACCCGCACGATCGCGGCGCGCATCTTTTAAGCAATGATATAGGATTAGACCGACAGTTGCGATAGCGCCCCGCCGGATCGACAACAGCTCGACAACGGCTCGACGCCTCGCAGCCCCCCGACTACACTCGCGCGCCCCGTTCGCCGGCGCGGACCATCACCCGATCGGATGCAGGACCCAATGAGCTCTAGGACCATGGCATTTGTCGCCGCCGCGACCCTCGTGGGCGCCGCGCTGGCGCTGCCGCGCACCGCCTCTGCCGAGAGCGTGACGTTCGGTACCGATTGGAAGGCCGAAGCCGAGCACGGCGGCTATTATCAGGCGATCGCCACCGGCATCTACAAGCGCTATGGGCTCGACGTGACGTTGCGGCCGGGGGGGCCGCAGGTCAATCACGCACAATTGCTTGCAGCCGGCGTCCTCGACTTCAACATCGCGTCGAACTCGTTCATCCCGCTCAATTTCGTGCGCCAGAAGATCCCGATGGTCGCAGTCGCGGCGATCTTCCAGAAAGACCCCTCGGTCTTGATCGCCCATCCCGGTCAGGGCGCGGACAATCTCGCCGCGCTGAAGGGCCGGCCGATCATGATCAGCGGCGACACCCGCGTCACCAGCTGGCTCTTCCTCAAGGAGAAATTCGGCTACACCGACGATCAGATCCGGCCCTACAACTTCGGCGTGGCGCCGTTCCTCGCCGATAAGACGGCGATCCAGCAGGGCTATCTGACGAGCGAGCCGTTCACCATCGAGAAGGCAGGTGTGCAGCCGGTCGTGATGCTGCTCGCCGACGCCGGGTATGGCAGCTACGGTGCGCTGATCCAAACCTCGGAAAAACTGGTTCGCGACAAGCCCGACCTCGTGCAGCGCTTTGTCGATGCCAGCATCGAGGGCTGGGCCAGCTATCTGAATGGCGATCCCGGCCCGGGCAACGCGCTGATCAAACGCGACAACCCCGAAATGACCGACGCGCTCCTCGCCTACGGCCGCGATAAGATGAAGGAATACGGGATCGTCGACAGCGGCAAGGCGCAAAAGGACGGCATCGGCGCGATGAGCAATTCGCGCTGGCGCGATTTCTTCGCCACCGTCGCAAAGGCCGGACTCTATCCCGCCGACATGGATTTTCAGAAGGCGTACACGGTGCAGTTCGTCAATAAGAAGGTCGGGATGGCGGCCGACTCGAAATGAGTTCGCCGACGCCATTTCTCGCCGGCCCGAAAGTCATCCGACAGGTTTGTTGCGCGGTTCAACTGCATCCCCTCGCCCCGCTTGCGGGGAGAGGGACAGGGTGAGGGGCGAACCGTCGCCATCGGTGGTCGTACTGCGGGGGGTGACCAAGCGCTTTGCCTCGGGCCTCGACGCGCTTGGCGGGGTTGATCTCAGCGTCGCGCGCGGCGAGTTTCTGAGCCTCCTCGGCCCCTCGGGATGCGGCAAGAGCACGCTCCTGCGGATCGTCGCCGGGCTCAGCGAGCCGACCGGCGGCAGCTGCCGGCTCGATCTCGCCGGGCAATCGGGGAAAGCGACCCCGCGCGGCCATATCGGCTTTGTGTTCCAGGATCCGACGCTGATGCCGTGGGCGACGGTCGCGGGCAACGTCGAGCTGCCGTTTCGGATCGCCGGGTCGGTCCGCGCGGCCGAGCGCGACCGCGTCGCCGCCGCGCTCCGCGCCGTCGGCCTCACCGGCTTCGAGCGTTCCTACCCGCACCAGCTTTCGGGGGGCATGCGGATGCGGGTGTCGATCGCCCGCGCGCTGGTGACCGGCCCCGAGCTCTTGCTGCTCGACGAACCCTTCGCCGCGCTCGACGAGATCACCCGGCTGGCGCTCAACGACGATCTGTTGCGGCTGTGGGAGGCCTATCGGCCAACCATCCTCTTCGTCACCCACAGCGTCTTCGAATCGGCGTACCTGTCGACCCGCATCGCGGTGATGACGCCGCGCCCCGGACGGATCACCGCCGATCTGCCGGTGGATTTGCCGCAGCCGCGCGAGCGCACGGTGCGGACCGCCCCGGCCTATGCGGCGATGTGCGAGACCGTGTCGGCCGCGCTCGCCGCGGCGATGGCGCCCGCTCGATGAACCGGGCGACACGCCTCCTCGCCCCGCTCGCGATCGGCATCCTGTTTCTCGCGGTCTGGGAGGCGGTGGTGCGCCTCGAGGGCACCCCGGCCTACATCCTGCCGGCGCCGAGCGCGGTGGCGCAGAGCCTCTGGGTCGATGGGCCGAGCCTCTTCGGTTCGCTGCTGGTGACGTTGCGCATCACGCTTGCGGCATTGGCCGCGGCGGCGTTCCTCGGCGGGGCGCTCGCGCTTCTTTTTTCGCGCTCGCGGATCCTCGAATTGAGCCTCTTCCCCTATGCGGTAATCCTGCAGGTGACGCCGATCGTGGCGATCGCACCGCTCATTATCATCTGGGTGCGCCAGCCGTTTCTCGCGCTCTTGGTCTGCGCCTGGATTGTCGCGTTCTTCCCGATCGTTTCCAACACCACGGTCGGGCTGAACAGCGCCGACCGCAATCTGTTGATGCTGTTCCGGTTATATGGCGCTTCCCGCGGGCAGACCCTCCTCTA
>DASYZD010000338.1:0-9252 GCA_035946655.1 Allostellaceae bacterium | reverse complement strand
CTCGACGAGGCGCTCTTACCCGGGGCGGCGGCGCTCTATCGCATCGGTACGGCAAATTTGAAGCTCCAAACCCGGCAGCCGATAGCTCCCGAGCCGGCCAAACGAGCCGCCGAAGCGCTGATCGCAGAGCAGCAGCGCCTTGGGTTGATGCGCGCCGAGATCGGCAAGATCGCGTTCCTCGGCGATCGCCTGTTTCGCGCCGTCATCGAATTTCCAGCTAATGTGCCGACCGGAACCTATCTGGTCGAAGTGTTCCTGGCGCGAGATCGCGATGTCGTCGGCGCGCAGACGACGCCGCTGCAGGTCGAAAAGGTGGGCGTCGACGCCGCGGTGTTCGATTTCGCGACCCGCGCGGCCGCAGCTTATGGGGCGATTGCGGTCCTGACCGCGGTAGTGGCAGGATGGCTCGCCAGCCTGCCGTTCCGCGGCAGCTGATCGGCGAGCCGAGGCCTTGCACCATGTCGCAGAGCGCGCCGTCGCGGGTGTTTCTTGCCGTCGTCGACGAGACGCCGGAGCATCGCATCGCCGTGCGATACGCCGCCCGCCGCGCGGCGCATACTGGCGGCCGGCTCGCCATGCTCTATGTGATCGAGCCGACCGAACTGCAGCATTTCCGCGCGATCGAGGAGCTGGCGCTCGCCGAGCGGCGCGAGGCCGCCGAGGAGCTGCTTAAGCGTCGGTGCGAAGAAATCGGTCCGATCGCCGGGGCGATGCCGATCGTCTATATTCGCCAGGGGCGGCGGCGCGACGAATTATTGGGACTGATTGCCGAGGAGCCGACGATCTCGATCCTGGTACTGGCCGCCGGCACCGGGGCCGAGGGGCCGGGGCCGCTGGTGTCCGCGCTAGCCGGCAAGGCCGCGGCGCGCCTGCGCATCCCGATTACCATCGTGCCCGGCGGGCTCACCATGGATCAGGTCGACGCGCTCAGCTGAAGGCGCGCACCCATCCTCAAAATTCGGCGGAATTCATGCAAAGTCTCGAACATCGTCATGGAGGTTGGTCATGGCTCGGCTTACGGGGAAAGTGGCGCTGGTAACCGGCTCGGGGCGCAATATCGGCCGTGCGACGGTGTTGCAGCTGGCCGGCGCGGGTGCCGACGTTGTCGTCAACGCGCGCTCCAACCAGGCCGAAGCCGACGCCGTCGTGCGCGAAGCCCGCGCCCTCGGCGTCAAAGCGCTCGCGGTCATCGCCGACGTCGCGAAGAAGGATCAGGTCGAGGCGCTGGCGGCGAAGGCGCTCGCCGAATTCGGCCGCGTCGACATCCTCATCAACAATGCCGCGATCCGGCCGCACAAGCCCTTCATGGAGCTGACGCAAGAGGATTGGGAGGCGGTCCGCGGGGTGGTTCTCGACGGGGCGCTCTACCTGACGCATGCGGTCATCGGCTCGATGGTCAAGAACCAATATGGCCGGATCCTCTTCTTTACCGGCGACGGCGCCTTCACCGGCGGCAGCGGACGCGCCCATGTCTCGGCCGCCAAGATGGGCCTCGTCGGCATGGCCCGGGCGCTTGCTTCCGAGTTTGCCACGCACAACATCCGGGTCAACGTGGTCTCGCCCGGCAGCATCGATACCCGGCGCGACAATCCCGAATGGTATCAGGGGCGCACGCCGAGCGCCGCCGGCATCCCGCTCGGGCGCCAGGGCAAGGTCGACGAGATCGCCGCCACCTGCCTCTTTCTGGTCAGCGACGATGGCGGCTTCATCACCGGCCAGACCATCCACGTCAACGGCGGAGCGACGTATTACTGACGCCCCCTATTGGGCGCGGCGCCGCGATTTTTCGTGGAAGTGCGGGATGACCTCCTCGCCGAAGAGGCGAAGGGTATGGAGCACCTCCTCGTGAGTCGCCGGCCCGATGGCGCATAAGAGGATCGCCTCCTCGATGCCCAGGGCCTCGTACATCTCGAGAAACCGGATGCATTCAGAGGGTGTGCCGACGCAGAACTTGGTGCCCTCTTCGCGCACCTCCGCAGGCGTCGGCTCGCCCGGATGCGGCCCGCTGGCGAGGCGCTGGTCGCGCGCGTAATAGCCCTGATAGTCGGGCGGCACGGTCGAGGGATCATAGTCGCGCCATACCAGGCGCGCGCGCTCGCGCTGCTGGTCGAGGTACCACGCCACCAGTTCGGTGCCGCGCCCGGCGACGATTTGCCGGTCCTCGTGGCAGAACCCGGCGGTCATCAGCGCGGCGCGCCGGGTCGGGCCGCCGGCGTTGCCCCTGGCCGTCTGCAGCGCCTCGCGATAGAGCGCCATCAACTGCTTCACCCGGTCCGGTCCGCCTTCGCTGCCGAAAAGGCCGCCCATCCCGAGGCTCCCGGTGAGGCGCGCCGTCTCGTCGCTGCCGCATGCCGACCATAACGGCGGGTGCGGCCGCTGCACCGGCTTTGGCAGAACTTCGCGCCGCGGAATCTGGAAATATTCGCCGTTATAGGTGATTTCTTCCTGGGTCCAGATGCGCGGCAGGAGATCGGCGAACTCCTGCCACATCCCGCGGGTGTCCTGGAGGTCGGAGCCGTAGGGGGTGATCTGGTAGGGATAGCCGGTCCGCCCCAGCCCGACATCGACCCGCCCGTGGCTCAAGATGTCGAGCGTCGCCATCCGCGCGGCGACGTGCAGCGGGTGGTGGATCGGCGCCAGCACCACGCCGATCCCGAGGCGGATCGTGCTGGTGCGCTGGCTGACCGCCGCCAGCGTCAGGTCCGGAGCGCTGTTGTGCGACCATACCGGGCGGAAGTGGTGCTCGGAAAACCACACGCTGTCGAAGCCCTGCTGCTCGGCATAGGGGATCTGCTCGAGGGCTTCGTAGATGCGCTGCGACTCACTCGTCGCGGTCCAGGGTTTCGGAACCTGGATCTGGTAGAAGAGGCCGATTCTCACCCTCTGATCTCCTTGTGCTGCTAGGCGCCGAGGCGGGTTGCCAGGACCGCGGCCGGCCGCTGCCCCACCGCATCGGTCGCCAGCGCTGTCAGCGCTCCGCTCGCCCCGTCGATGCGGTAGGAGGCGAGCCGCCCGGATACGGTGCCGGCGGCAAAGAGGAAGCGGCCCGCGGGGTCGAGCCCGAAGGCGCCGGGCACCGCCTCGGTCGGCACCTGCCCGACCGATTTCAGGTGCCCAGTTGCCGCGTCGACCGCAAAGGCGGCGATGCTGTTGTGGCCGCGGTTGGCGACATAGAGGAATCGCCCCGAGGCGGTGAGGTGGATCTGCGAGCAGGTGTTGCGTCCGCTGTAGCCGGAGGGCAGCGTCGTCAAGGTCTGTTCGGCGGCGAGGGTGCCGCTCGTCCGGTCCAGGCGATAGAGGGAGACGCTGCTGCCCTGCTCGTTCGAGAAATAGACGACATCCAGGCCGGGATGAAAGCAGAAGTGGCGGGGGCCCAGGCGTTCGGCCAGCTCGATGCGGAACGGCGAATTGGGGGTCAGCCGGCCGGTGCCCGCATCGAACCGGAACTGCATGATCATATTGGGGCCGGGGTTATCCTTTGGCGGCTCCAGCACATTGTCGTTGAGCCGGGCGATGTGCGGCACAAAGGCGAACCGGTTGGAGGGGTCGGTGGCGATTGCGTGGGCGCCGGTGGCCGTCGCCTGATGGTCGAGCGAGGGGGCGCCAACCGCACCGTCCGCGCCGAGCGGATGAACTTCGGCGTATCCGCCTTGATAATACGCCGATAAGAGGAACCTGCCGGTGCGGTCGGTGGCAAGAAAGGTCGGCGCGTGCGCGGCGGCGAGGTTGCCCTGCGGCGCCAGCGACCCGGTGGCCGGGTCGATCCGGAAACTCGAGATCGCCGGCTGGGTGCGATGCCCGACATAAAGGACGCGGCGGTCGGGGCTGATCGCCATCACCGACGGCCCTCCCGCCACCGCAACCTCGCTCTGAGGCGCCAGGTGGCCGCTGTCGGCATCCATCGCGAAGGGCACGATCTTGTCGTCGTCCTGCAGGCAAACATAGAGAGCGTGCGGCATCCTCGACCCTCCCTCAGGCTGCGCCCCGCGGCGAGACCAGCATGCCAGCGGCGGAACCAATTCCGTCCACAATGCGCGCGCCCGCCCCGGCGGCGCAAGCCTGGCTCAGGTCAACACGGTGCGCAATGCGCCGAGCGAGGGCATGAAGAAATAGCCGCCCGCGGTCAGGATCACGAACTGTTCGGGCAACTCGAGGACGCTGCGCCGGTTGCCGGCCGGATAGTTCGGGACCGGCTCGTCCATCACCCGCACGTCCCCGTCCGGCGCCTGCCCGATGATCGGGTCAAAGCCCGGAACCACTGGGGTGTGGTCATCCGGCCGCATCTTGCCGCCGACGAAAAGGGGATTGTCGGCGTAGCGGCCCTGGATCAACTCGAATTGGCGTTCGATCGACGCCTGGTAGCAGACGAACATCAGGCCGCGCGAGTGCAGCGTCTGGGTTTCGCCCGGCGCGACCTCGGGTCCGAACGGAATGCCGGTGCGGAAGATCCGGTGGGTCAGCGTCTCGGCCCGGCCGCCGGGCGGATCGTCGCGCGGGTTGGCCTTGCGGATATGCGCGGCATACGGACAGGCGCGCTGGAACGGGTCGCCCCCGTAGGCGAAATCGTTGTTCCGCCGCGCGTTGCCGCCGAGCGTGGGATTATCTTCAAGCGGCGCCAGTTCCAAGGGCGCCCCGCTGCGCCAGCGTCCGACCATGCGGGCCGCCAGGAGTTCGGGATAGATCCCGAGCCGCGCGGCCTCGGCGGCGACAAACCGGCCGAACTCCGGCACGCGCTGCTCGAGACGCCGGAAGACCATATAGGAGCCGTTCTTCGCCCACGGCGCCGGCAGCGGGAGGGTGGAACCGGCGCGTTCAGAGTCCTTAGGGTCTTGCCCGGGATAGCCGAGCACGAACTCGCCGGGCCAGACAGGATCCCGGCCGGGGATGCCGGGTCGGGTGGTCCGCGGCAATCCGCGAATGCCGGGCTGTGACACGCCGTCGAGAAAACCGAAATGCTCGCGGCCCCGGTCGCGCCCCGGCCGCACCGTACCCATTTCCGCGTAAACGACGCTGATTGCGGGGTCCAGCCGCTGGCGCAGCGAATTGCCGTGGTAGGTCACAAAGGCGGGGCTGGGACCGGCGATCAGAAAGACGCCGTCGATGCGGTCCCTTCGATAACCCTCGACCCACCGCGCCGGCGGCGGATCGTTGAGCCGCGCGAGCGTCTCGGGATGCGCGGCGCCGCGCTCGAAGGCGGGATCCATCGCCGGCCGCCGCGCCCCGAGCAACTGCGTCATCCCGTCCTTGGTGAAGCCGAGGTTGAGACCGAGCCACGCCTCGGCCGGCGGCTCGCCGCGGTCCTTGCGCTGCTGGACAATCTGCTCGCGGTCTAGCGCGCGGCGCAGGCTGGTCACCTCACCGACGACATAGTCCCGCGCCACGGCCTTGAAGCGGGAAGCGTCGGTTATCTTGAAGAACACGAAGAGCTCGGCATTCTTCTGCAAGCCGACGAGCAGATCCCCCTGGATCTCGTCCAGATCGAGCATCGGCGCGGTCATCCGAACCACGTTGCCAGTTCCGGCGGGAGCGAAAGAGTGGCCGGCACGGCCGGCCCACAAGCCGGCCGAAACCCGCTTTGGTCAGACGCTGCCGTCTTCGAAACCGACGAGAATGTAATCCTCGACCCAGTACGCGACCGTCCCACCGCTGCCGCCAGGGCCAGCGCCAGGATTCAGCACCGGGTACCGGTAGCGAATGCGGGCACTCTTGCCGAGTTTGTGCGGTTGGCCTTTGAAGGTCCAATCGCCCGGATAGTTCGCGTCAACCTCCAGTTGGATCTGTGCGATGGTGCCGTTGGGATCACCGCCCTGGATCGGGTTTCCATCGAGCATGTAAATGTCCATCTCGCCGGTGTGCGGCCCACCCTTCCCGACAAACCGGTCGTCGGTGTACGGGTTCAGCAGCATGATCAAATCGCCAATGTCGGGTTTTTGTGCCATTTGTCGTCTCCCGTCGAAGTTGATTAATTTTTGTTAACCTATTTTCATTCGGTTTGCCCGTCGCGGTCAACGTCGTATTCGGATGCCTGGTGGAAACGAAAATGCGGTCGGTCTGTCCGGCGCATCCAGCCTAGGGTTCTGGCGGTCTCGGGGGGTTGCAGCGGTCTCACCCACCCGACGATTGCGCGGCATCATCGAGCTCAGCGAGCGCTGTCTCGACCCGAGCCGGCTCGCCTCTTGTGCCAAGTGAAACGAAAATCCCGTGCGCTTGCCTGAACAGCTCTCGCGCCTCGGGCAAATTCCCGGATTGCCGCCGCAACGCGGCTCGCGACATCAGCGCTTTTGCGAAATCGTTTCGGGCGCCGATGTCCTCGAATATCCGCAGTCCTTCAGCCGCGTGCCGTTCAGCCCCCAGAGGAAGCTCGCTGGCGATGCAATCCGCCATTACACGATGCGCGAGGCCCTCATAGTAGCGGTACCCGGCGTTTCGGCAGGTCTCGATGATCTTCTCGATTAACGGCCGGGCGCCGACGGTATTGCCTTGCGCGAGATAGCCCTCGACGAGCCACAAGCAGGTGATCGAGCGAACGTGAGCCAGTTGGGAGTCCTCGAACCAGGCGACAACATCGGTGAGCTCCGCAACGCCGGCGTCGACCCGGCCGGCCTTGATCATCCCATATCCCCGGATCATCCGCGCAACCGCCGAATCGTAGGGAATGGGCCGCAGCGCGAGCGCCTCCTCGCAATAGCGCAACCCGGGTTCGGTGTCGCCTTGCTGGATATAGGCGGAGCCCGTGCGCCATAGTGCGGCGGTTTTGAACCGTTGGTCGTCGAGGTCCGTGGCGTACTGGAGGGCGCGGCGGCAATAGGCGAGGCTGGCTTCCCAATCGCCGAGGTGATTGGCGGCGGAACTTAGATGCCAGAGCGCGCGGCTGGCTAACCAGGGGTCGGTGCGCGCATCGAAGATCGACAGCGCGCGCTCGCCCGCCTCGATCGCCGCGTGCAGCTGCCCGGCGACGACATACGCCTGTGCAAGGCACGAGTCGACAAGGCCGTGCAGCCTGTCATAACCCGCCCCCGAAGCGATCGCCGCTGCTTGACGGCAGTGGTCGATCGTGACCACCGGGTGGCCGCCGGTCAGGCATCGCAGATACCCGGTCCAGTAGTGCCAGGCGACTCGGCGCTGCGGATCATCGAGCTGCGCGACCAGATCGCGGATTTTCTCGAGTGCGCCGATATGCTCGGCATGTCTGCCGAGTGCCAGTTTCACCTCGGCCTGCTTGATCACGGCATCGACGCGGCGAACCCGGTTCACTCTGAGGTCGGGCATTTCCTCCAGCCGCTCCGCTGCGCCTTCGAAGTAGGCGACGGCGTCGTTGTAGGCGCACCGGCGCTGGGCTTTTTGCGCGGCCAGAATGGCGTAATCGACGGCCTTGTCGTCGTCGTTGCTGCGGCCGAAATGGAATGCCAGCGGCTCCGCGAACTCGTCGGTGCGCTCGGCGTAATTTTCCTCGATCGCCGTGCCGACCGCGGCGTGCAGGGTGCCGCGGTAGCGCTTGAGGAGGCTCGCGTACGCGGTTTCCTGGGTCAGCGCATGGCGGAACACATAAGCGGTGCGTTCGCTGTCAAACCGCTCATGGATGAATTCGAGCCGGATCAGCTCGTGCAAGTGCGGCTCGATCGGGTCTTTTCCCTGCCAGACCGCGCGCAACAGGCGCAGCGGGAATTCCCGCCCGATTACCGAGGCCGTTTGCAACAGCCGCTTGGCATCGCTCGGCAGCCGGTCAATACGCGCCATCACGACATCGCGGATCGTGTTGGGCACCATCTCGGCGGGTCGAGCGGCCCTAGCCTCGCCGGCATCAAAGGCGAGCTGTTCGAGGAAGAACGGATTGCCATCGGCTTTGCTTACAATCGCATCCGTCACCGGCGCGTCGAGCCGCCCCGCCACCGCGCGAACGAGGTCGAGGCTGTCGGTCCGCGACAATGGATTGAGCGGCAATTGCCCGGCATAGGGCTTGTCGATCCACGGTGGTTGGTACCCGGAGCGATAGGTCGCCAATACGAGGATCGGAGTGTCCGCGACGGCCTCGCCGAGGAAGCCGAGAAATTCCTCCGAGACCTTGTCGAGCCAATGGAGATCTTCGACGACAAGAAGAAGCTGCCGGCGCCGGCTAGCATAGAGAATGAGCTGGCGCATCGCCGCGAACGCCCGCGCCTTGACGGCCTCAGGGCTCGCCAAGGCCGGCGCGCGGGCGAGCTCCTGGATGCCGAGGAGATGCAGCAGCACGCTGTCCTGGTCGGGGTCCATGCCGACCTCTTGCAAGGTCGCGCGCAGCTTGGCAATTACGGTCTCGGCGGTATCGGTCTCGACGATCCCGCAGAGGCCGCGCAACAGATCAAGGACCAGGAGATACGGTGTCATCGTGCCATAGGAGAGGCACCGCCCCTCCACCCAGCTCGCCCCGCCGCCCTGACGCCTGCGGAACTCGTTGAGGAGCCGGGATTTGCCGATACCGGGCTCGCCGACGACGTCAATGAGCCGCCCCGTGCCCGCCTTGGCCGACCGCAACAAGCCATCAAGGGCGACGATCTCGTCCGTGCGACCGACAAAAGGCCGCCCCGGCGCCGCCGGCCCCCCGCTAATCAGCCGATGCGAGACCCCGAGCAAGCGGTAGGCCGCGACCGGCTCGTCTTTGCCTTTGAGGGCCAGTAATCCAACCGGCTCGACCTGCGCGTAGCCTTGCGCCAGGCGGCAGGTTTCCTCGCTGATCAGGATCGTGCCCGGCGCGGCCGATGTCTGCAGGCGCGCGGCAATATTGGCCGCATCGCCGATCGCCGTCGGGTCCATCCGCAAATTGCCGCCGACCGAGCCGAAAACGACAAGACCGGTATGAATGCCGATGCGGATCTGCAGGTCGGGCCAGCACCCACCCGGGACCTGCGCGGGTTTGCCACTGACGGCCTCACGGATGGCGATCGCGGCGAGGAGCGCCCGCCGCACGTGGTCCTCGTAGGTGATCGGCGCGCCGAACAGCGCGAGAAACCCGTCGCCGGAGAATTGCGGCGTCGTGCCCTCATAGCGCTCCACCTCGGCGAGCGCGGTATCGATAAACCAGCGGATCAATTCGTGCATCGTCTCGGCCCCGAGGCGCGCGGCGAGGGGGGTCGAGCCGACGAGATCGCAAAACAGCATGCTGACCCGTTTCAATTCCGCCGGCGGGGCCCGGATAGGCTCGCTGGCCGCGCTGTCGCCGGTGCGGTCGAGTGGCGCTGCACAGCGGCCGCAGAAGTTGCTTTCGGGCGGATTTTC
>DASYZD010000337.1:0-8338 GCA_035946655.1 Allostellaceae bacterium | reverse complement strand
GACAGCCTGGTCCAATCTTCACCTGGCAGGCGATTATGTCGATACCGGCTTGCCTGCCACGATCGAAGGCGCTATTCGCTCGGGTCTTGCGGCGGCGGCGCGCGTGCGCCAGCGCCGCGCTCGGGCGCCGGCGATCACTACCGGCCCGGCGCCGACGACCCAGACCCCAACGCAAATCGAGGATTGCCAGAGCGCGCTGCCATGATGAGCCGAATAACAGCACAGCAAAAGGATGTGCCGAGGCTCGGCGAGGTGGCCTCTCCGCCGGGCCTCGACGCCGCGATCGCGCGATCGGTCGAGTCCTTGCTGTCGCTGCAGCAGGAGGACGGCCACTGGGTGTTCGACTTGGAAGCCGACGCCACGATCCCGGCCGAGTATATTCTCCTGCAGCACTATCTCGGCACGATCGACCCCGAGCTCGAACAGCGCGTCGCACCCTATCTGCGCGCCGCCCAGGGCGGGGATGGCGGGTGGCCGCTGTTCTACGGCGGCAAACTCGACCTGAGCGCCTCGGTCAAGGCGTATTTCGCATTGAAGGCGGCCGGCGACCCGATCGATGCGCCGCATATGGCGCGCGCCCGCGCCGCGATCCTGGCGCGCGGCGGCGCGCGGCGCTGCAATGTGTTCACCCGCGCCCAACTGGCGCTGTACGGCGAGGTGCCATGGCGCGCGGTGCCGGTGATGCCGGTCGAGATCATGCTGTTGCCCGGCTGGTTTCCGTTTCACATCGACAAGATCTCGTACTGGTCGCGCACGGTCTTGGTGCCGCTCCTGGTGCTGATGGCGCTCCGGCCGAGGGCCAAGAACCCGCGCGGGGTGACGATAGCCGAATTGTTTGTCGAGCCGCCCGAGAGCGTGCGCGACTGGATTGCGCCGCCTACCGCTTCTCCGGTCGGTCATGCCTTCGCCCTGGTCGACCGGCTGTTGCGGCTGGCCGAGCCGATGTTCCCGGCCGACCCCCGGCGGCGTGCGATCGAAAAGGCGGTCGGCTTTGTCACCGAGCGGCTCAACGGCGAGGATGGGCTCGGCGGCATCTTCCCGGCGATGGCGAACGCATTGATGATGTTCGACTGCCTAGGGTACCCGCCCGATCACCCCGATTGCGTTGCCGCTGCAGCGGCAATCCGCAAGCTGCTCGTGTTCGACGGGGAGCACGGCTACTGTCAGCCCTGCCTGTCGCCGGTCTGGGACACCGCGCTCGCCTGCCATGCGCTGATGGAGGTCGGCGATTCGGCGCTGACCCCGACGGTCCGCCGCGCGATCGACTGGCTTGCCGAGCGGCAGGTGCTCGACACGGTGGGGGACTGGGCGGCGACTCGCCCCGGGCTGCGGCCGGGTGGCTGGGCGTTCCAGTATGCCAACCCGCATTATCCCGATCTCGACGATACTGCGGCGGTTGCGCTGGCGCTCGACCGCTTCGATCCCGAACGCTACCGGCATGCGATCGACCGCGCCGAAGAGTGGGTCCTCGGCATGCAGAGCCGCAACGGCGGGTGGGGCTCGTTCGACGCCGACAACATGCATACCTATCTCAACCACATTCCCTTCGCCGATCACGGGGCCCTCCTCGACCCACCGAGCGCTGACGTCAGCGCGCGCTGCGTTGGCTTTCTCGCCCAGTGCGGGATTTCGCCCGCTCATCCGGCCCTCGCCACCGCGCTCACCTACCTGCGGCGCGAACAGGAAACCGATGGCAGCTGGTTTGGCCGCTGGGGAACCAACTACATCTATGGCACCTGGTCGGTGCTTGCCGGGTTGAATGCCGCCGGTGTCGACCCGAGGGCGCCGGAAATCCGCCGCGCGGTCGCCTGGCTGATCGCGCAGCAACGCGCCGATGGCGGCTGGGGCGAAGCCGGCGAGAGCTACTGGCCCGAGGCCCCGCACGGCGAGGCGCCGTATAGCGCCGCATCGCAGACCGCCTGGGCGCTGCTCGGCCTGATGGCGGCCGGCGCGGTCGACCATCCGGCGGTGGCTCGCGGCATCGCCTACCTGATCGCCAGCCAGGACAGCGACGGCAACTGGGACGAGCCGTGGTATACCGCGGTCGGTTTTCCCCGCGTGTTCTACCTGCGCTATCACGGCTATCGCGCGTTCTTTCCGCTCTGGGCGTTGGCCCGGTACCGGCGGCTGTCGCTGGCCAATTCGCCGCAGGTGAGGTACGGCCTGTAGCGCCCCGCCGGGCTGAGCTCAGCGGAAATTGCGTCGCGAACCGGCGAATTCCCAGCCAAGGCTGAGGTAGCGGTCGATCGCCATCTGATTGGCGCGCAGCCCGAAAAAGACGCACAGACCGACGCCGATGACCGTCAGCCAGCCATAAAGGGTGGTGCCCGCTTCGGTCGGGACGAACCCGACGAACAGGGCGACGAGATTGAAGGCGACCATCGCCGAGCCCCAGACCTGCAGCCCGCGGCGGTAAAGCGGCAGGCCGAGGATGAAGCTGCCGAGAAAGCAGCCCCAGCTCCAGCCCTCTTGCAGGATTTTGATCTCGCCGGTGAGCGGCTGGCGCAGCGAAACGGTCATCGCCTGAAATAATAGCAGCTATTGCCGGCGGCGCGTGAGATGGACGGCCCGCGATCGCAGGCCTATCATCGGCGCATTCCGGCTTGCCAGAGGGGAGAAGCGCGATGGAAAAGCGGTTTGGCGTCATCTCCGCCGATGGCCATTGCCGGCTGATGCACCTGCCGTTCGATTTGTGGACGAAGCGCCTGCCTCGGAGGTTTCAGGATGACGGGCCGCGCGTCGTCACCGGGCCGGATGGGGTCCGCCAGTGGGTCGTCGAGGGCCGCGCGTGGAGCGGGGTCGGCTGGGCCGGCGTCGGCCGCGGGCCGGTCAACTGCTATACCCGCGCGGGATTGCCGGAGGAGCCCGAGCCCGGGATCTTCCGCGCCGCCAACGCCCGCTATCGCTGCGAGGACATGGACAAGGACGGGGTCGACGCCGAGCTCGTCAACGGCCCCTACGAGCAGATCTCGCAAATCAAGAACCCCGAGCTGCGCGCGGTCTGCGTGCGCGCCGTCAACGACTGGGCGCGCGAACTCTACGCGGAGTCGAACGGGCGCTTCATCATGCTGCTGCCCCTGCCGTGCATGAGCCCCGAGGAGGCGACGGCCGAATTGTTGCGGGTGGCCGGGTTCGGCCTCCCGACCGGGGTCATCTTCGACTGGGTGTTCGCGCCCGAACCGGTGATGCACCAGATGTGGGAAAGGGTCTGGGCCGCCGCTGCCGAAACCGGGATGCCGGTCAACCTCCATGCTTATCCGAGCGGCGGCACGCGCCAGATCGGCGTTGGGGTCCCGGGGCTGGAACCCCGCAACCAGGCCTTGATGCGGGTCGCCAATTTCCCGATGGGGGCGATGGCGGAATTGATGAGCGCGGTGGTCTTCTCCGGGATCTGCGACCGCCACCGGGCCGTGCGCTTTGTCCTCGAGGAGGCGGGGGTTGGCTGGGTCCCCTTCATGTTCTGGCGCTTTGACCGCGAATACGAGTTTGGGCCGGCGGACAACCGGGTCTTCAAGCCCGACATCGCGCTCAAGCGCAGCCCGAGCGAGATCGTCAAGGAGCACGTCTTCTTCACGTTCGAGGTCGAGGAAGAGGGGGGCTTCCGCCGCGCGCCCGAAGTCGGCCTCGGCAACTTCCTGTGGGCCAGCGACTTCCCCGGGCTCGACAGCCCGTGGCCCAATTCGAAGGCGATGGGCCACGCCCCCTGCGAGGCGGCGCTCGGGAAAGCCGCCCTCCACCAATTGGTGTTCGAGAACGCGCGCACCCTCTACAAGATCCCCGTCACCCTGCCGCAACGAGAGGCCGCCGCGGCGCAATGACCGATTACCGCTTCTGCACCGTGGCCGACGAAGGCCGGCTGCGCATCGTTACGATCAACCGGCCCGAGGTGTTGAACGCGCTCCACAGCGAGGCGCATTGGGAATTGGACGGGGTTTGGAATGAGTTTGCCGCGAACCCGGAGCTCTGGGTCGGGATCATCACCGGCGCGGGGGCCCGGGCATTCTCGGCGGGCAACGATTTGAAGGTCCAGGCCGCCGGCCGCCGCGGACCCCGGCCCGCGACCGGGTTTGCCGGGCTCAGCCACCGCTTCGACTTGGAAAAGCCGCTGATCGGTGCGGTCAATGGCGTGGCGATGGGCGGCGGGTTCGAAACCGCGCTCGCCTGCGACATCATCGTCGCCGCCGAGAACGCGGTCTTCGCGCTGCCCGAGCCGCGCGTCGGCCTGATTGCCGGGAGCGGCACGCACCGCCTGCCGCGGATGATTGGGCAGAAGGCCGCGCTCGGGATGATCCTGACCGGGCGGCGCGTCTCGGCTGCCGAGGGTCACCGGCTCGGCTTTGTCAACGAGGTGGTGCCGCCGGGCGAAGCGCTCACGGCGGCAAGGCGCTGGGCCGCCCAGATCCTCGAATGTTCGCCAATGGCGATCCGCGCCTCGAAACAAGTGGTCTACAAGAGCCTCGACGCCCCCACTCTCGAAGCCGCAATGACCCGGACCTACCCGGCCGCGGAAGCCAATTTGGCGAGCCAGGACTACATCGAAGGCCCCAAGGCCTTCGCCGAGCGCCGGAAACCGAACTGGCGGAACCGGTAGGGCCGAGGTCGGAGTGCTGGGCCCGATTTCAGGAACCTCCGACTTCTTGCCCGTTGGCGCCACCCCGAGCTCGCTATCGCCAGACGTACAGCGAGTGACGTTTGCTAGCGGGATCTTCGGTCCGTTCGACCGTAAACGGACTCACGAAAAGCGCAGCATTGCCCTCATTCGAGATCGTGGTCCGATCGAATGGAAAATTATTCGTGTAATCGCTGTTGCAAACGGGCTTGTGTTTGAAAATTTCTGCTGCTTCGGCGCGTTGGCGATCGTCGCTGCCCGAAATGAGCGCACAGTTGAATGATAGGGCCTCACCCGACTTCAGCTGCTTCCGCCAATCGGGCCATTTTTCATGACCTTTGACGCGGCTCTGCACGTTCTCGGATTCGCCGATGTAAATCAAGCGATTGAGAGTCACCGTATTCGCCGAATCGTTGAAGGTGGATGCGTATACACCGTAGATGCCCGACTTTACGGGTAACCCTCCAACGGCGGCGCCAAGCCAGTAGCCGTCGAACTTCAGGGTGAACGATTTCGCAGCCATTAGTCGATTTCCTTCCGGCAAGTGATTTCGGTTGACGCCGACGATACAGCGTGATTCGATCGGCTCGTTTCACGAGCGAGACGCATAGCACGCTTATCCTCAAATATGAAACACATTTTTCAGATTTGATACGGAGGCCGAATGGCACTGCTTTCTCCCGGAGAGCTTGGGCAGAGGGTGGCCCGGAGGCGCGGAAGCATGGGAATCAGGGCAGCAGCGCACGAGATCGGCACCAGCCCCGCGACTTTGTCGCGTATCGAGCGTGGTCACCTTCCCGATAGCCGAACCCTTGGGAAAGTTTGTCTATGGCTTGGGATCGACCCCGGGCTTGTAATCGGGGGCGCGAGCGTCGGCGGGTCGGATAGATCGCTCCCGGCGGTTCAGATGGGCTTCAAGAAGGGCGATGCATTTTCCGAGCAGACAGCAAAGTCCCTCGCGACCCTGATCATCGCGGCGCATAGAGAATTCGTTAAGAAAATCGGGTCGGAGGAGCCCTAAAATTGCTCCGTCGAGGATTTAAGTCGCAATCCGAACGCCGGTCACTGGAGGTCAGGAAGACCCTTGGTATTCCGCCAATTGCGCCGCTCGATGCTATGAATCTTGCCACAAATCTCGGGGTTACTGTTTGGTCTGCGGCCGACATTCCGGGCTGGCCAACATCAGATCAGCAGCACCTCTTTGGGGTGGCCAGCGGGGAGTGGTCGGCCTTCGTACTGCGCGAGAGAGGCCACCACCTTATTGTCTACAACCCTCGACATTCGCCGGCCCGGACGAATAGCGACGTTATGCACGAGTTGTCCCACATCATGCTAGGCCACGAGTTAGCGATGGCACAGCAGACCATTGATGGCCACCTTCTCAATGGTAATTACGACGAAGCGCAGGAAGCAGAGGCGGATTGGCTTGCGGGCACCCTCCTGGTTCCGCGACCGGCTTTACTGTGGATGCGCGCGAGAAGAATGACTGACGCGGATGCCTCTCGACATTTTGGCGTCAGCAATCAAATGCTAACTTGGCGAATTCGCATGACGGGCGTGGATTACCAAATCAAGCGGGCCGGCTAATCGCCATCCCCTGGCCCCATCCCTTCCGCGCTCTACTCACACCCTCAGCGAATCGCGGGGGGCGGAGGGGGAATACGATGTCGTCGTCGTGGGGGCGGGGAATGCCGGGATGTTCGCGGCGTTGGCGGCGCAGGAGAATGGCGCGGGAGCTTCGGCTCGTTTTTGGCCGGGCTTTGCACAAACGGCGGTGTCATCCCGGGAGGCCGAACCCACCGGTCCGGCTTCTGGCCGGAGGAGATGAACACAAGCCTATGGAAAATGGGTGCCGGGTTCGGCCCTGCGGACCGCCCCGGAATGACGACTTATCAGGCAAAGCCCTATCGGCCGGGACAACCAGCAGCGAGCGCCAACCCAAACCCTATGCCGGCCGGGTCTTCATCAAGGCGGCGCGGCGGCAGATGGCGACGGTTTCGCCGTTCTGGTTGCGGCCCTCATGCTCGAATTCGACGATCCCGGCGTCGGTGCGCGAGCGGCTGCGCCGCGTCGAAATGACCGTCGTTCGCGCCCGGATCGTATCGCCGTGAAAGACGGGCTTGGGAAAGCGTACGTCGGTCATGCCGAGATTGGCGACGGTGGTGCCGAGCGTCGTGTCGCCGACGCTGATGCCGATGACGAGGCCTAGCGTGAAGATCGAATTGACGAGAGGGCGGCCGAACTCGGTGGTGCGGGCGAATTCGGCGTCGAGATGGAGCGGCTGCGGGTTCATCGTCAGCGTCGTGAAGAGGACGTTGTCCATCTCGGTGACGGTGCGACGGGTCGCGTGCTCGAACACCTGGCCCTCGGCAAATTCCTCGAAATAGAGCCCGGCCATCCTCTACCTCCCCTTGAACACCGGGCGGCGTTTTTCATTGAACGCAGCGACCGCCTCCTTGTGGTCCTCGGTGAAGGCGCAGCGCGCCTGGTGCTCGGCCTCGAGGTCGAGGACGGTCTGGAAGTCCTCGGTCTCGGCGGCCAGGAGGTTGCCCTTCATCAGCCCGAGCGCGACCCGCGGGCCGTCGGCGATGCGCCGGGCCAGCGCCATCGTCTCGGGGAGGAGCTCGTCGTCGCCGACCACCCGGTTGACGATGCCGAGCCCGCCCGCGGTGTCGGCGTCGATGATGTCGGCGGTGAAATAAAGTTCGCGCGCCTTTGCCGTGCCGACGAGGCGGGTCAAGCTCCACGAGCCGCCGTAATCGCCCGAATAGCCGATCCGGGCAAAGGCGGTGCCGAACCGCGCCGATTTTCCGGCGATCCGCAAATCGCAGGCGAGCGCGAGGCCGAGCCCGGCGCCGGCGACCGGGCCGTTGATCATCGCGATCACCACTTTCGGCATGCGGCGCAACAGGAGCGGCAGGCGGTGCGCGCGGCGCAACCCCTCGGCCCGGTCTTCGAAGGTCTGGTTTGCCCCGCGGCTCTCCATCGTCTTGACATCGCCCCCGGCGCACCAGCCGCGCCCGGCCCCGGCGATGACGATCGCGCCGACCTCAGGGTCGGTCGAGAGCCGCTCCAGCGCCTCGGAGAGCCCCGCCGTCATCGCCGGGGAGAGCGCGTTGAGCCGCTCCGGGCGGTTGAGGGTCAGCGTGGTGATCCCGTTTTCGGTCTTTTCGAGCAGATCGGACATGGCCTCTCTCCTGGCGTCTCTCCTGCGGGCGATCGCCGATCATAGCGCGAATCCCGCCGCCGCCACATAATGGCGCCGGCAATCCCGGGAGATCACCATGGCGCCGCGCGTCGATCCGGTCGCATCCGACGAAATTCTCCCAGCCCGCGCCGACGTCGTCATCATCGGCGGCGGCATCATCGGCACCAGCGCCGCGCTCTTCCTCGCGCAACGCGGCGTCGCGGTGGTGCTGGTCGAGAAGGGGCACATCGCCGGCGAGCAGTCGAGCCGCAATTGGGGCTGGTGCCGCAAGATGGTGCGCGACCCGCGCGAGATCCCGCTGATCATCGAGAGCCTGCGGCTGTGGCAGGGGATGAACGAGATGGTCGAGGCCGAGACCGGGTTCCGCAGCTGCGGCATCATGTATCTGGCCGACAGCGCAGCGGATCTGGCGCGCCTCGAAGGGTGGCTCGATTACGCGCGCGAGTACCAGCTCGACACCCGGGTCGCCGACGGCGCCGAGGTGGCGCGGCTGCTGCCGGGGTCGCAGAAGCCCTGGGCCG
>DASYZD010000336.1:0-13451 GCA_035946655.1 Allostellaceae bacterium | reverse complement strand
GCCGGGTGCAAGCCCGAATACCTGCCGGTCGTGCTGGCCGCGGTCGAAGCGGTGCTCGACGACAGGTTTGCGATGCACGGGGTCTTGGCGACGACGCAGTTTGCCGGGCCGGTCGTTGTCGTCAACGGCCCCGTTCGCCGCCAGATCGGGATGAACGCCAAGGGCAACGCGCTGGGGCAAGGCAACCGCGCCAATTCGTCGATCGGCCGCGCGCTGCAGCTGGTCATCCGCAACATCGGCGAGGGCCGGCCGCAGGAGGTCGACCGCGCCACCCTCGGTAACCCGGGGAAGCTCGGCTATTGCTTTGCCGAGGACGAGGAAGGCTCGTCTTGGGAGCCGCTCGCGGTCGAGCGCGGGGTGAAACCTGGGGTGTCGGCGGTAACAGTGTTCGCCGGCTTTGGCTTGCAGGGCGTCATCGACCAGAAATCGCGCGATCCCGAGAGCCTCTCGCGCAGCATGGCCGAGTCGTTGAAGGCGATCCAGAGCGTCAAGCTGGCGCCGGCCTGCGACGCCATCCTCGTCGTCTGTCCCGAGCACGAGCGCACCTTCCGCAATGCCGGGTGGTCCAAGGCGCGGCTCTATGAGGAACTCTACCGGCTGTGCGAGATCCCGGGCGAGGACCTGGTTGCCGGCGCCCGCGGCATCGCCGAGGGTGGCCCCGCCTCGCTCGCCGGCAAGACCGTCAACAAATTCCGCCCGGGCGGGCTTATGATCGTCCGCGCCGGCGGCGGCGCCGGGATGTTTTCCGGCATCATCGGCGGCTGGTCCTCCGGGACCCGCGGCAGCGTTCCCGTCACAATGGAGGTGAAACCATGACCGTGCTTCTCGACCCCACCTCGGAGCGACAACCGACGCGGCGGGCGCGCCTGCCCCGGCCGGAGCGGCTCGAAGGCCTCACGATCGGGCTCCTCGACATCGCCAAGCCGCGGGGCGATGTATTTCTCGACCGCCTCGACGAGCGTCTCACCGAACGCGGCATTACGGTCAAGCGCTACAAAAAGCCGACCAATGCGCGCACCGCACCGGTGCCGCTGCAGCAGCAGATCGCGACCGAAGTCAACCTCGTCATCGAGGGGCTCAGCGACTGAGGGTCCTGCATATCGTGCTGTACGCATGACATGGCAGAACTCGAGGCGCGCGGCATTCCGACGGTCGGGGTGGCGACGACCGAATTCATCGAGGGGGCAAGGGCGCAGGCCAAATCACTCGGCACCGACCCGGCCCTGGTGTTCGTCCCGCATCCGGTGCAGGACCGCACCGACGACGAGCTGAAAGCGCTCGCCGACGAGCATTTCGACGCGATTGTGAAGCTGCTGGTGAAGTAGGAGCCTCTAAGCCTCAGTCACACCGTCGTCGGGTCTTCGGCCTCCTGGTGCCACACCAGGAGGTGGCGGCGCAGCGCGGTCATGCCCCGGACGAGGCACAACCCGGCGACCGCGATCTCGACGATGCCGGCGAAGACCCCGGGTGAATCGGCAAAGCGCGAGGCGGCGATCATCGCGCCGCCCAGGCCTTCACCGCCCATCAACATCTCGGTGACGATCGTGACGATCATCGAGATCGGCAACGCGACCTGCAATCCGGTGAGGATCTGCGGCAGGGCCGCCGGCAGGATGATCTCGCGCAACAGCTGGCGCTCGCTGGCGCCGAGACTGCGCGCCGACCACAGGAGGTGCCGGTCGACGCCCTCGGCCGCCGCCATCGTCGCGGTGATCACCGGGAAGATCGCGTTGAACACCACCATCGAGATCTTGGAGGCGTCGTAAAGGCCGAGCCACAGCATGAAGATCGGCAGAAAGGCGATCTTCGGCATCGGGAAGGCGACCGACACGATCGGATCGAAGAACCAGCGCACCCAAGGCCGGCGCGTCATCAGGATGCCGAGCACGATGCCGCCCGCCCCGGCGATCGCAAAGCCCGTGATCGCGCGGTAGAGGGTCAGCCCAAGATTGACCGCCAGCGCCCCCGAAACGGCGTCGTCCGCGACCCGGGCGAGCACCGCAGACAAGGGCGGCAGGAGAAACGCCGAGACGATCCCGCTGCGCGCGGCGCCCTCCCAGGCAATCACCAGCGCGAGCAGCGAAGCGACCGCCCCGGCGCGCTGCGCGAGCCCGGCGCCGACGCCCGCGAGGCGCAATCCGCTGGACGCGGGGCTTGCCAGCAGCGGGGTGTCGAGTTCGCTCATTCGCGCCACGTCAGCACGCGCCGCACCAGCATCAGATAGGCCCGGTCGGCGGCGAAACCCAAGAGCGCCACGGTCAGCACCACCGCGAACATCGCGTCATAGGCGCCGCCATCGCCGAGCCAGCCGATCATGTAGCCGAGGCCCTGGCGCGCGACGATCAGTTCGGAGGCGACCAGGAGCACGAAAGAGAGCGCGAGAGCGGTGCGGATGCCGGAGAGCAGTTCCGGCAGCGCGCTCGGCAGCACCACCTCCCACAAGGTGCGCCAGCGGCTGGCGCCCAGGCTGCGCGCCGACCAGATCAACACCTGCTCGGTGCTGCGCGCGCCGTTGAACGCGGAGAGCGTGACCGGCAACAGGCAGCCGATAAAGATCGTTGCAACCTTCGAGGCGTCGCCAAAGCCCAACCACAGCACCATCACCGGGATCAGCGCCGATTTCGGCATCGGATAAAAGAACTGGACGATCGGATTGAGGGTGATCCGGATCGGCCGGTACCAGGCCATCAGGATGCCGGCGAGGCTGCCGCAGCCGATCGCGAGAGCGAGGCCGGCGGCGCCGCGCGAGATCGAGGCGACCCCGTTCACCCAGAGATCGCCGCCAGCCGCCAGATCCCACCACGCGGCCGCGACGATATCGAGCGGCGGCAGCGCCGAGATCGGGACGAGGCCGGTCCGGCTCGCCCCCTCCCAGGCGATTGCCAAGAAGAGGATCGGGGCATAGCGCGGCAGGATTTGGGCGAGGCCGTTCATGCCGCCCCGCTCCGTTGCGCCTGGATCGCCTCGGCGCGCACCAGCTTCCAGACGTGATCGACGGTCTCGACGAATTGCGAAGTGCGCAAGAGGTCGGGGTCGTCCTTGTCGAAGCGCGCCTCGACAATCTCCTTGATATGTCCGGGACGCGCCGACATGACGGCGATGCGTTCGGCCAGAAACACCGCCTCCTGCACGTCGTGCGTGACAAAGATCACCGTCTTGCGCGAGCGCTGCCAGATCCGCAACAACTCGCCCTGCATGAGGCTCCGGGTCTGTGCATCGAGCGCGCCGAACGGCTCGTCCATCAGGAGGACGCGCGGATCGATCGCCAGCGTGCGCGCGATCGCGGCGCGCTGCTTCATGCCCCCGGAAAGCTGCGCGGGATAGCTGTCCTCGAACCCGGCAAGCCCGACGACCTCGATGAACTCGCGCGCGCGGCCCATTCGCTCGTCGCGCGGCAGGCCGAGCTTCTCCAGCCCGTAGAGCACGTTTTGCCGGACCGTCTTCCACGGAAACAGCGCGAAATGCTGAAAGACGATGCCGCGGTCGGGGCCGGGGCCGGCAACCGGCCGGTCCTCGAGCGCGATCCTGCCGTGCTCGACCGGCAGGAACCCGCCGACGAGGTAAAGGAGCGTACTCTTGCCGCAACCGCTGGGCCCGAGAAGCGCGACAAACTCGCGGTCGGCGACCCTGAGCGACACATTGTCGAGCGCCAGCACCGATCGGCCGCGTGCGGGCCGGTATTCGTGGCTCACCTGATCGATGACGATATGCGCCGCGCCGTTCACGGCGTTCGGGAATGCGGTCGGGGATTGTTGATTGGTCATTCCCCGTCGATGCGCTTCTTGGCTTCCTCGATCAGCGACAGATCGACGTATTTCGGGATGATCTCGACCGGTTTGGGCAGCACCCCAAGCGCGACGGCCTCGTCGATCTCCTTCTGCACGGATGCCAGTTCGGGCCTAGCGTCAGGCGAGTGATAGAAATCCTCCTTGGTAAAGGCGAACGCCAGTTTCTCTTTCGGCAGCTTGGTTACCGAGGTGACGATGGCGAGCGCCTCTTCACGGTTCTTCGGGTCGAGAAACCAGCGCACCGCGCGAATGTGATCCTCGAAAAAATCGACGAGAGCGGGCCGGTGCCCGGCGATTACCTCGGCCCGCATCGCCCACATCACCGCTTGAGTCGGGCCCACCGCATCCTTTGCCTGGAACAGCACCCGGTATTTTGGGTTGTCGATGATGCCGTGCGCGAATTGCGGCAGGAGGCCGATCATATCGACCTTACCGCCTTCGAGCATCGCCGGCATGTTGGCGAAATTGGTCTCGACGGTGGTGAAATCGCTGTCCTTGACGCCGTGCTTCCTGAACATCGTGCGCATCGCGGCGTCGCTCGCCGAGCCGATCGTGTTGGTGGCGATACGCTTGCCTTTCACATCCTCGATCCGCTTGATCGGGCCGTCGGCCAATACCACGAAATTCTCGCTGAAATGGCCGGGAATCCCGTCGGCGACGACATCGGCGACGATCCGCTCGTCGAGGTGCGCGTTGGTGATCGCCAGCGCCACGGCGGCGGTCGAGAACGAGGCGATATCCAGTTCGTTGATGGCTTGCGCCTGAATCTCCGGGGTGGTCCCCTGGAAGTGCACCGCATCGAGGATGTAGCTCCGGCCGAGGTGCTTGAACAACGCCGGCTCGCGCCTGCCCAGTTCTTCCTCCAGCGGGGTCAGGTGACCGGGGGTCACCACCCAGCCAACGCGGATCGGCAGCGGGGCGGCCGGTTGTTCGGCCCGGGCCATCGCCATCAATCCGATCACGCCAACTGCCATTGCGGCCGCGATCCCCAGCCAATTTCGCCTCATTGCGATCCCGCCATTGCGTTTGCCTCGCGCCGCCGCATCCTAGCAGAGCCGGCAGGGGTTGCGCATGGCGCATTCTCGGCGCACAACGCCAGCCGCCGGGGAACGCGGCCTCAGCCGGCGGTGCTGAGATCCACGCCGTTTCTGCCAACGGGAGCCCAGCAATGGACCTCAAGGATATCCTCGTTTGCCTTGATCCGGCGGATTCCGGCAGAGGCCGATTGCGGCTCGCCGCGGCAATCGCGCGCGAACACCGGGCGCATCTTTCTGCGGCCTACGTCTTGCCGAACGAAGCCCCCGGGGCGCCGCCTTCCCGCGGCGCGGGCGTTGGCGTGCCGACCGGCGCGGCGTGGATGCCGCCAGGCGCTATCGTCGCCGGGATCCCCGTCCCCGGCGTGCCGCCCACCGCCGGCGCCACGCTGGCCGAAATCATCGAAGAACGCTTCCGCGAGGAAGTTCGACCGCATGCGATCGAAGGCGACTGGCACCTGTTCGGAGCGGGCGACGGCGCGGATCTGGTCGCACTGGCGAGCGCCGTCGACCTGACGATCTTCGGCCAGACCTCGTCCGATTACCGCGCCCCTGCCGGGTTTCGGCCGGAAGACATCATCGTCGCCGGCGGTCGGCCGATGCTGGTCGTGCCCTATGCCGGCTCGTTCGGCATGGTCGGGCGGCGCGTGCTCGTCGCCTGGGACGGGACCCGTGAAGCCTCGCGCGCGCTCCACGACGCGCTGCCGCTGATCGGCAAGGCCGAAGCGGTAACCGTGATGACGGTGCCGGCCCGGGAGGCGAGCTTCGATCACGATCGACCATCGCTCGACCGGATTGTCAGGCACCTCAGGCGGCATGGCATCCCTGCTCACGCGGAAGAGACGCCGCGGGGCGACAGGAGGGTCTCCGACGTGCTCTTGTCCCGCGCCGCCGATCTCGATATCGATCTGATCGTCGCCGGCGCCTACCACCACTCGCAGTTCCGCGAGGCGCTCATCGGCGGGGTCAGCCGCGAATTGCTCGATCACATGACCGTGCCGGTGCTGATGTCGCATTGACGAATTGCCCGCTCCACCCCCTCGGGGCGGAGCGGGGGCACGTGCTCGCTACACCGTTGCACGCGCCCGGAACCCGTCGCCTCCGTCATCGGCGGCGTCACTGACCGCAATTTCGCTCACCCGGGCAGCGAAAGGCCCCACCCGACACGCCTCGATCATCGCCGCCACCCTATCCTCCCCGCCGATGACCAGCGCCTCGACGCTGCCGTCGCTGCGGTTGCGCACCCAGCCGCGCAAGCGCAGCCGCGTCGCAGCCTCGATCGCCCAGGCGCGATAGCCGACCCCCTGCACCCGTCCGGTGATGCGCAGCAGAACGGCGCGCATCGGCGCGACCTCATTCAAGTTCAAGAATGATCTGGTCGACGGCGAGGCTGTCGCCCGGTTTGGCGCGCAACTTGGCGACCCGGCCGTCGCGCTCGGCGCGCAGCACGTTTTCCATCTTCATCGCCTCGACCGTAACCAGCGGTTCGCCCGCCTTCACGTCCTGCCCCTCCTCGACGACGATCGCGGTCAACAGCCCCGGCATCGGCGACAGCACCAGGCGCGAGGTGTCGGCGGGCTCTTTCTTGGGCATCGCCAGCAACAATTCGGCAGCGCGCGGCGACAGCACCTGGACATGGCGCACCACGCCGCCATGCGCCAGCCGGAACGCGCGCCCGCGCAGCATCTCGATCTGCACCGTGGCGACCTCGTCATCGTCGATGCTGCCAAGCCGCAGCAACGGCTCGCCGGGTCGCCAGTCGGTGATTGCAGTCATGTCGATCGATGGACTTTCGACGCCATAGTCGAGGCTGGTCTTGTGGATGCTCACCGGATAAGCGCGACCGTCGAGCAGCACAACCCGGGATTCGCGACGCCAAGCGGCAAGCTGCGGATCGCCCGGGTCGCGACTTTCGCATTCCCGCAATCGCCGCTCCGCGATCGCGGCAGCCACAATCATGATCTTGTCGGCGAGCACCGGGTCTGCCGGGGGCACAAACCCGTTCGGGAATTCCTCTGAAATGAATTCCGTGGAAAGCACGCCATCGCCAAAGCGCTGGCTCTCCGCAATTGCCCCAAGAAACGCGATGTTGTGTCTGACGCCACCGATGTAGAACCGATCGAGCGCGCTGCGCAGGCGCTCGATCGCCCGCTTCCGATCGCTGCCATAGGCGATCAGCTTGGCAATCATCGGATCGTAATAGAGCGTGATCTCGTCGCCCTCGACGACCCCGCTGTCGACCCGCAGCCCGTCGCCGTCCGGGGGGCGGTAGCGCACGAGACGCCCGATCGACGGCAGGAAATTGCGCGCCGGGTCCTCGGCATAGATCCGCGCCTCGATTGCCCAGCCCACCTGCCGCACCGCCGCCTGGTCGAATGGCAGCGCCCCCCCGGCGGCGACCCGGATCATCAATTCGACGAGGTCGAGCCCGGTCACCAGCTCGGTCACCGGATGCTCGACCTGGAGCCGCGTGTTCATTTCAAGGAAGTAGAAATTGTGCTGGCGATCGACGATGAACTCGACCGTGCCAACCGAGCGGTAGCCGACCGCGCGCGCCAGCGCGACCGCCTGCGCCCCCATCGCGGCGCGGGTTTCGGCATCGATGCACGGGCTCGGGGCTTCCTCGAGGACTGTCTGGTGACGCCGCTGGATCGAGCATTCGCGCTCGCCCAGATGGACGATGTTGCCGTGCATGTCGCCCAACACCTGGATCTCGATGTGGCGCGGCTCCTCGATGTATTTTTCGAGAAAGATACGGTCGTCGCCAAAGCTCGAACCGGCTTCGTGCCGCGCGCCGCTGAACCCCTCGCGCAACTCAGCCTCGTCGTGCGCGACGCGCATGCCCTTGCCGCCGCCGCCGGCTGAGGCCTTGATCATCACCGGATACCCGATCTCGGCGGCGATTGCGACGGCCCGTTCGGCATCGGCGATCGTGTCGAGATGGCCGGGTACTGTCGCCACTCCCGCCTGATCGGCGAGGCGCTTGGCGGCGATTTTGTCGCCCATCGCCCCGATCGCCCCGGGGCTCGGGCCGATGAACACAATCCCGGCTTCGGCGAGCGCCGTCGCGAAATCGGAACGTTCCGACAAAAACCCGTAACCGGGATGCACCGCCTCGGCGCCGGTCTTCTTACAGGCCTCGATGATCCGGTCGATCCGCAGGTAACTGTCGGCCGAAGGAGCCGGCCCGATGCCGACTGCCTCGTCGGCCATGCCGACGTGCAGCGCCCCCTCATCGGCCTCCGAATAGACCGCGACGGTGGCAATCCCCATCCGCCGCGCCGTCTTGATGATGCGGCAGGCGATCTCGCCGCGATTGGCGATCAGGATTTTCTTAAACATGACCAAAACAAAAGTCGTCATGGCCGGGCTTGTCCCGGCCATCCACGAAAGCATTGCGGCCAGGAGCGTTCGGCGGCACGTTTTCGCGATGGAATGCGCCTGGATTTACATCGTGACCAACCAGCCAAATGGCACGCTGTACACCGGCGTTACGAGCGATCTCGCGCGCCGAGCGTATGAACACCGTGAAGGGCTGGTGGAGGGCTTTACCAAGCGCTATGGCCTTAAACGCCTCGTCTATGTCGAGCCACACAACAATATTGCGGCAGCGATACAGCGCGAGCGTAACATCAAGCACTGGCCGCGAAAATGGAAGGTGCGGCTGATCTTGACAACAAACCCTGCTTGGGACGACCTTTACGAGCAGCTCCTGTGATGCGTGGATGGCCGGGACAAGCCCGGCCATGACGAGCTTGGGTGATATAATGGGCAGCATCACAGCGGGATATTGTCGTGTTTCTTCCACGGGTTTTCGAGGCGTTTGCCGCGCAGCATGTGGAGGGCGCGGCACAGGCGGTGGCGGGTTGCCCTCGGCGGGATCACATCGTCGATAAAGCCGCGGCTCGCGGCGACAAACGGGTTGGCGAATTTCTCGCGATAGTCTTGCGTGCGCGCCGCGATCGCCGCGGCGTCGCCGAGGTCGGCGCGAAAGATGATCTCGACCGCTCCCTTCGGCCCCATCACGGCGATCTCGGCCGATGGCCAGGCGAAGTTGACATCGCCCCGCAAGTGCTTGGAACTCATCACGTCATAGGCACCGCCATAGGCCTTGCGCGTGATCAGCGTGACCTTGGGCACGGTTGCCTCGGCGAAGGCGAAGAGGAGCTTGGCGCCGTGCTTGATGATCCCGCCAAATTCCTGGGCGGTGCCGGGCAGAAAGCCGGGGACATCGACAAAGGTCACAATCGGGATCTGGAAGCAGTCGCAAAAACGCACAAAGCGCGCCGCCTTCCGCGCGCTGTCGATGTCGAGGCAGCCGGCTAATACCATCGGCTGGTTGGCGACGATGCCGATCGTCGCGCCCTCGATCCGGGCGAAGCCGGTAAGGATGTTGGCCGCGTAACTTGGCTGCAATTCAAAAAAATCTCCGTCATCGACGACCTTCAGGATCAACTCCTTCATGTCGTAGGGCTTGTTGGGATTGGCCGGCACCAGCGTGTCGAGCGAGGGCTCCTCGCGGTTGCGCGGGTCGCCAAGTCCATTTGGGGCGCGGCGCATCGGCGCCGGGGCGCGGTTCGAGCCGGGCAGGAAATCGACAAAGCGGCGCAACTCGACGAGGGCCTCGACATCGTTCTCAAAGGCGAGATCGGCGACCCCGGAGCGTGTCGTATGGGTGATGGCGCCGCCCAGCTCCTCTTGCGTCACGCTCTCATGGGTCACCGTCTTCACGACATCGGGGCCGGTGACAAACATGTACGAGCTGTCCTTCACCATGAAGATGAAGTCGGTCATCGCCGGCGAGTAGACCGCGCCGCCGGCGCAGGGGCCCATGATCAGGGAGATCTGCGGGATGACCCCGGAGGCGAGCACGTTGCGCTCGAACACCTCGGCATAGCCGGCCAACGAGGCGACGCCGTCCTGGATGCGCGCGCCGCCCGAATCGTTGAGGCCAATCACCGGCGCCCCGACATTCATCGCCTGGTCCATGATCTTGCAGATCTTCTCGGCATGCGCCTCCGAGAGCGAGCCGCCGAACACGGTGAAGTCCTGGCTGAATACGAACACCAGCTTGCCGTTGACGGTGCCGTAGCCGGTGACCACGCCATCACCCGGGACCTTCTGCCCGGCCATGTCGAAATCGTGGCTGCGGTGCTCGACGAACATGTCCCATTCCTCGAACGAATCGGGGTCGAGCAACACCTCGATCCGCTCGCGTGCGGTCAGCTTGCCCTTGGCGTGCTGCGCCTCGATCCGGCGCGCTCCGCCGCCGGCGCGGGCTGCCGCGCGCTTCTCCTCCAGTCGGCGAAGAATGTCGTTCATCGGCCGCAGCCTTTCCCAACCGTCATCCCCGCGCAAGCGGGAAACTGCCCTTGTCGTTCGCTTTCACGGGGGTGACGAAACCGCAGCGGCCGGGCAAGATGGCCGGCACACGGTTCAATCAGCGAGGATGCCATGCCCGAGAGTGAACTCTACAAGAAAGGTGCGGCGATGCGGCGCCAGCTGATGGGCGATGCCGTGGTCGAGAAGTCGGCGCGCGAGATCTACAGCGACCCGGTGATGAAGAAATTCATCGATGTCGCGACCGAGACCGTGTTCGGCGCGCTGTGGACCCGGCCCGGGCTCGACACCAAGACCCGGGCATTGATCTGCGTCGTCTCGGATGCCTGCACCGGCCGCGAGCCGGAGCTCGCCCTCCACATCCGCTTTGCGCTCCGCCAGGGCTGGACCGAAGACGAACTGACCGAGACGCTCTTGCACCTTTCGGGTTATGTCGGCGTGCCGATCATCCGCGAATCGATGATGGTGGCCTCTCGCGCGTTCCGCGATTACCGCGCAGAAACCGGAAAGGGGTAGGGCCAGGGGCAATTCGAGCGGCGATTCGCGGCGTGCTCCGCTGTTCGTAGGGTGGAGACCCGGCAACCCGTTGCTGCATGTCGTGGATGAGCGATGCCTTTTGCAGGCGCGGGGGCGGAGTTAAGAAGAACGGCGCCTTCCGACTGAGAAACCCCCAGCCATGACCATTGAAGACGTAATCCGGGACTTCGCCAGCACCGGCAGCACGCTGCCGCGCGCCTCGATGCAATGGGCGCTCGACCATTGGGACGAGGCTGCGCCCGCCTTTGTCGAGTTGCTCGAGCGCCATGCGAGCGGAGAGGATCGCTCGGAGGCCAGCCGAGAAGCGCTGTTCTTCGCCGTTCTCAGCCTCCAGCGGAAGCTTGGCCGCAATGACCCGTGTCCTTGCGGCAGCGGAAAGAAATACAAGAAATGCTGCCTCGGCGAAAACCCGGCGGCTATCGCGCTTCAAGCAGCGCAATAAAGCGCGCCGCCGCTTCGATGTCGGCGGCCAGCGCCCGGCGGCGGGCGGTGGCTTCGGCATCCTCGCCCCAGGCCTCGATCTGGAAGGTCTCGTCAAGCTGCGAGGCGGCGAAGGCCGCCTCGGCGTCGAGCCGGTCTTCGCGGAGCGCCAGCGCGATGACGATGGAGCCGCAGGCCGCGGTCAGGCTGTGCAGCGCGGTCAGGCGGAAATCGTCCTCGGCCGTGACCGCCGCGGCAAAGGCGCGCATCGTCGCCGGCGATTGCGCGGTCGGGACGACGCCCGAGGTGACCGCGAGGGTCGCGCCATAGCGCCGGCTCGCCCAGTCGATCAGCGGCTGCCAGACCGCGTGCTGGCGCGCGACCAACGCGGGGGGACGTTCGGCCCGATAGCATAGGAGATCGGTACCGGCGTAACTGGCGACTTCCTTTACCACCAGATCGCGCTGCGCCGCGGTGCGGTCGATCGCGGTCGCGGCGAGCCGGAAGAGCGGCATCGTCGCAGGGCGAATTTCGTCCCGCTGCGCTTCCCATTCCGCGGAAATCGCCGCGGCGAGAGCGGCGTTCGGCAGCACCAGCTCCTGCTTGATGGGTGTGCGCATTGTCTTGCCGTCGAGCGCGACGCCCCAGCCGCCGCCGACCGGGCGGGTTTCGACCGTGGTGTAGCGGCGCTTCATCGCGGCGCTTCGAGTTCGGCAAAGGGGTCGCCGGGATCGCCGGCAAAGCCGAGCAAACCCCATGTCTCGCGCATATGCGGCGGCAACGGCGCGGTGACCCGCAAGAGGCCGCCCTCGGGGCTCGGGATCGCCAGGCTGCGCGCATGCAGGTGCAGCCCATGCCCGGCGACAACGCCCGCCAGGTGGGTGGCGCCGCCGCCATATTTGCTGTCGCCCAGGATCGCGGTGCCGAGCGCGGCGCAATGCGCGCGCAGTTGATGCGTGCGCCCGGTGATCGGCAGCAATGCAAGCCAGCTCGCCCGGTCGCCGGCCTGGTCGATCACCCGGTAATAGGTGATCGCGTTCTTGCCGTCCTCGGCATCGGCTTCCATCCGCTCGCGGCCGGGTCCGCGGTGCTTGGCGAGCGCCAGATCGATCCGCCCTTGCGGCAATTGCGGCAGGCCGATAACGGCGGCCCAGTAGGTCTTGCGCGTCGTCTTCTCGCGAAAGGCGCGGGTGAAGAACGCCGCTGCGGCAGCGCTGCGCGCGATCAGGAGGACGCCCGATGTGTCCTTGTCGAGCCGGTGCACCAGACGCGGACGCTCGTCCAATTCGAAGCGCAGCGTGTCGAGGAGGCCGTCGACATGGCGCCCGGTCTTGGTGCCGCCTTGGACCGCGAGCCCGGCCGGTTTGTTGATGACGATCGCCGACGCATCGCGGTAGAGCACAAGGTCAGGCAGCAGCTGCTCGTCGTGCCGGTGAATGTGCCGGGCCGGCGGCGGCGCGGACGGCTCGCTCAGCGGCGGCACCCGGATCGTCTGACCGGGAGCGAGGGCATCGCCGGCGCGGGCGCGTTTGCCGTCGACCCGGATCTGGCCGGTGCGCAGCAGCTTTTCGAGGCGGCCGTGATTGACCCCGGGATAGTGCCGGCGGAACCAGCGGTCGAGCCGGCCGGCACCGTCTTCCGGCCGCACCATGACAGTTTCGACACCGCTATTCACCGGTCACACCCCGCTCGACGGTGGCCCGAGCGTCCTTCGAGACGGCGCTTCGCGCCACCTCAGGATGACGTAGGTTTATGATTGTATTAAGAAAGATCGTCATCCTGAGGAGCCCGCAGAGCGGGCGTCTCGAAGGACGCACAGCAGCAAAACCCCCGTCCACTTGACTCACTTCCCGCCTCCCGCCGCGCGCTGGCGCAGCTTGTCCCAATAGTCGAGGCGCTTTTTAACTTCGCGCTCAAAGCCGCGCTCGCCCGGGCGGTAGAACGTGCGGCGCTCGACCCCATCGGGAAAATAGTTCTGGCCGGAGAAACCTTCCGCGGTCGCGTGGTCGTAAACGTAGCCGGTACCGTAGCCGAGGTCGCGCATTAGCCGGGTCGGGGCGTTGCGGATGTGCAGGGGCGGCATCAAGGAGCCGGTCTGGTTGGCCATCGCGCGGGCTTCGCCAAAGGCGGCATACGCCGCGTTCGATTTGGGCGCGGTGGCGAGAAAGATGACCAATTGCGCGATCGCCAGTTCGCCCTCGGGGGAGCCGAGCCGGTCGTAGGCGTCCCACGCGGCGAGCGCCTGCACCACGGCCTGCGGGTCGGCCAGGCCGATATCCTCGACCGCGGCGCGGGTCAGGCGGCGCAGGATGTAGAGCGGGTCCTCGCCGCC
>DASYZD010000335.1:0-6114 GCA_035946655.1 Allostellaceae bacterium | reverse complement strand
GCTCGCCTGCTGGTTGGTCCAGAACCTCAACCGCGATCCCGTGCTGCCGCTCGCCGACGGCAGCGTCGATGCGGCGATGATCTGCGTCTCGGTGCAATATCTGGAGCAGCCGGTCGCGGTGCTGCGCGAGGTTGCCCGGGTGCTGCGCCCCGGCGGCCCGCTGGTCATCAGCTTTTCCAACCGGTGCTTTTGGACGAAGGCCGTGGCGGTCTGGCGCGCCCTCGACGATGCGGGCCATGCCGCCCTCGTCGAGCGCTATCTGCGGGTCGCCGGGTTTGCGGGGATCCAAACCCACCTTCTCGCCGAATGGGTCGAGGACGAACAGGATCCGCTGATCGCGGTCGTCGGCCGGGCCCCCAGCGGGGGAGCCCCTTGACCACCTCGCGCTTCGGGCCTCAGTCTGCGCGCGGAGGAAACCCGGCGCGGCGGAAGGCGCCAACCATGTGCCGATACTAGGCCATGTACCAATACATCGTCCGTCGCTTGGGCTTTGGGGCGCTCACGGTCGTGGGCGTGTCGATCGTCGTCTTTTTTGTGCTGCGGGTGCTGCCGGGCGACCCGCTGGTCGCGATCTTCGGCCCGGAAGGCTTTACCAAGCTCAGCGCCGCCGACCGCGCCGGCTATATGGCGCAGCTCGGGTTGAGCGACCCGCTGATTGTCCAATATCTGCGGTGGATCGGCGACATCGCCCGCGGCAGCCTCGGCCATTCGTTCTTCCGCGCCGAGAGCGTTGCCGAGATGATCGAACGGCGCGGGCCGTTGACCGCGGAGATCGCGCTGATTTCGGTGGTGCTGTCATGGCTGGTCGGCATCCCGGTGGCGGTCGTCAGCGCCCTGCGTCCCAACAGCGTAGCCGACAATATCTCGCGCTTTTTCAGCATTCTGTTCCTCGCCGTCCCGGGCTTCTGGGTCGGCATGCTGATCGTGCTCGCCTCGCTCTTCTGGTTCGGCTATCGGGCGCCGCTGACCGGCGCCTCGCTGTGGGCAGACCCCTGGGATAACCTGCAGATCGTCATCGGACCCGGTATCGTGCTCGGCCTCGGCCAGGGCGCCTACATCGCCCGTCTGGCCCGTTCCAGCCTCCTCGAGGTGATCCGCGAGGATTACGTGCGCACCGCGCGGGCCAAGGGACTGAACGCGCGCCTGGTGATCAGCCTCCACGCCTTGCCGAACGCGCTCCTCCCCGTCATCACGCTGTCGGGCATCCTCCTCAGCTTTGTTCTCGCCGGCTCGATCCCGGTGGAGCGCGCGTTCGGGATGCCGGGGCTCGGCTATGCGATGTTTACCGCGGTCAGCGAGCGCGATGTCTTCGTCATGCAGAACCTGGTGTTCCTCTATGCCCTCGTCATCGTGATCCTCAACATCGCCGTTGATGTGACGATCGCCTGGCTCGACCCGCGGATCCGCTATCAATGACCGTATTCGGCCCCGAGACCGCGTTTTCAATCGACCGACCGTCGCCGGCAGCCGAGGCATCGCGATGGCGGCGCCTCGGCCGCGGGCTGCGGACCTTCGTCCGGCGCTCGCCGCTCTCGGCGTTCTGGGGCTGCGTCGCGGCGGCGATCATCGTCGTCGCGCTGGCCGCGCCGGTGATCGCGCCCTATGAGCCGCTCAAATCCGATTTCCGGCACATGACGAAGCCGCCCGCCGCGCTGCACTATTTCGGCACCGACCAGATCGGCCGGGATACGCTGTCCCGAGTGATCTACGGCAGCCGGACATCACTGGCGGTCGCCTTCGGCGCCGTCTTGTTCGGCACCACGCTCGGCGCCCTGTGGGGCCTGGCGAGCGGCTATTTCGGCGGACGCTTCGACATCGTTTCGCAGCGCATCATCGAGTTCCTGCAATCCTTTCCCGATCTGATCCTGGCGATGGCGATCGCGATGGCTCTGGGCGCGGGGATCGGCACGGTGATCGTCGCCATCGCGATCACCCGCATCCCGTTCGGCGGCCGGGTGATCCGCGCCGTCGTCCTGTCATTGCGCGAATTGTCCTATGTGGAGGCGGCGCGCGGCCTCGGCGCCTCGCACCTCAGAATGATGGCGCGACACATCCTGCCGCAGTGCATCGCCCCCTATCTGATCCTGGCGACGACCCATCTCGGGGTCGCGATCATCATCGAAGCCTCGCTCGGCTTTCTTGGCGTCGGCATCCCGCCGCCGACCCCGACTTGGGGCAACATGCTCGCCGACTCATTGAACGCCGGGCTCGTGCCGCCGTGGTGGCTGGTGTTGTTCCCGGGCTCCGCGATCACGCTGACCGTGCTCGCCTTCAGCCTCCTCGGCGACGGCATCCGCGATCTCGTCGACCCCCGGCTGCGCGGCGCGGTGTAAGCGTGGCCCAAATCGCGTCGATGCGGCCGACCGCAGCAACCTGAAGTAGTGTCTGCGGAGATCAAGACCGATAAATCTTATCTGGTGATTCCCTCAAATTCGTTGCCGGATGAGATTGATCGCCTTGACTCGTTTTGCCTCCTGTCAGGAATTGGACTGATATTGTTTGACCCAACATCGGCCGACGAACCTAACTTCAGCATCCGGGCTCGGTCGCAAAAACACGAACCGGACATATTTTACGCAAACAAAAACATCGCGTTGATAAGAGACAAATTGTGGCCGTGAGCGAGGGCTCGCGAAGGCGCTTGCCGTCCCTACCCCTCACGAGCGGATCCGAAAGCGTTGGGATTGAAGCGCTGGACATCGATTTCGCCGGCACGCTCCCGCATCACGTAGCTGTCGTACCACGCCTGCATGCGTAGCAGCGTGTCCATATCGACCCCGAAGGCCTTCTCTATCCTGAGTGCCATTTCGGCGGACAAAGCAGCCTTTCGATTGAGCAGATCGGAGAGAGTCGCCCGCCGCACCCCGAGGATTTCTGCGGCGCGGGCGATGGATAGGCCGAGTTCATCCAGGATTTCCTCCCGGATGAAGCTGCCGGGATGCGGAGGCTTCATGCCGATTTTGACCTGCGTGTCGCTCATCAATGGTAATCCTCCAAATCTAGATTGCAGATCTCTCCTCGCTCCAGATCAAAGGTGATCCGCCAATTACCTGATGCAGAAATGCTCCAAGTTCCGGCCCTATCCCCGGTAAGTTGATGAACCCGCCAGCCCGGCGGGCCCTCGATGCCTTTCATATCCGAAGCAGCGATCAACGCCGCCAAGATATTCCGGAGGCGGCTAACCAGATCGTGCCGGATGCCGCGGGCATCATCATCGTTGATGAAGCGATCCAAGCCGCGATGACGAACGCTTCGGATCCTCATATCTGCTGAACGTACGGAATAACCGTACGTTTTTCAAGTCAGAGAGTACGCTCTTCAGCGTCGGCGAGCGCGATCCCGTCGTAAAGATCGGACAACGGGATTTCGACCGGGACCGAGGTCAGCGCCAGCCTCGCGTCGGCGCCGCGCAGGATTTCGGTGATCCACTGCGCGCCCGACCGCCGGTGCAGCTCGGCGTAAAGTCCGTCCGAAGCGATCAACAGGATTTCCTGCACCGTCGCGATCTGCCGATAGACCGGCAGCTTGACCCGGCGATCGTGGCGCTCGGTGCTCGGCGACAGGATCTCAACTACGAGGAACGGATCCTTGATCGCCTGCCGGCGAGGCTCGATCGCGGCGCAAGTTGCCGCGATGTCGGCCACAAAATAGGTATCCGCGCGGTCGGGCCGGGTTACTCCCGCTTCGATTTGCGCATTGCAGGGTCGCCGCCTGGCAAGCGCGGCGTCGATCCGCGATACGAGCCGCACCGCCAGCATGCGATGCGCTTCGGCGGGCGGCGCCATTGCCACCGCAAAGCCGCCGATCAGTTCGTAACGCGTTTCGGTGCCGTCGTTCCACTGGAGAAACTCGTCCAGCTTCATCGGCTTGAGCGCAAGCTCGACCATGGCTCGTCGCACGCTGCCGTTCCCGATAGTCCATCCTACAGAACCGCCCCGGCAACTGCCATCGCCGCCGCGCCGATGCCGGCACACAAAATTCACCCTGTCCCGCGCGAGCGGAACAGGGTGAATTGAGGGTCACCGGTTAGCGCCCGCGGCGCTAACCGGTGAAGAGAGCCCGATTAGGCGCGGGGCCCCTGGTAGAGCGGGCCGCGGATGATCTGGCCGGGGAGGGCGTCCGTGAGGACGCCGTTGTCGAGCAGCACCGTGCCGTTAACGATCACGTGATCGATCCCAATGGCGTCGCGCTTGACCTCGATGCCGCCCGCTGGAAGCGTTGCCACCGGCTCGCGCGGCTTGGAGGCGATCGTGTCGGGGTCGAAGATCGTGATGTCGGCGACCTTGCCCGCCGCGATAAAGCCGCGCTCGGTGATGTCGTGCATCAGCGCGGTCTTGCCGGTCAGGCGGTAGACCGCGTCCTCCAAGGTCAGCGCCTGCTCCTCGCGCACCCATTGGCCCAGGAGGTTGGTGCTGGTCTCGTGCCGGTCGGCGGTGTGCGGCCGGCCGCCGCCGTCGCTGGTGCCGATTACCGTATAGTGCGAGCCGAGGATGTGCTTCTGCACCTTCGGATCGTGGTTGCGGTCGATCGTCTGGAAGCAGGTCTGCAGGTCCTCGTCGAGCGACAAATCGAGGAAGGCGTCCATCACGGTCTTGTTCTGCTCCTTGGCGATCCTCTCGACGCTCTTGCCCTCGAGGTGGCGGTTCTGCCCCTTCGCGGTCATGAAGACTTCGACGAGGTCCCAGCGCCGGTTGAAGAGACCGCGCGCCCGGCCGCGCCGGTCGGTCATGCCGCCCTCCTGGGCGACCGTGCCTTCGACCGCCTCGGCGGACATCGCCTTGCGAATCTCGGGATCGCGCAGCGCGCGCATGCGATCCTGATAGGGCAGGGCCATGACCTTGTCCCAGGTCGGCATGCCGCGGAAGAAGCCCTCGGGATGGGTGATGTCCTCGTCCTGCGGCACGTTGAGGCCGCGCTCCAGGTTGAAGATCGCCCCGGCGACGGTCGAGAGGCACGAGCCGTAGCAGCGCGCGCCGCTCTTGAACCCGTCTTCGAGCCACTTCAGGTGCTCTTTCCACTCGTCGGGATTGCCGATCGGATCGGACATGAGGTTATAGATCGACGGCCGGCCGGTGCGCGCCGCCAGTTCGCGGGCGACCGCGCGGGTCTGCTTGGTGCCGCCCGGCGCGCCGCCGGCGACCTGGAAGACGCCGGTGCCGAGTTCGCCCAAAACGCTGGCGAGCGCCCAGCGCTCGGCGTCATCGGGGACGCCAGCGGGATCGCCCCGATCCTTGGGCGCGGTCGAGAAGCCGAGGGCACCGTCAACCATCGCCTCGCGGATCAGGCGCTGCATTGCCGCCAACTCCTGCGGGGTCGCCTCGCGCTCGGCGGAGGCTTCGCCCATCACATAGCGGCGGATTCCGGAATGGCCGATCAGCGTGCCGACATTGATGCCGCGCTTTTTGCCGAGTGCATCGAGATATTCGCCGACCGATTCCCAGGTCACGTCGACCCCGGCCTTCAAGACCGGCAGCGGGATCTGCTCGGCATCGGAGAAGAATTCGAGATACCACTCGGCGTCACCCGGGCGCACTGGCGCGATCACCTGGCCGCATTGGCCGACGATCACCGTCGTGTGGCCGTTTTGCAGCCACGAGCCGCAATAGGGGTCCCACACCGCCTGCGGGTCGAAATGGGTGTGATGGTCGATGAACCCCGGGGCGACGACGCGGCCTTCGGCGTCGATCGTGCGCGTGGCGGCGGCGCCGGCGTATTTGCCGACCCCGACAATCTTCCCGTCTTGCACCGCCACGTCGGCACTGAAAGCCGGCTCGCCCGAGCCGTCGACCACGCGCCCATTCTTAATCAGGAGATCGAATGCCATGCTGTCCCTCCCCTTTGCCCTTCCGAGCATAAATTCGATGCGGCGCGTCCACCCCCACGGGGTTGGTACGGTCCGCCCAGTGTGCCATACTGTCGCAAGGGCCGAGGCTACGCCGTCCCCGGCGGGCAAGCAATAAATTGTGCTCTGCGCGGCGCGCGGGTCCGCCGCGCGATCCTGCCCGGGACAGGGGCTACTGCGACGCGGGCCGGGCCAGCGGAACCCTGACGCCCCCATCATGCAGATGGCATGAGGCCCAATGGCCGGCCACGACCTCGCGCAACGCCGGCACC
>DASYZD010000334.1:0-9608 GCA_035946655.1 Allostellaceae bacterium | reverse complement strand
TCCTCGCCCGCATCGGCGAGAAATGGAGCATGCTCGTCGTCATGCTGCTGCGCGACGGCCCGCGCCGCTTCAACGACATCAAGCGCAACACCGCCGGCATCTCGCAACAGATGCTGACCCGCACATTGCGCGGCCTCGAACGCGACGGGCTCGTGACCCGCACGATCTTCCCGACCAGCCCGCCGCAGGTCGAATACAGCCTGACCCCGCTCGGCCGTTCGATGTCGGAACCGGTGCTGGCGTTCGGCGAATGGGTCCGGGCCCATCTCGCCGAATTCGACGCCGCCCGCCGCCGCTTCGACGAGCGCGACCGACAGGCCGAGCGGCCGGCGGGCGTCTGAAAGCGCGGCCTTCAGCATCGAGCGATCGCGCCCGTTGTGTTCCCGGCGATCAATGCGCCGGTGCCCCGGTCGCGGCGCCTTTGCGCAGCATCGCGACCGCCGGCACGGCGGCCAGCAGCACGGCCCCGAGCAGGCCGAAGCAATCGCCGTAGCTCAGGATCGTCGACTGGGCGTTGATCAGGTGGCCGATTGCGATGACCGCGCGGTGCAAGGCACCGGCGGGATCGGGGGCGCCGTGCGCCATGAAATAGCGCTGCAGATCGGCGAGCCGGTCGCGCGTCGCCGGTTGCAGCAGCGACACGTGCGCCCCGATCACCGCCGAATGGAACTCCTCGCGTCGGGTCAGGAAGGTCTCGACCGCCGCGGTGCCGACCGCGCCGCCGAGGTTGCGCATCATGTTGAAGATGCCGGAAGCGGCGCCGGCCTCAGCCTTGGCGATGCCGACCATCGTGATCGCCGAGAGCGGGGTAAACACGAGCGCCGTGCCGACCGCCCTGAGGACATCCGGCCAGAAGAGCTGCGGCGCCGCGTAATTGGCATCGAGCGATAGGTTCATGAGGCAGCTCGCGGCAAAGACGACAAACCCGAGCCCGGCGAGCAGCCGCGTGTCGATGCGCTTCATCAGGAACGGCACAAACGGGACCACGAGAAGCTGCGGCAATCCCGTCCAGGCAATCACCATGCCGGCCTGCTCGGCGTCAAAGCCCTGCGTCACTGCGAGATATTGCGGCAGGAGGTAGGCCGCGGCGTACAGTGCAAAACCGAGCAGAAAATTGCCGAGCGTGCCGAAGCCAAAATTGCGCCGGCCGAGCAGCCGGAGATTGAGCACTGGCTCCGCCGTGACGAATTCGAGCGCGACAAAGAGGGCGAGCGCCGCCGTCGCGACGAGGGAGAGCTTGACGATATAGGGCGAGGCGAACCAGTTGTAGACATTCCCGTCGTCGAGCACAGCCTGCAAGGCGGCAAGCCCGACCGCCATCAGCGCGATGCCGCGCCAATCGCCGCGACGCAGCAGCGACAGCTGCATACGGCTGCGCGGCAGAGCGTACCACAGCATCGCCAGCATGATCGCGCCGGGAATGAGGTTGACGTAAAACACCCACTGCCAGCCGTAATAGTCGTTGAGGTACCCGCCGATCGTCGGCCCGATCGCCGGCGCGAACACCGCGGTGATGGCAAACCCGGCAAGGCCCGCCGAATGCTTCGACGGCGGCAGCATCGAAAAGATGATTGTGAAGGCGAGCGGGATCAGGACGCCGCCGGTGAAGCCCTGCAAGGCCCGGAAGAGGACCAGCTCGCCGAGGCTCGTCGCCTGACCGCACAGCACCGAGAAGAGGAGGAACAGCACCGTGTTGGCGAGCAGGTAGCGGCGCAGCGAAAAGGCTCGGGAAAGGAAGTCGGTGATCGGCACGACGATGATCTCGCCGATCAGATAGGCGGTCGAGATCCAGGTGCCGTTGACGCCGCCGGTGCCGATGCCGCCCTCGATATAGGGGAGCGCGGTATTGGTGATCTGGATGTTGAGGACCGCGAGGAAGGCGCCGAGCATGGTGCCGGAGACCGCGATCCAGGTCTTCAGCGGGACGCTCGCGTCGGCAGAGGAATCGCGTGTGAGGTCCATTGCCGCCTCCTCCAATCAGCCCTTCACCTTGCCGTCTCTTAGGTTGCCGGAGAGGGCAGTCGGAGGCGTTGCGTCCCCCGGCTTGGTGTCGATCGTCGGCTCGACCGACATGCCCGGCCGCAGCCGGCCGGCGAGCGGATCTCCCTGGTCGAGGGCAATCTTGACCGCGATTCGCTGCACGATCTTGGTGAAGTTTCCGGTGGCGTTGTCGGGCGGCAATAGCGCGAATTGCTGGCCGCTGGCGGGGGCCAGGCTGTCGACCTAGCCGTGGACGAGCGTGCCGGGGAAGGTGTCGACGGCGATCGTCACCGGCTGGCCGCGACGTAAATGCGTCAGCTGAGTTTCCATGTAGTTGGCGGTGACGTAGACCTGGTGCAGCGGCACGATCGCCATCAGCTGCGTGCCCGGCTGCACGTATTGCCCAACCTGCAGCGTGCGCACGCCGACGGTGCCGGCGAACGGTGCCGTGATCGTCGTATAGCTCAAATTGAGTTCGGCCTGGTGCTCGCCGGCCTCTCGCTGCGCCAGGCTCGCCCGCGCCTGGGCCAGTTGCGCTTCGAGCACCGCGATCTGCTTCTCGGCGCTGGCGATCCCGGCGGTGTCGCCGGTCAGTTTCGCCTGTTTTTGCGACTGATCCGAGCGTGACAGCTGGGCCTGCTGCACGGTGCCGTAGCCGGTGCGCGCCAGCGCGGCGTAGCGCTGGAAATTCTGTTGCGCATAGACGAGCACCGCTTGGTCGGAGGCGACCGCCTGCTGCGCCTGCTCGACCGCGAGGTGCTGCTGCGCGATCTGCTGGGCCAGGGTGGCGATCGCCGCCTCTGCCGCCGTTACGTTGGCGCGCGCCTGGTCGAGGGCGGTGCGATAATCGCGCGGGTCGATGCGGGCGATCACCTGGCCCGCCTTGACGCGCTGGTTGTCGTCAACCGGGACCGCGGCGATGTAGCCAGAGATCTTCGGGCTGATGATCGCCGAATGCACATCGACATAGGCGTCGTCGGTCGACACCAGAAAGCGGCCCGTGGTCCAGTAGTGCCAGCCGTAATCCGCGCCGGCGAAAACCCCGGCCACGACCGCGAGGCCCAGCGCCGATCGCTTCAGCCTGGCGGCCGACAGCCCGGCACCGGCCCGCGACGGCGCAGCGCGAAACTGCGTGGTTTGCGTCATGTCCCGCATGTGACCGTTCTCCCCTGCTGATGGGGTGGATGATGATCTCGCGGACAGATGAGTATCGGCGAACGCCGAATAAGCGTGCTGCCCTCGGAAGGACTACCCGGATTTCTCGGACAATCGCCGGTGCCTATCAAACGCCGCTCCAGGCGAGCGCCAGCGCCGCGATCATCAAACAGACGATCCAGGCAGCCGCGACCGGATCGGGTTCGAGGTGATGGTGCCGCGATAGTCTGTACATGAGGGCCCTCCATCCGCTCGGTTCGCGATTGGCGCGATGCGGAAGACATGGACCTCAGCAGATCGGGAATAATCCGTTATCGTTCGCAAGCACCATCCGGGTTTGCCGCATAATCGGAGGCTTCATGGACCGTCTCGCCAGCATCACAGCGTTCGTCCGAGTCGCCGAGAATGGCGGCTTCTCGGCCGCGGCGCGCAGCCTCGGCGTGTCGACGACGACGGTCAGCGACCAGGTCCGGGCGCTGGAAAGCGCCCTTGGGGTGCGGCTGCTCCAGCGCACGACCCGGCAGGTGAGCCTGACCGAGATCGGCCGCGACTATTACGAGCGCTGCGGGCAGATCCTGCATGAGCTGGCGGAGGCGGACGAGGCGGCGAGCGCCTTACAGGTCACGCCGCGCGGCCGGCTGCGGGTCTATTGCCACCAGGGCCTCGGCCGGGTCATGGGGGTCGTGGCGACGGGCTTTCTCGCGGACTACCCGGAGGTCTCGCTCGATCTGCTCACGGGCGACGCGATGATCGACCTCGTCCAGGAGGGATTTGATCTAGCGATCATGCCGCTGTCGCCGCCCGATTCCACCCTGATCCGGCGCACGCTGGCGAAATGGCACCATGTCCTGTGCTGCGCGCCCTCCTACCTCGCAACGCATCCCACGCCGCGCCGCCCGGCCGATCTCGCCGATCATAACTGCCTTTTGTACGCCTACTCGATCTTTGGCGCCGAGTTTCACCTGATCGATCGTGCCGGTAATTTTCCGTTCACCGACCCGGCCGGCAATCCGTTGGTTGGCCGCGTTTCGGGCAATCTGGTCACCACCAGCCTTGCCGTGCTGCGCGCCGCCGCCCTTGCCGGGCTCGGCTTGTGGCTGTGCCCGCCCTATATCGTTTCCGACCTGCTCGCCTCCGGGGCGCTGGTGCCGCTGCTGCAGGAGTACGGCAGACCCGAGATGGAGATCGTCGCGCTATACCCGCATCGCCGGCAGTTGAGCGCCAAGGTGCGGCTGTTCCTCGACCTGCTGGTCGCCCGCTTTGCCGAAGAGCAACCCCGGATCGATACCATGTCCGATCGGTAAGACCGCAGCCGCCGCTCCGCCGGCGACAGGCGCGTCGAGCGACCGTTGGCCAAGATTGCCGGCCCTTTGGCGGACCTTCGCCCCTGCGCGGGATGGCGGGCTGCCGGCCGGCAGCAGCCGCGTTAATTTCTACTTGTTGAAGACCGCAACCCGGTCGGGCACGTATTGGCCCCAGCGGTTGAAACGGTATTGCCATTCGTAGTGCCAGGGCGCCGGCTGGGCGCGCGCGGCGTGGACCGGCATCTGATAGTTGATGGCAGGCCGGTCCTTCAGCGCGCTGGCGCCGGCCGGGCCGCCGATCACCGCGGCGGCGAGGGCAACCACAGTGGTCGCGATCAGCACCCGCGTCATTTGTCACCTCCGTTGCTTCAGTGGCGTATGCCGCGTCTGGATCTGGTTGGCTCGCGGGATTTGGTAATCGGGCAAATCCGGAAGGACCTTCAGATTTTTGATATAATTGCCCCACTGTTCGCGGGTCCGCCCGTTGCCGGCGTTCGGCAGGAATGACGGTCTCGGCCGCGGATAATGGGCCCGCTGGCGGGTCGCTCACCGCTGGGCGGCGATCGCGCTCTTGCTAACCGAGGAAATCTGCTGCTCGAGGTAGCCCACAAAGGCGCGAGCCTTGACGTTCGCCTGCCGTCCGGTCGGGAACACCGCCCACAGATCGATTGCCGGCAACTCCCAATCCTCGAGCACCGATTTGACCGCACCCACTGCCAGCTCCGGCGCGAACAGCCATTCCGAGGCGATGGCGAGGCCTAGCCCGGCGAGCACGCCCTCGCGCACGCCTTCTGCGGCGCTGACGCGCAGCCGGCCACCGACGGTGACGGCGGTTTCCGTGGCTCCTTTGCGGAAGGCCCAGGTGGAGCCGCCCGGACGCTGCTCGTAGATGATGACTTGATGCGCCAGCAGATCGGCGGGAGTCTGCGGCACACCCTTCGCCTCGAAATAGGAAGGGGAGCCGATCACGCGCCGTTGCGACCGGGCAATCTTGCGGGCGGTCAGGGCTGAATCGCCGAGTTCGCCCAGGCGCAATGCCACGTCGACCCCGGCTTCGATCAGGTCGATGTCGCGGTCGTCGAGAACGACATCGACATCGAGCGCTGGATGCTCCGCCAGAAACGCCGCCAGCCTGGGTATCACGTGGAGCCGCGCGAAGCTCACCGCAGCACAGATGCGCAAACGCCCTGTCAAGGTTGCCGCGGCGCCGCGCGCGGCGAGTTCCGCTTCGTCGGCTTCCTCGATCGAACGTTTGGCGCGCTCGTAGAAGTTGCGTCCTGCCTCGGTCGGCGACAGGCCGTGCGTCGAGCGCAGCAGCAGCCGCACGCCGAGCCGGTCCTCCAATTGCGCGATCGTTTTCGACACGGCCGGTTGGCCGATATGCAGCTGCTTTGCCGCGCCGGAGAACGAGCCGGCCTCGATGACCCGGACGAAGGCCTCCATCGCGGCCAGGCGGTCCATCTCCATTCCCTTTCGGAATGAAGCATATCACGACGACGGGGTTACCATAAGGAAGCGGGACGACCGATCTACCCCTGGGCTGCGACCGAGGCGCAACAGGATCAAGTGCGATGCAACCGTTCCCGCACCACAAGGATCGATCGGAGAAGCCGTTCGCAGAGCGGCTCGACCGGGCTTTCGCCGACATCAACGCCTTTCTGCTGGCTCTGGCGATCGGGTTGGCGGTGCTCGACATCGCGTGCTTCACGGCGATCAGCTCGATCGTCGCGATCAAGCCACTGCTGCAGACGACGCAAACCGCTCCACTCTCCGGGCGCGTCGTCGTAGCCGCCGGCGACGCTCCGGGTCGGTAATTGTTTACGGGAGCGTCCACGATGCCTCTTCTCGTCACGAGTGCGACCGGAGCGAACGGCAACGGCTATGGCGCGCTCCTCGCCTTCGATTCCGACGGCCGCCCGCTCGGCGCCTTTAGCACCGACAGCCGGATCGCCGATCCGCGCGGTCTCGCCGTCGATCGGGCTGCGGGGTTGCTCTTTCTCAACAGCGGCAGCGATCGGGTATTGGCGCTCGACCGGGAGGGCCGCGTCGTTCGCGACAGCGGCTGGATCGAAGGGCTCAACCCCGGCGGCGGCAATTTCGGGCCGGACGGCCGATATCATGTCGGTTTGCGGGGCGCGCGCTCGATCATGGCCTTTCCAGCCGGGCTGGCTGGGGCAGGCGAACGGGTTCTCCCGCCCGCGATCGTGCCGTTTCCGCGCGGCTTTGCATTCGGGGTCGACGGCCGGCTGTTCCTCGCTTCGGGAATCGGGCCGGACGGCGAGGGAGACGATGCGATCATCGCCTTCGGCCCCAACGGCGGTACTCGGCCGCTTCGCCTTGTCGTCGATCCCGACCTCAGCCCGCTCGATCTCGCGATCGCGCCCAACGGCAACATAACCATATCGAGCGAGCACCCGTTCGGAGCACCCGATGCTGTCACGACCGTTCGCGAGTACGACCCGGCCGACGGGCACCTCGTCCGGGTAATTTCGCCGGGAGCATCGGCCGAATTCCGCAAGCCGCGCGGCCTGCGCTTCGGTCCCGACGGCATTCTCTACTGTGTCGCGCAGGACGAGGTCGTCGCATTCGATTTCGCGACCGGCCGATGCCTGGGCCCCACGGTGCGGTTTGCCCGGCTGTACGGTCAGGCCTTGATCTTCTTTCCATAAGGGCCACAGCGGCTGGAGGTTGCGATGACCGGGAAGCTCTCGGGCAAAGTCGCGCTGGTGACCGGTGGCAGCGCCGGGATCGGTCTCGGGATCGCCAGGCGCTTCGCGGAGCAAGGCGCGGGCGTATTCATCACGGGCCGGCGCCAGTCCGAACTCGACAAGGCCATAACCGCGATCGGTGGCAGCGCTGCGGCGCTCCGGGGTGATGTCTCGGACCTTGCCGATCTCGACCGCATCCTTGCGCAGATCCGGGCCGAGGTCGGGCGCATCGACGTGCTGGCGGCAAATGCCGGTTTCTACGAACCGGGTGTGCTCGGCGGGATCACCGAGGCGCACTTCGACAAGACGTTCGACACGAACGTGCGCGGCCTGCTCTTCACGGTGCAGAAGGCGCTGCCGTTGTTGGCCCGAGGTTCGTCTGTGATCCTTACCGGCTCGATGGCCTCGATCAAGGGCTTGGCTTCGCTCTCGGTGTACAATGCATCGAAGGCGGCGGTGCGCTCGTTCGCGCGCACCTGGACCGCCGAGCTCAAGGGACGCGACATCCGGGTCAACGTCTTGAGCCCCGGCTACACCGATACGCCCGGTAACGCGCAGTTCATGACCGGCGAGGTGCGGGCAGCGGCCGTCGCTTCGGTCCCGCTCGCCCGGATGGGCACCCCCGACGATCTCGCCAAGGCGGCCGCGTTCCTCGCTTCCGACGACAGCGCCTACATCAGCGGTGTCGAGCTGTTCGTGGACGGCGGCGCGGGCCAGATCTGAGCAAGTCCTTCCGGCGCCGCCGAGCTGGCGGCCGACCGGCTCGCGGGCGCAGGTTTGCGCAAGCCGATCTCAGCAGGAGCGCGCAATGGAGGAAAGCCCATTACCCGCCATCGTCCGCGAGCAATGGCCGTGGCAGCCGCGGTTTGCGCGCGTCAACGGGTGGCGGATGCATTATGTCGACGAGGGGGCCGGCGACCCTGTCGTGCTGCTGCACGGCAACCCAACCTGGGGCTTTCTCTACCGCGACTTTGTCGATCCGCTGACGCGTGCCGGGCACCGCGTCGTCATCCCCGACATGATCGGGTTCGGTCTCTCGGAAAAGCCGACAAGGGAAACGGCGCACAGCCTCGATGGCCATATCGCCAACCTGACGGCGCTGCTGCGCCGGCTCGACCTGCGCCGGGTAACCCTCGTCTGTCACGACTGGGGCGGCCCGACCGGCCTCGGCTTTGCGCTGTCAAACCGCGACCGCATCGCGGCGCTGGTCGTCATGAGCACCTGGGCCTGGCCGCTGCCGCCGGCCGAGTTCCACACGCGCATCTTTCCCTGGCGGATGATGCACGCGCCGCTCGTCGGGCCCTATCTTCTCGGCCGTCACAACGAGCTTGCGGGGCGCGGCATCTACCTGTCGGTTGTCGACCGGGACAAGTTTCGCAGGCGCGCGCAACAAGCCTACGAATATGTGTTGCCCGACCCGGCGTCTCGTCTGCTCACCTGGACATGGCCGCGGTGGATCCCGCTCGATGCCACGGCGCGCGCGCTCGAACGGTTCAGTTGGATCGAGAAGGAGCTCGCCTTGTGCCGGCTGCCCGCCCTGATCGTCTGGGGGCGCGAGGACGACGTCTTTGACCATGCGACCTTCGCGGGCCGGTTCAAGCAACTGCTGCAGCATGCGGAAGGCCCACATCTCGTCACCGGACGGCATTTCCTCCAGGAGGATTCGGGTCCGGAGATCGCGGCGCTGATCGCCGACTTCCTGGCGCGCAATCCGGGGGAGCGCTAAAATGCCTGCGGTCAACGTGATCACCACGCCCTCGCTCGAGGGCAGGCGCCGGGCGTTCGTCCTCGCCGAGGACCGGATCGGGCACTATCCCGAGTTTCGCGCCTTCTTCAGCGCCACGTTCGATCTCGGCCGTGTCGGTTTGCAAAGCCCGGGCTACCTGGCGGCGCCGTCGGGAACGGAATATGAGCTCGTCTTCATCGGCCGCAGCGGCGTGCCCTTCCCGGCGGGGGTCGAGATCTATGCTCTCGTCCCAGCCCTGGAGCCGCTCGATGAGGAAGCGGTCGACCGCGACCTCTGAGAGATCCTGCGCTGGATGATTTCCGGCGTCGGCGGCGACTGGACGTTGGCCGATCTGGATGCCACCGGGCGGCTGTATCGTCTGCCCGCGGCAGGGTCGTGACCCACCTGAAATTCGTCCGCCGGCCGGGGTTTTATCCAACCGCGAATGCCTTTGTCGGTGCCCTACTGGCGGTCAAGCGGCGGCAGCCAGATGATCCATTCTGTTGGCGCTATTGCCTGCTTCCCCCAGTGCGTTCAGTAGCTCGCGGTCCTCAAAGCGCGCAGCCTCCGGCCGCTCCTTCACTGCGCCGGAATTTGATATCCCCAGTTGTATAAAGGTGGCGAACGCCCGCGCCTTGGCATTCGCCTGCCGACCCGCCGGAAAGGCCGCCCATAAATCCACCGGCGGTAGCAGCCAATCCTGCAGCACGGATACGACCGCACCCGATTCCAACT
>DASYZD010000333.1:0-8836 GCA_035946655.1 Allostellaceae bacterium | reverse complement strand
CAGCCACGACGAGCGACGACCGCGCCCAAATTGGCTGCGGGGCATGGAATGCAACTTCGACCGAGCCGAACTCGCTGCGTTGCTTACCGAGGTCTATATGGCGCTCGATAACAACCTCACCGTCCTCGCAACGATTGGCGTGCGCACGGTATTCGATTACGCCTCTCAGTTACTCGGTGCGGACGCGAACCAATCCTTCGCCGAAAAACTGAAGGAACTGGTAGCGGGAAACAAAATTGGTGGCGAGGAGAAGGAAATCCTTTCTACGTTAGCGGATGCAGGAAACGCAGCGGCCCATCGAGGATGGAAACCTACCTCCTCCGATATCGACAGTCTTATGCAGGCCCTTGAGAATTTCTTGGAACGCGCGTTCGTGCTCAAACACGATGTTCGACGAGTGGGGAGAAATATTCCACCTCGCGTCCAACGATGAAGGCACCGGCGAGTGCGGGGCGGTGGGCCTCGCAATGACAGGAATGGAGCACGACCCGCCGTCACGGCTGTGATGGTCAGGTGCCCGCTGCGCGGATCGCTCGCCGTAGCTTCGCGGGAGTTGCGGGGAGCGCTACCGGTGGGGCGCCGATTGCGGCGAGGGCGTTGTTGAGCGCGGTCATCACCGCCGGGATCGAGCCGATCGTGCCGGCTTTGCCAACGCCCTTCACGCCGAGTGGGTTCTTGTCGCTCAGCGTCGAATTTTTCGGAAAGTTCGAAGGCGCAGAAATTGTCGGCGCGCATGACCCTGGGCCTGAGCGCGCGGCGCAGCCTGGCCTTGAGGGCAGGGATGGCGGTCCCTGTCAGCAACCGATAGGAGAAATCCTCACCGATTGCCCGAGCGCATACGACAAACTGATAGCTATCAAGAGTACTAGCTATCGCTCTTGATAGCTATCGTCGGCTCTTGGTCTTCACGATTTCTCTGCGACAACCAGTTGCCGTTGCGATCGGGATCGTCCCGGTCGGCGCAAGTGGTAGCCACGGAGCACCAGATGTCTTACGCGCGTATGCTCGCACTGCCGTTCGCCGCAGCTCTGCTTTCGACGACCGCGGGCCTCGGGGTCGCCGCCACCCAGGTGCCGTCCCGCTCGGCCGTCAATGTCGCGGTGTCTTCGACCCAAAGCATCGGTGCCAGGAGCTTGGTGCGGGTTGCGGAGGTTGAGCACTCGGAGAAGCCGGACCGCGCGGAGAGGGCCGACTCGGTCGACAAGCTCGACAAGCCCGACAGGCCTGAGCACAACAGCAGCAGTGTAGACCGGGTCTTCCGGCCGGAACGACCGGATCGGCCCGAACGGTTCCACCGCTAGAACTGATCCGGGGCCATCATCTCGCTAGCCCGGAGGCGACAGTCCGGCAGCTCGTCCGCGAGCTGCCGGGCTCGCCTGCGCGACCGTTGTTAAAGTGAGAATGCCCGCTTCAGCACAAGTCCGCCGCCGATGCTTGGGCTGCCCGTCGCAAACCCCTTGACGATATAGGGCTTGACGCTCCAATCCGGGGTTATTCTGTATTTCACGTAAAGCGTCAGCTCGCGTTCGGGCCCGCCCGCATCCGACAACGGTTGCCGCCGATCGAACGACAGGCCGCCGGAGAATTCCCTGGAGAACTTGTAGCCAGCTCCAATCGAGCCGTACCAAACATCACGCAGCGGGATATCCGGCGAACCGCCTCCGAACCGGCGGCCGAAACTCGCAATCGCGTCAAGATCGCCGCCGATCCGTTGGATGGCTTCGAGCTGCAGGTAATAGCTGTTTTGGCCGGTGCCAAGCCCGCGCGAGACCGGCGCCGTGCCGAACCGTATCTTTCCGGTGGCGGTGAGATAGGTGCCGCTTGTCGGTAGGGATACCGGATCATAGCTTGCCGCAAGGATCAGATCGCCAACACCGGTGCGGACAACCGGCTCAGATGCGGGGAGGTTCCCGACGCTGCCGATTGCCGGGATGACGTTTCCCGGTCCGTCGGTCCGAAGATGCGGAAGGGTTACGCCGACACTCCAGCGCTCAGCCTCGTACTTGGTCAATAGCGTATTGGACAGGACCTTGGTCGATTGCGCCAGTCCGTAGTTGCCGCTGCTGAAGTCGCTGCCCGCCGACAGCGATAGTTCATCTGCGCCGGCGCCGCGCGACAACGGCCCGGTCATCCAAAACGTGATCGTGACAATCGCCGCCAGCAGCCGACACACCCCGCTGTGTCGGACTTGCGCCCTGGTCGGCACGGACATCTAAGGTTGCCGGGAGTCAGCCGCCGACGCCGGCCAGCAGCGCAATCCGCACCGCGTCGAGCCGGTTGCGCGCCCCCATCTTCTCGAAGGCATGATAGAGATGCAGCCGGACGGTGACGGCAGCGATGCCGAGTTCGTTTGCGATCGCTTTGTCCGCCATCCCGCGCAGCAACAGCCGCACCGCAGCGAGTTCGCGAGGCGTCAGCCCAAATGGGACGGCTGCTTCCTCACCACCGCCCTTGGCCAGTCGTGGTGGGTGTCCCCAACTCGGTGCAGCAATGATCTGTTCTCCGGAGAGAATGCGTCCGAGCGCATCGCGAAGCGCATCTCCGCTCAATTCCTTCGAAATCACGCTCGCTGCGCCACTCTGAAGCACCTTCTCGATGTCGCTTTGCGAGATATTTCCGGAGAGGATGACCACCGGCGTATCTGGAAATTCCAGCTTCGCGCGCTCGATCCCGTGGACGCCATCCATCCCGGGCATGACGAAGTCGAGCAAAATGAGATCCGGCTTACTGCGCCGCGCCGCGGCCAGGGCACCGTCGAGGTCGCTCGCCTCCAGGATCTCGATGTCTTCGGCGCATTGCCGCAGGTAGTAACAAAGCGCCTCGCGAAAGAGGTTATGATCGTCGGCTAGGATCAGGCGCACATACCGGCTCCCGCTAGGCCGCGGCGGCCTGAGCGACGATCTCACTCGCCGCCGCCTTTGGCAGGTACATCGAAATGGTCGTGCCGGCGCCGGGCGCGCTCTCCAGATGGATGCCGCCCTCATGGCTCGCGACGATGCCGTGGGTGATCGCCAATCCGAGCCCGGTGCCCTCGCCGACAGGCTTTGTCGTGAAAAACGGATCGAAGGCACGCTCGGCGACTTCTGCCGGCATACCCATTCCGTTGTCGTGGCAAGTCACGCGAACATAGTCGCCGGCAGACACGCCCAGCCGGCGCGCCAGTTGCTCGTCGACCGAAAGATCCTCGACCGACAAGGCGATGCGCCCGCCGCGGCGCGAGCCGATTGCTTGCGCCGCATTCGACAGAAGATTGAGCACGGCTTCTTCGAGCTGCGCGCTGTCTCCGAGAACGGCGCCACGCGATCGCCAGTCCGTTGCGATAACGATGTTTGGGAGGAGGCTCCCCTCGGCGAGAGCGAGCGCACGTTCAACGATCGCGGTCATCGACAGACGGTCGCGGCCCGGCATCTCACGGCGGCTGAACGTCAGGATTTGACGCACCAGCTGGCGACCCTGCGCGACCGCATCGATCATCCGCTCGACGCGCCGTGCCGTCGCACTGTTCGGTGGCACTTCGCCCAGCGTCTGGTCGAGGAGGCCTGACATCGCCGGCAGCAGGTTGTTGAAATGGTGCGCGATGCCACCAGCCAAGCGCCCGAGCGCCTCCATCTTGAAGGCTTGCCGCATCTGCGCTTCCATCCGTTGGCGTTGCTCGGCCTCGACTTGCCAGCCGCGCAGCGCACGCTGCTCATTCTTGGCGATGCGAACGGCATGGAGGGAAGCGATCAACAAGATCAGCGAGCAGGAGACGGCGATCAGGCTGAACACCCCCAAATGGTCCCACAGCTCGCTGCGCACGCTGCTCAGGTCGGCCGCGTAGGTGACGTAGAGCGGGTAGCCGCGCAGCTGCTTGATCCCGGCGACGCTCTGGATGCCGCCGAGGCGCGCTTCGAAGACCGCCGCCGGCTCGGAGTTGCCGCGAATTTTTTCGAGGTAGGGATTGTCGGGGGCCAGAACATTCCCTGGCGGCGGGCCGCGGCTGCTGGCCAGAATGGCGCCGTCGGCGCGGATCAGCATCACCCGCGGCGCTTCTCCATCGCCCATGCTGAGAAAATGCTTCTCGAAATAGGTCGGCGCGAGCGCCAGCAGAATGACGCCGTCGAAGGCCCCGCCGGGCCGCGAGCGCCGGCGCGCCACGTGAAAGGCAAAGGTGCCGGTCATCCGGCCGGCGGCCGGTACGCCGATGCGAATGCCGGATGTTTCGCGCTCGGCGGCCTGAAAATAATCTCGATCCGCCACATTGATGCGGCGTTGGAGCGGGTAGCTGCGGGTCGTTGCCCGCACGTCGCCCGTCGCGTCAAGCAGCCATATCGAGTCGATGAAGCTCGATTTGTCATCCAAGTTGACGAGGAACTCATGCAACTCAGCCGACCGCTCGATTTCGTCCCAGCTTTGGTTGCGGATACGGTCGTCGATCCAATCGAGCGCCAGCTCCTGCGCCTCGAAGACCTTGCCTGCCTCCTCGGCGAGCACCCCGAGCGTGCTCCGGGCTCGCGCGTGGGAGAGACGCAGCTCCTGCTGCCATATCTGCCAACCGGCGACCACCAAGAGCAGCAGCGGAACCAGCCATGAAAGGGACGCCACCAATTGCAGCAGCAAGACGTAGCGACCGATAACCGGACGCCCGCTTCGCGTTGCCACGCGTCTGTGCCTGCCTCGCCACCACATTGGACCCAGCTTTCGTCGCGTAGAGGATGCCTGTAGCGGTTTGCGGCTCAGCCATCGTTGATGCAGATCAACGAGATGCGAACGCCTCCTTCAAACGATTTTGTCATCTGGCTGGTTCAGGGGGTGCCCGCGGCGCGGATCGCGCGCCACAGTTTCTCCGGCGTTGCCGGGAGCGCGACCGGCGCGGCGCCGATTGCGGCGAGCGCGTTGTTGAGCGCGTTCATCACCGCCGGGATCGAGCCGATCGTACCGGCTTCGCCGACGCCCTTTACGCCCAAGGGGTTCTTGTCGGTCGGCGTCGAATTCTCGCTCAATTCGAAGGCGCAGAAATTGTCGGCGCGCGGCATAGAGTAATCCTGGAACGATCCGGTCACGAGCTGCCCCGATTCGGGGTCGTAAACGAGGTTTTCGAGGAGCGCCTGGCCGAGCCCCTGGACGATGCCGCCATGGATCTGCCCCTCGCACAACATGGGGTTGAGCATCGTCCCGACATCGTCGACCGCGCAGTAGCGGGTCAGCACCACCTCGCCCGTCTCCCTGTCGATCTCGACTTCGCAGACATGCGCGCCCGACGGGAACGTCGCCGCGTCAGCCGGGCCGAAATTCGAGCGCTCGGTGAACCCGGTCTCGATATCCTCGGGCAGCTGCGCCCCTTGAAAGGATTGCCGCGCGACCTCGTCGATCGCGAGCGAGCGGTCGGTGCCGGCGATCGTGAAGCGGCCGGCCTCGAAGACGATGTCGCCGGAAGCGGCCTCCATAACGTGTGCGGCAATGCGGCGGCCCTTCTCGATCAGCCGGTCGGCGGCGCCGACGATCGCCGAACCGGCGAGCTGAGCCGAGCGCGAGCCGAAGGTGCCGATCCCCATCGTCACGAGGTCAGAGTCGCCGTGGCGATAGCGGATCGTGTCGGCGTCGATCCCGAGCTTGTCGGAGAGGACCTGCTTGAAGGTCGTGGCGTGGCCCTGGCCATGGTCCATGCTGCCGGTCAGGAGCACGACGCCGCCGGCGGGATCGAAGCGGATCTCGGCATGCTCGTAGTCGCGCCCGCCGGTCGCCGCCACCGTCGTCGCGACGCCGATGCCGAGGAGCTTGCCGCGGGCGCGGGCCGCGGCGCGGCGGGCGGCGACCCCGTCATAGGACGCCAGCGCCAGCGCGTCCTTGAGGTTCTTCAGAAAATCGCCGCTGTCGTAGGTCTGCTGCATCGGCGTCGGATAGGGCATCGCGCTTGCCGGAATCGTGTTGCGGCGGCGCAATTCGGCCGGGTCAAGCCCGAGTTCGCGCGCCGCCGTGTCGATCATGGTCTCGATGACGTAGATCGGCTCGGGCCGGCTGCCGCCGCGATAGGGTGCGGTCGTCATCGTGTTGGTAAGAACCGCGGTCACCTCGGCGTGGATGGCAGCAAAGGTGTAGGTGTTGACGAGGCAGCCCATGCCGATCGTCAGCGGGATCGTCGGCCGGTCGGTCGAGAAATAGGCGCCGATCGAGGATACCCAGCGGGTCCGCAAGGCGAGGAACTTGCCGGCCTCGTCGAGCGCGAGTTCGGCGTCGATCGTGCTGCCGCGGGCCTGCTCGTCGGAGAGGAGACCTTCGCTGCGTTCGGCAACCCAGCGCACCGGGCGCCCGACGATTTCCGAGGCCCACAACGCCAGCGCGTACTCCGGGTAGCAGCCGCCCTTCATCCCGAAGCCGCCGCCCATCGTGTCGCAGACGACGCGGATCTGGTGATGCGGCACCCGGAAGACTTGCCCGGCGAGCGCGGCCCGCGTGCCATGCGCCGACTGCACGGTGCAGCGGATCGTGTAGCGCTCCTCGTCGCGGTCGTACTCGGCAAGGCAGCCGCGCGGCTCCATGCTGTTGGCGCTGACCCGGTTGACGACGATTTTGTCGCGGACGATGTGCGCGGCGCGGGCGAACGCAGCTTCAGTGGCCTGCCGGTTGCCGGCGGTGTGGGTGAAGGCTTCGTTGCCGGGGTTGTCGTCCCACACCGCGGGCGCGCCGGGGGCGAGCGCCGCCTCGGCCGAAATGACCGCGGGCAGCGGCTCATACTCGACCGCGATCAGTTCGGCGGCATCCTTCGCCTGGTCGAGCGTGTGCGCGACGAGGAAGGCTACGGGATCGCCGACGTAGCGCACGCGGTCCTGCGCCAGCAGCGGCTGCGGGCAGACAAAAGCCGGGGTGCCGTCGCGGCGCCGGCGCGGCACACCGGGGCGCAAGGTGCCGAGCCCGCGGCGCCGCAAATCCTCGCCGGTCAGCACCGCGAGGACGCCCGGCGCCGCCGCCGCGCGCCCAATGTCGAGCCCGAGGATCCGGGCATGGGCGTGGGGCGAGCGCAGGACATGGCCGCGCGCCGCGCCGGGCGCCGCAACGTCGTCGACATAACGGCCGCGGCCAGTCAACAGGCGCAGATCCTCTTCGCGCCGCACCCGCTCTCCGACCCGCTGCACGCTCATCCTCTCGCCCCCGCCGAAATCCCGCTCACCAGATGCTAAAACAAAGTCGCCGCATGCCGAGGCTATTTTCCCGCTTCACCCCCGGGTAACAAGGAAGCAAGGCTTGATTGCTTCCCGAAAGGGTCAGCCTTGCCGATCGGGCGCTTGCCGGAGCCGGGGAGGCGCGCCATGTTGGACAACCGGCGGGAAAACAGGCAAGACGCGGGAATGACGACGGAAGCTTTAGCGATGCCGGGCGGCGAGCGCGGGAAGACCGGGGAACGCCAGGCGATTGCGCTGGTCTCGTCGGCGCATTTCGTCAACCACTTCCAGGGGCTCGTCCTGCCGCCGTTGTTTCCGCTGCTGGCCGCGACATTCGGCATCGGCTTTATCGAGCTGGGCCTGGCGTTGACCGTTGCGAGCGTCGTCGCGGTCGCCTCGCAATTGCCGGTCGGGTATCTCGTCGACCGGCTCGGCTCGCGCCGCATGCTGGTGCTCGGCCTCCTCGTTTCCGGCTCCGCCTATCTCGGCTTCGGCCTGGCGCCGTCCTATCCGACGCTGCTGGTGACGATGGCGTTCATCGGTGTGGCGAACAGCGTCTTTCATCCGGCCGATTATGCGCTCCTCTCGCGCAAGATCGCGCCGGGCCGCATCGGCCGCGCGTTTTCGATCCACACCTTCTCCGGATTTCTCGGTAACGCGCTCGCCCCGGTCACGATGATCGCGCTGGCCGCGACGATGGGGCTGAATGTCGCACTGATGGCGGCCGGCATCATCGCGCTCGTCGTTGCGGTGCCGCTCTTGCTGGCGCGCGGCATCGACGAGGAGATTGTGCCCCACCCCGCGCACCCGGCCGGGGCGGCTCCGGGAAGCCGCGTTGGGATGACCGCGATCTTGACCCCGACGATCATTGGCCTCACCGGGTTTTTCGCGCTGATGAGCCTCTCGGGCAGCGGCATCAGCAATTTTTCGGTGGTGGCGCTGACGAGCGCCTTCGGGACTTCGCTCTCGGTCGCCAACCTGGCGCTGACGGCGTATTTGAGCGCACAGGCGCTGGGCGTGCTGCTCGGCGGGTTTATCGCCGATCTGACGCGGCGCCACGCCGAGGTCGCAGCGCTCGGCTATGGCGTCAACGCCTGCATCGTCCTCGCGATCGGCACGCTGGGTCTCCAGCCCCTGCTGCTCCTCGTGGCGATGGGCGGCGCGGGATTATTGAGCGGCATGATCATGCCGTCGCGCGACATGCTGGTGCGCGCCGCCGCCCCGCCGGGAGCGATGGGCCGCACCTTCGGCATCGTCACCTCGGGCTTCGGGATCGGCGGGATGGTCGGCCCCCTGATGTTCGGCTTTGCGATGGACCATGGCGCGCCGCAATGGGTGTTCGGGATCAGCGTCATCCTGATGATCGCGGTCGCCGTGGCGGCGCTCATTGGCGACCGCCGAATGGCCGCGAACCGCCAGCGCCCGGTGGCCGAGCCCGCCGCCGCCTCGGCCGATTGATCGGCGCTGCCGGCGCCCGGAGCTGCGGGCATGCTGCAGCGGAGGGGGCCTCAGCCCGGGGTGAGGAGCTCGGGCGGATGGCGGATGACGGTGCGCCGGCCGCGCTTCCAGACGCCGAGCGGCGGGCGGATTTCGGCGATCGCCTGTTCCGGGCCGATGGCGTCGATGACGACGAGATCGGCCGGGTTGCCGGGGGCGAGGCCGTAATCCTTGAGGTTGAGGAGGCGCGCCGAGTGCTC
>DASYZD010000332.1:0-14568 GCA_035946655.1 Allostellaceae bacterium | reverse complement strand
CTGGCAGGCAGGCCAGCGTAAAGGTCGAGCGGCCAGAGCGCAGCACCATCTCGTTCTTCCCGCCCGGCGCCTCAAGCTCGACCTGCGCGCCCTCGCGCAGCTTCCTGACGATGTCATAGAGCGTGTGTGCCGGAGCGGTGGTGCGTCCGTCGCGCTCGACCCGCGCGGCCACGCGCTCGACGATTTCGAGATCCATGTCGGTCGCGCTCAGCGCCAACCGCCCAGCCTCCGCGCGCAGCAGCACATTCGAGAGAATCGGGATCGTCGTGCGGCGCTCGACGACGCTCTGCACATGACCCAGCGCCTTAAGGAGGGCGGCCCGTTCGATGGTTAGCTTCATGTTGCTGCACGACTCTTGGCGGACCGGAAGCAACCCCCCGCGGACCCCATCGAGCGCCGACGCGGACGCCCGGCCCGGGGCGGCAGGCGGGTCCGCAGTATAGCACGGAACCGCCGGCGCCATACCCGGACGGTTCGCGCGAACTCCATCAGCTCTGCAGCATCCGCCGCAACAGCTCGACATCCTCGGCGAGCGCGCGGTCCCGGGCGATCAGCTCCTCGATTTTCCGGACCGCGTGCATCACCGTGGTATGATCGCGCCCGCCGAACTTGCGCCCGATCTCCGGCAGCGAGCGCGAAGTCAGCTGCTTTGCCAGATACATCGCGACCTGGCGGGGCCGCGCGACGATGCGCGCGCGCCGAGCAGAGGTCATCTCGGCCATCTTGATCGTGAAATGCTCGGCGACCCGCTTCTGGATTTCGTCGATCGTTACCCGCCGCTCGTTGGCCCGCAGGAGATCGTGCAACAACTCCTGCGCGCTTTCGAGCGTGATGTCGCGGCCGGTGAGCTGCATCTGCGCGGTGATGCGGTTGAGCGCCCCCTCGAGCTCGCGGACATTCGAGACGATCTTATGGGCAAGAAACTCCATCAGCTTCTGCGGCAGACGCAGCCCGCTCTGCTCGGCCTTCGATTGCAGGATGCCGAGGCGCAGTTCGTAGGTCGTCGGGTGGATGTCGGCAACCAGGCCCCAGCCGAGCCGCGAGCGCATGCGCTCTTCCAGGCCTTCGAGGTCGACCGGCGACTTGTCGGCAGATATGACGATCTGGCGGTTCTGATCGACCAGCGCGTTGAAGGTATGAAAAAACTCCTCCTGGGTCGAATCCTTGCCGCTGATGAATTGTACGTCGTCGATCATCAACAGATCGACAGAGCGGAACTGGTCTTTGAAGTCCATCGTCGAGCGAAAGCGTAATGCCCGAATGAATTGATACATGAATTTCTCGGCCGAAAGGTAGATCACCTTGCGGCGCGGGGCATTCATGCGGACATGCCAGGCGATGGCATGCATCAGATGGGTCTTGCCGAGACCGACGCCGCCATAGAGGAACAGCGGGTTGAACGGCACGGTATGGACCGGGCTGGCGCAGGCCTCGGCCACCCGCCGGGCAGCGGCGTGCGCCAACTCGTTTGGCTTGCCGACGACGAAGTTCTCAAACGTGCAGCGCGGATCGAGCGGCGCCGACAGATAGCCCCTGTCATCCGCGATTTCGCCGGGGCTCGCCGGATCGTCGGCGGCCGGCGCCGCGCCGGAGGGCTCGGCATCCCCTCCCGGTTCACGCACTTGGGCTGCAACCCGCGGATCGACGATCAGTAATATCCGGTCGACCTGCGGGTTTTCGGCGCGCCACAGTGCGAGCAGCCGGTCGGCGTAGTGGGTCGCCACCCAGTTGCGCAAAAAACGGGTCGGCGCCGCGACCACGGCCTCGCCCTCGTCGATCCGCTCGATACGCAACGCTTGGAGCCACGAGCGGTACGCGGTCTCGCCGACCTCGTCCTTGAGGTGGCCCAGCACCCGGCCCCACGCCACGATGCCCGACCCCAGGACAGCATCGATTCTGCCGCTTCTAACTGATTCCCCCGCCACTCTGTCCCCCCAAGCAAAGACCGTTTCTTGGTTTGATACAGCCTAAAGCTCTGTCGCGACGTTCTCAGCCAATTCAATATTAGATCGCGGGTGTTGTGTAAATATCGGACACGCCTCCCCTATTTCACCAAGCCATCTCTCGAATGACTTGGCTAATACATGCCGATGTCGTGACGACTACCGAGATCTACACGATAGCTGCGCAGTTCGCGGCTTCGTTGCTGCAAACCTTAGCCACATGTCGGGGCGGAGGCAACGAGATCGAAACAGGAACGAAGACAAATTTATGGCACTCTCGCGTAACCCCCTGAAAACCCTCGCGCGAGCCCGGAGGCGAGTTAGAGAGCGTTGATCCGCAGCGCGAGCCGCGACAGCTTGCGCGATACCGTGTTCTTGTGGAGGACGCCTTTGGTGGTCGCCCGATGCAGCTCGGGTTGAGCGAGCTGAAAGGCCGACTGGGCCGCCGCCTTGTCGCCGGTCTCGATCGCGGTCTCGACCTTCTTGACAAAGGTACGCACCCGGCTCAACCGGGCGCGGTTGATGACCGTGCGCTTTTCAGTTTGGCGAAGCCGTTTCTCGGCGGATTTATGATGCGGCATGCTGGATCGTTGCCAACGGGGAGAGCGGGCTTATATCGGTGCCGGGATCAAGCGTCAACCGCATGATCCCACCTTGACGCTTTGGACGGAGGGAACAGCCGGTTGCATAGCATCTCCGCCGGCCTCGTCGCGCTCGCGCTGTTGGCAGCCCCGGATGCCGACACGGCCGATTGCAGCACTGTCGCCAATCGCTACACGACCGCCGTCGCCCAGGTCGTGGACGCGCTTTCGAGCTATGCAAAATGCGTCTCCGCGAGCGCCCAGCGCGACGACTGCGCCGCCCAGATGCGGGTGCTCGACGATGCCCACGACGATTTTGCCGACGCGGTCGCCGATGCGAAGGCGTGCCAGTGACGCGGCGGGCGCCCTACTCGAAGCGCAATGCCGCAATCGGATCGAGCCGTGCAGCGCGCTGCGCCGGATCGAGTCCAAAGCCGACGCCGATAACACCGGCGACACCACAGCCCGAGACGATCGAGATCGGGGGCTCAGGGCCGGTATTTGTCGATCGCGGCCGGGTCGAATTCGAGGCCGAGGCCCGGCGCGGCCGGCATGTCGAGCATGCCTTGGACGGGCTGCGGCACCGCTTTCCACAAGGGGAAGAGGCGCGGCATGTATTCGACGGTGAGGCCGTTCGGCACCGCGCCAACCAGATGGACGTGGATTTCCGGGACGCCGTGGCTGACGACCGGCAGGTTGAAGGCTTCCGCCATCGCGGCGATTTTGAGCCAGGGCGTGATCCCGCCCGAGCGCACCTGGTCGATCATCACGATGTCGACCGAGCGGGCTTCCACCATGTGGCGGAAGGGGGTGATGCCGTAGAGGTATTCGCCGCCGGCGACCGGCGTCGACAGCGCCGCGGTCACCCGCGCGAGCCCGGCGTAATCGTCGTGCGCGGTCACGTCTTCGAGCCAGAACAGGCCGACCCCCGCGTCTTCCACCCGTCGCCCGATATCGATCGCCTGCTCGGGCCGCCAGCGCTGGTTGATGTCGCACATCAGGTCCATGTCGGGGCCGACCGCCTGGCGAATGAGGCGGGCCTGCTCGACTTCGCGCGCGGGCGAGGTCACGCCGGGCAGCCCCAATTGCATCTTGGCCTGGCGATGGCCCTTCTCGCGCAGCCGGCCGGCGGCCGTCACCGCCTCGTCGAGGTGCAAGCCGCGCCGGAGCGCTCCAGAGGCATAGGTTGGGATCTTGTCGCGCCCGCCGCCGAGCAGTTTCCACAACGGGAGGCCGAGCGCCTTCCCCTTCAGATCCCACAGCGCGACGTCGATCGCCGACATCGCCATCGTCAAGATGCCGGCCGGGCCCGACTGGCCGGCCGCGTCTCGCAGCTTCTTGGCGACGGCCTCGAGGCGCAACGGATCTTCGCCGATCAAGAGCGCGCCCAATTCGTCGACCGCGTGGCGCAGGGTGCGGGTCAGCGCACCCCCGAAATAGCACACGCCGAGCCCCTCCAACCCGTCATCGCTGCGCAATTTCAGCCAGACGATCGGGTTCTTCGCGTTGGGATTTTCCGAGAACCCGGCGAGCGGCTCGTCGTTGGGCAACAGGACGATGCCGGTCTCGATTGACGCGATCTTCATCTCACAGCCTCCCTCGATGATCCAGCGGTCGCTCAGGCGATTTGCAGTGACTGCAGGACCGGCAGCCGCGTGTCGATGAACTCGTGCGCCGCCGCGGCCAGAGCGGCGAGGCTTTCCTCGGGGGTCTCCACCGGTTTGCCGTCCTTGAGCACCTGGTGCCCCTGTACCGCCAGCAAGTCCCACGCAAAGCGGGCCATCTCGTCGGGTGACGTGCGGTCCTGCGTCCGCGCGAGGAGGAACAGTTGATGGAAGCGCGACACGGGGATGCCGCCCCCGGTCACCGGGCTCGCCAGTGTTCCCAACTCTTCGCTGCTGCGCGCCTTGTCGAACATCCAGCGATTAAGCTTATCGGTGTGCACTCGGGCGGCCGCCTGGGCGGCGTCATCCTGCACCAGTGCGAGATCACCCTTGCCGGCCAGCACCATGATGGCTTCGAAGATCCCTCCGAGCGTGAGCTCGTCGCCGCCCACCGCCGTTTCGAGTTCGCCGAGCGTCTTGGGCTGGTGATCGCCGAGCGCATCGAGGATCGGGTCGTAGACGTCGAGGTTCAACTCGCGCTCGCCAAGGGCTCCCTGGACGGTGTTGGCGACCGCACTGCGCGGGCTGGTCAGCAAGACCCTGAGCGGCCGGAGCGCCTCGGTCTGCTCGAGTGGTAACAGCCGTCGCACGCCCTTGACCCAATAGTCGCGGCGAAATTGCTGGTTCACGATGAAATCGACCACCGACTGGCGAAACATCGGGTCGGGAATCTCGCCCAGGAACGCGTGCTGCGCCTCCGTCATATTCAGCGCATCGATATGGTCCAGGTAATGGGCTGAACAGGCGTAGTTCAGTTTTGCCGGCGCCAGGTTTTCGGCGAGCTCACGGAACAGCATCGCCGTCCAATCGCGATTGAAATATTCGTGCGCCAGATAATGCCGGTCGTATCGCTTGATGAGGTTGAGCCGTTCGGCGATCGTCGGGTTGGCAACGGCGAAGCCGGGGTTGAGCGCCAGCAGCCTCTCGGCAAAGTCGACCGCGCCATCAATCCGGGCAACGATGCCGAGGCTGGGCGCGGCCATCATCCCGGCATGCTCGGTCAGCAGGTGGCGCAACGGCACCATGGCGGCAAAGCCGGGCTGGCAATTGTAGCTGATGAAGAGGAGGCCGCCGACCTTCAGCTTCCTCCGGATGAAGTCGATGATGACCCGCCGGTTCTCCGCCGACACCCAGCTCCAGATCCCGTGGAGCGCAATGTAATCGAAATCGGGCAGGTCCGCGCGCAAGCAGAATTCGGCGAAGGATTGATCGAACAGCTGTGCGCCCGATCCCGCCGCTTGCGCCAAGGATTGCGCGAACGCGGCATGCGCCGGGTTGAAATCGGTGCCGTACCAGGACACGCTCGAGGCGGCGGCGTGGATGTTGACGCTGACGCCCTGTCCAAAGCCGAGCTCGCAGGCGGTGGCGATGCGCGGCGGGACCAGCGCCGCATTCAGAAACGGCATCGCGATCCGCACTGGGTTCAATTCGCCGTGATAGCCGAACGTATAGCCGATTTCGGCAACGTAGCCGTCGGTCCAGTCGCTCACCGCAATGCTCGCTCTGGTGTCGGTTTCAGGCCTTGTAGCGGTCGAGCGTCTTCGGGTCGAATTCAAGGCCGAGGCCGGGCGCGCTTGGCATTGGGAGTTCGCCCCCAACTTGCACCGGCACGTCTTTGAACAGCGGCACCAGCCACGGCATGTATTCGACGGTCAGCCCGTTGGGAACCGCTCCAATCAGGTGGACATGGACTTCGGGGATCAGGTGGCTGACGACCGGCAGGTTGAAGGCTTCGGCCATCCCGGCGACCTTCAGCCATTGGGTGATGCCGCCGACCCGCACCAGATCGATCATCGGGATATCGACCGAGCGGGCTTCCAGCATGTGGCGGAACGGCACCATGCCCCAGACATATTCGCCGCCGGCGACCGGGGTCGACAGCGCGCCCGTAATGCGGGCGAGGCCGGGATAGTCGTCGGCCGTCGTCACGTCTTCGAGCCAGAAGAGCCCGACCCCGGCATCTTCCACCCGGCGGCCGATATCGATCGCCTGCTCGGGTCGCCAGCGCTGGTTGATGTCGCACATGAGCCGGATGTCCGGGCCGATCGCCTCGCGGATCTTGACCATGCGCTCGACTTCGAGCGCCGGCGTCGTTTCGCCGGGCAGCGCCATCTGCGTCTTCATCTCGCGCCACCCCTTGTCCTTCAGGGTGGCGGCGGCGCGGACCACGCGGTCCAGCGAGAGACCGCGCATCAGGGCGCCGGAGGCATAGGTCGGCACCCTCTCGCGCGCCCCGCCCAACAGCTTCCACAGCGGCAGGTTCATCGACTTGGCGCGGATGTCCCAGAGCGCGATGTCAATGGCCGACAGCGCGAGGTTGTAGATCCCGCCCGGCCCCGCCGACCCGCCGGCCGCCGTGCGCAGCTTTTGTTGCACAGCCTCGACCCGCACCGGGTCCTCGCCGACCGCGAGCGCGCCCAATTCGTCGATCGCGCGCGCCAGCGTCCGGGTCAGTGCCCCGCCGAAATAGCTGACGCCCAGCCCCTCGACCCCGGCGTCGGTCTCCACCCGCAAGGTCACGATCGGGCGCTTGCCGCTTGGGTTGTCAGCGGCGCCGGCCAGTGGCTCGTCCGCCGGCAATTCGACGAGCTGGGTACGGGTAGCGGTGATTTTCATCGGGTCACCTTCGGGTGGATAGGGGCGTTAACGCCCTAGCGTCCCCGATGTCGCGGCTTGAGGCAACAACCGAACACGAACCTCAGTCCGTGGCCGTCGTCTGACGAATCTCGGTGGCCTTCCGCGGAAGAACTTGGCTGCCAGAAGGATGCGGGTGCTGACGGCGAATATTTCGAGAAGTCTCAAACATCCACCCGGCACCCCCCAATTAAATAGCAAAGACGCGGACGCCCGAGACAAGCCTCGAGCCATCCGACCATGGCGACCGCTGGGTCCCTGCCTGCGCAGGGACCCAATGGCCTTGTCGGCTTAGCACGGTTGGGTTGAGGCGGCACGGCGGCGCAACAGGAACATGCGCATCTTGCCGTAGCGTTTGGCGGCCTGGGTCATGCCGACGTAATCGCATTGGAAGCGGTCGGCGTTGTGGAGCGCCAGCACGGCGGCCAGCGTCTCGGTGAGGTAGATGCAGCGGGCGGGCGTCACCGGCTCGATCCGCGCGGCGCGGCTGACATGGGCACCGAAGAAATTGTCGCGCTGGAGGATCGGGTCGCGTGCGGTGTAGACCGGCCCCAAATGGCCGCCGAGGCGCAATCCCATGCCGGCGGGGAGGCCAGCCGCCGCGAAATCGAGCGCAGCGACGGCGTCCTGCAGGTCGAGCGCACAACTCGCCGCCGTTCCGGGATCGTCGAACACCAGAAACAGGCCGTCGCCCCAGGTGTTGGCGAAGAGGATGTCCCTGCGGTAGCGCTCGATGACCCCGGCAAGGGCGCCGAGCACGCGTTCGACGAAGGGGGGCAGCTGGCTATCAGTCAATCTGCTGAAGCCGCTGATGTCGCCGAACAGCATGGCGCGGGTGCGCCGCCCGCTGCCGCCCCGCCTCGGCACGGCAGCCCGGCCGGGGGGCGCGCGGCCGGGATCGATCCGGGTCGAGGGATACAAACTGCGCCGCCAGCCCGCAACATCGATCGCGGTTCCGCCCGGGCCGGCCGCGGCATTGCCGTCCCACACCGCGACCTGCTCCGCCTGGGTTTCGAGGTGACGGGCGGCCAGGAGCGCCAGCCCCATCGCCAGCTGGCTGCAGTAGGCAAAGAGCTGGTCGTCACCGAGGTAGCGGTCGCGGGTGGCATAGCGAACACTGGTCGCCGCCGCGAAGCAGCGGTTGAAGCGGCCGACCCAGTCCGCTCCGAACGGCCGAACCGACACGCCGACAAATTCGCGCCGCCCGAACGGCAGGATGACGTGAAGACGGGCACCGCGCGCCAACAGCGCTTCGGCGAACAGGATATCGGCGCCGGCCGCCAGCGAGCCAAACGCAAACCCGACATCGGCAGCAGCAATTTTTTGCTCGATCTCTTGCCCGACCCGCCCCGCCTGATCGGCCGGCAGGCGGCCCCGGGTTCCCGGCGCGGCGATCATGTAGCCGCAATAGTGCAAGACCAGTGGCGGCGCCAGGACTGCCAACAGCGAAGGGTCGAGCCGATTGGCCGCGACGACCAGGCGCAATTGCCGGATCGTGCTGGCCAGCGCCCGGTAATCGGCGTCGGCCGTGCCGGTCACCGCGGCGCGGGCGCGAACCATTACGGCGCGGGCGGCGGCGACCTCGCCGAGGACGAGGCGGGCCTCGGCGGCGCTGACCAGTTCGTAATAGCCCTGCGCTCCCGGTTGGGCGTCGAGCCGCGCGAGAACGTCGCGCGCCAGCCGGGCGGCAACCTCGCGATCCTCAGCGAGCAGCCACAATGTGGCCGCATTGATCGCGGGGTAATAGGCCTCCGGGTTGCCGGCCGCCGCCTCTCGCAGATAGCAGCGCTCATAGAGGGTGGCCGCCTCGCGGAGAGGGCCGCGCCTTAGGTCCCCGGCGGTTGCAAGCGCCGCGTCCTTCTTCAGCCGCGCCTTCAGGCTGGGAAGGTCCAGCCGCAGCGCCGGCGGCAAGCCGGCGAGCTCGAGGTCCGATAGGTCGAGCCCGAGTTTGTCGAACAACTCGCTCGCCTGCCCGGTCGCAGGGATCGAGGCCAGGCACAAGACCGCGCAATGCTGCAGCGTCAGATCGCGCGGAAATCGCGCCAAACCCTGGCGCGCAATGTCATAGGCCTGGAACAGCTCGCCCTCGCGCTCGCAGCGCCGCGCCGCCGCGAGCCAGTCCTGCGCCGTGCGTGAGCGGATGGGGACGCCGCTAGAGGTTTGCATTCACCGGCTCCAAGGCTGCGCGAACCCGAACGCTCGTCGATGTCGCGGCGCGAGGCAACAGCGGAGGCCGACCGCGGCCCGCAGAGCAGCTTGACCCGTCGCCTTCTCTCCCCTACCTACCGCGGCGTGCTGCGCGGACGAGACAGTCCCCGGCCGTTAGGGAACGCCGGATGACGCCTATCGTTGTCGATGCGACGACCGAACCCGCCGCGGTGGCCGCGCCCCGCACCGAGGCCCTCGACACCTTTCCGAAGATGCTGATGGCGCATGCCCGGCTGCGCCCCGATCGGCCGGCGATGCGGGAAAAGGATTACGGCATCTGGCAAAGCTGGAGCTGGGCGCAGGTCGCCTCCGAGGTCGCCGCGCTCGCCGGCGGGCTCGCCGCCCTCGGCTTTAGGCGCGGCGACAAGCTGGCGATCATCGGCGACAACCGCCCCCGGCTTTATTGGGCGATCGCCGCGACTCAGGCGCTGGGCGGGGTGCCCGTGCCGGTCTATCAGGATTCGATCGCCGATGAGATGGCCTTTGTCCTCGACCACGCCGAGATGCGTTTCGCCATCGTCGAAGGCCAAGAGCAGGTCGACAAGCTGGTCCTCGTCAAGGAGCGCTGCCCGCTCTTGGAGCACGTGATTTTCTGCGACCCGCGCGGGCTGCGACATTACAAAGAGGCCTATCTCCACCCTTATGACCGGGTGCGCGAGGAAGGGCAGGCCCTGCTGCGAGAACGCCCCGATTTCGTCACCCGCGAGATCGCCCGCGGGGAAGGCGCTGACACAGCGATCATCCTTTACACTTCCGGTACCACCGGCCGGCCGAAAGGGGTCGTGCTGAGCTTCGACAATCTGATCGCGACCGCCCGCGCGGCCATCGCATTCGAGGGGCTGACGGACCGGGAGGAGGTTCTCGCCTACCTGCCGATGGCGTGGATCGGCGAGCATATCTTCTCCTACGTCCAGGCCTATTGCACCGGGTTCTGCGTGTCCTGCCCGGAATCGGGGGCCACCGCGATGGCCGATTTGCGCGAATTGGGGCCGAGCTATCTGTTCGCGCCGCCGCGGATCTTCGAGACCATCCTGACCCAGGTGATGATCCGCATGGAGGATGCCGCCTGGTGGAAACGGCGGATCTTCGATTATTTTCTCGGCGTCGCCCGGCGCGCCGGTCCGGCGCTCCTCGATGGCCGGGCGGTCTCCTGGCGGGACCGCGCGCTCTATCGGCTCGGCAATCTTCTGGTCTACGGCCCCCTCAAGAACACCCTCGGACTGAGCCGCGTCCGGGTGGCCTATACCGCGGGCGAAGCGATCGGGCCCGATCTTTTCCTGTTTTATCGCGCGCTCGGGATCAATCTGAAGCAGCTTTACGGGATGACCGAGAGTTCGGTCTTCCTGTGCATCCAGAGGGACGGGGCGGCGCGACCCGACACGGTCGGCGTGCCGATCCCCGGGGTCGAGATCAGAATCGCCGAGGGGGGCGAAGTCTTGTTCCGCAGCCCCGGCGCCTTCCAATCCTACTACAAGAACCCGGAGGCAACCGCCGAAATGAAGGGCGCGGACGATTGGGTGCATACGGGCGATGCCGGGTTTTTCGACGCCGACCGGCAGTTGACGATCGTCGACCGCGCCCGCGACGTCGGGCACCTCGAGGGCGGCGCGCTGTTCGCGCCCAAATTCATCGAGAACAAGCTCAAATTCTTCCCTTACATTAAGGAGGCCGTGGCGTTCGGCGACGGGCGCGACTTTGTCGCCGCGTTTATCAACATCGACCTCGAAGCGGTCGGCAACTGGGCCGAGCGGCGTAGCCTCGCCTACGCTTCCTACCAGGAGCTGGCGGCCAACGAAGGGGTCTACGATCTGATCGAGGGCTGCATCGCATCGGTCAACCGCGACCTCGCCGCCGAGCCCCACCTCGCCCCCTCGCAGATCCGCCGGTTTCTGATCCTGCACAAGGAGCTCGACGCCGATGACGGCGAATTGACACGCACCCGCAAGGTGCGCCGCCGCATCATCGCCGAACGCTACCGGAGCCTTGTCGAGGCGCTCTATGCCGGCGCCGAGACCGGGCACATCGAAAGCGAGGTGACCTTCGAGGACGGCCGTCGCGGCACGATGCGCGCCGAGCTCAGGGTCCGCGAGGTCGCGACTGCGCCGGTGCCGCGCCCGGCGCCACCGCCCGAGCCGGTGCGCCGCACGGAAGCCGTCGCCTGATGCCGGATCGGCAGATCGGCGAGGCGATCCTCGACGCCCAATCGATCAGCCTTTCCTTTGGCGGCATCCAGGCACTGAGCGAGGTTAGCCTCGCCATCCGCGAGCACGAGATATTCGCGATCATCGGCCCCAACGGCGCCGGGAAAACTTCGCTCCTCAACGTTATCAACGGCTTCTATCACCCGCAGCGCGGCTCCCTCACCTGGAAGGGGGTGACGCGCCGCCGCATGCGGCCGCATGAAGCAGCCGCCCAGGGCATCGCTCGCACCTTTCAGAACGTCGCCCTCTTCCGCGGCATGACGACGCTCGACAACATCATGACCGGGCGCCTCATGCGGATGCGTAAGAACCTGTTCTGGCAAGCGCTCCATGTCGGGCCCGCCGCGACCGAAGAGCTCGAGCACCGCGCTGCGGTCGAGCGCATCATCGACTTTCTCGAGATCGAGGCGATCAGGAAGGTGCCGGTCGGGCAACTCGCCTATGGCTTGCAAAAGCGCGTCGAACTGGCCCGCGCGCTGGCGATGGAGCCGGAACTTCTGCTCCTCGACGAACCGATGGCCGGGATGAATGTCGAGGAGAAGGAGGACATGTGCCGCTTCATCCTCGATGTGAACGACGAATTCGGCACGACGATCGCTCTGATCGAGCACGACATGGGCGTCGTCATGGATATTTCCGACCGGGTCGCCGTCCTCGATTACGGCCGCAAGCTCGCCGACGGCCCGCCCGACGACGTGCGCAGCGACCCCGCCGTCATCGCCGCCTATCTCGGGGTCGAGCGGTGAAAACAACGGCGTGCCAATCAACTGCGGTCCCGGCGCATGCGCATGCCGGGCTCCACCTGCCCGCTTGGGAGGCGGTTGAAACATCGGTCCCGGTCTGCGCCGGGATCGCGGTTTAGGACGTCGCTCCGATGGACATGATCCAAGCCGTCTTCGTCACCCCGTTCGCGACGATGTGGGACAACCCCGAATTCGTCGTCGAGGTGGTGATCGGCGGGCTCCTCTCCGGGGTAATGTACTCGCTCGTCGCCCTTGGGTTCGTGCTGATTTACAAGGCGTCAGGCGTCTTCAACTTTGCCCAGGGCACGATGGTCCTCTTCGCCGCGTTGTGCTTTGTCGGGCTGATCGAGCGCGGCATACCGACAGCCGGCGCCTTTGTCCTGGCGGCGGCCATCATGGTGCTCCTCGCGATCCTGGTCGAGCGGCTGATCTTGCGCCGCCTCGTCAACCAGGAGCAGATCATCCTGTTCATGGCGACGATCGGGCTTGGTTTCTTCCTCGACGGCTTCGGTCAATTGGTCTGGGGCGGCGATGTTCATCCGCTCGATATCGGGATCCCCAAGGCGCCGCTGATTATCGGCGGGGTCCTCGTCAACCAGTTCGATCTCGTTGCCGCGGCGGTCGCGGGCTCGCTCGTCGCCGCGCTCGCCCTCTTCTTCCAGAAGACCGCGATCGGCCGGGCGCTACGCGCCGTCGCCGACGATCACCAGGCCGCGCAATCGATCGGCATCCCGTTGCGCTTTATCTGGGTCATCGTGTGGTCGGTCGCCGGGATCGTCGGGCTCGTCGCCGGCATCATGTGGGGCAGCAATCTCGGCGTGCAGTTCTCGATCGAGCTGGTGGCGCTCAAAGCGCTGCCGGTCTTGATGCTCGGCGGCTTCACCTCGGTCCCGGGCGCGATCGTCGGCGGCCTCATCATCGGGGTCGGCGAGAAGCTCGCCGAAGTCTTCTGGGGACCGGCCGTCGGTGGCGCGATCGAGGACTGGTTCGCCTATGCCCTCGCGCTCGTCGTCCTCCTGTTCCGTCCGCAAGGCCTCTTCGGCGAACGCATCATCGAGCGGGTGTGAAGAGTGCGTCCGCATAACTGTCTCGTCATTCCCGCGAATGCGGGAATCCAGGGGCAAACGCTCCGTCGCCTATCCTGGACCCCCGCTTTCGCGGGGGCGACGAGCTTCTGAAGGCCTGAGATGATTTACCGCGAGGTCGGCCAATTCAAGACCAGCTACGCCGCCGACGAAGCAATCTTTCCGATCCGCCAAGACCGCTGGCTGGCGTTTGCCGCGCTGGCGATCGCGTATCTGGTCATTCCGGCGGTGGGGTCGGAATACTGGCTGTTGACGATCATGATCCCGTTCCTCGTCTATGCGCTGGCAGCGCTCGGGCTCAATCTGTTGACCGGGTTTGCGGGGCAAGTCTCGCTCGGCACCGGCGGCTTCATGGCGGTGGGCGCCTTTGCGACCTACAAGCTCACCACCTCGTTTCCCGGTCTCAACATCGTCCTGATCCTCGTCCTCGCCGGCCTCACAACCGCGCTCGTCGGCGTCGCGTTCGGGTTTCCAAGCCTCAGGATCAAAGGCTTCTACCTCGCCGTGGCGACGCTCGCCGCGCAGTTCTTCCTCATCTGGCTCTTCAACAAATTCCCGTGGTTCTACAATTACAGCGCCTCTGGCGTCATCAGCGCGCCGCCGCGCGCGGTCTTCGGGCAGGTCTATGTCACCGGCGCCGAAGCCGACCCGCGCGCCAAATACCTGTTCGTCCTCACCGTCGTCCTCATCCTCGCGCTGATCGCCAAGAACCTGGTGCGCGGCCGCATCGGGCGCGCCTGGATGGCGATCCGCGACCAGGACATCGCCGCCGAGATCATCGGCATCGACCCCTTGAAAACGAAGCTCCTCGCCTTCGCGATCAGTTCGTTCTACTGCGGCATCGCCGGCGCGATGTGGGCCTTCATCTATACCAGCGCGGTCGAGGCCGGCGCCTTCGACATCGACCGCTCGTTCCAGATCCTCTTCATGATCATCATCGGCGGGCTCGGCAGCATCTTGGGTTCGTTTCTCGGCGCCGCCTTCATCGTGCTGCTGCCGATCCTTCTCGATCTCGTGCCGCGGCTCATCGGCTCCGAGCTGCCGGTCAACGTCTTGACCAATCTCGAATCGATGGTCTTCGGTGCCCTTATCATCTTCTTCTTGATCGTCGAGCCGCGCGGCCTCGCGCGGCTGTGGCAGGTGGCCAAGGAAAAGCTGCGGCTCTGGCCGTTCCCGCATTGAACGCGAGGAAGATTGCGCCGGCAGAAGCGCGAGCCTACTCTGGGACCATGCAACTTGGGGAGGAAAAGATGAAGCGTGTGAGGATCTTGGCGATGGCGGCGGCGGTTGCCGCCTTCGGCATCGGCCCCGGCATCGCGTTCGCGCAGAACGAGCAGTTCATCCCGCGCCTCGTCTACCGCACCGGCCCCTATGCGCCCAACGGCATCCCGTTCGCCGACGGCTATGCCGACTACCTCGACATGGTCAACGCCCGCGACGGCGGCGTCGGCGGGGTCAAGATCACCTATGAAGAGTGCGAGACCGCCTACAACAACGACAAGGGCGTGG